>NZ_JBEXTT010000001.1:0-17410 GCF_040614155.1 Nocardiopsis sp. NPDC006139
GGCCGCTCCGCCCGGCGCGCGGGCCCTGGTGGACGTCGGCCGCGGGCGCGCCGGGCCCGGCGCGCCCGCGGCCACGAGGGCGAGAGCCCCCGGGGCCTCCTCGGGGAGGGCGTCAGAGGGCCACGCCGAGCAGGGTGTCGACGGTGGTGCGGGCCAGCGCCGGGGCGGCGGTGTCGGTGCCGCCCTCGGTGAGCGCGGCCCGCGCCCAGGCGTCCACCGCGGCCAGCGCCGCCGGGGAGTCCAGGTCCCGGGCCAGCGCGGCGCGCACCGCGGCCAGCAGCGGGGCGGCGTCGGGGGCCGCGCCCAGGGCGAACGCGGCGCGCCAGCGCTCGGCGCGGGCGTGGGCCTCGGGCAGGTGGTCGTCGGTCCACTCCCAGGCGCCCCGGTAGTGGTGGGTGAGCATGGCCAGGCGGATCACCGCCGGCTCCACCCCCTGCTCGCGCAGCTTGGACACGAACACCAGGTTGCCCAGCGACTTGGACATCTTCTCGCCGTCCAGGCCGACCATGCCCACGTGCAGGTGGGCCCGGGCGTTGGGGCCGCCGGTGATACAGCGGGTCTCGGCCGCGCCCATCTCGTGGTGGGGGAAGACCAGGTCGTTGCCGCCGCCGTTGAGGTCGAAGTCCGGGCCCAGCCGGTCCAGGGCGATGGCGCTGCACTCGATGTGCCAGCCCGGGCGGCCCCGCCCCAGCGGGCTCTCCCAGGCGGGCTCGCCCGGCCGTTCGGCGCGCCACAGCAGCCAGTCGAGCGGGTCCTTCTTGCCGGGGCGGTCGGGGTCGCCGCCGCGCTGCCCGAACAGGTCGAGCATCACGTCCCGGTCCAGGTGGCCGATCTCGCCGAAGCGTTCGGCCTCGGCGACGGAGAAGTACAGGTCGCCGTCGAGGTCGTAGGCGGCGCCGGTGTCGCGGATGCGGGCGGCCAGGTCGCTGATGAGGTCGACCGACTCGACCACGCCGACGTAGGAGGTCGGCGGGATGATGCGCAGGGCCGCCATGTCGTCGCGGAAGACGTCGATCTCGCGGTGGGCCAGGTCGCGCCAGTCGACGCCGATGGCCTCGGCCCGCTCCAGCAGCGGGTCGTCGATGTCGGTGGTGTTCTGCACGTAGTTCACGTCGTGCCCGGCGTCGCGCCACACCCGGTTGACCAGGTCGAAGGTCAGGTAGGTGAACGCGTGGCCCAGGTGTGCCGCGTCGTAGGGGGTGATTCCGCAGGCGTACATTCCGGCCCGGGGTCCGGGGGCGGTCTCCTGTATCCGGCCGGTGGCCGTGTCGTGGAGCCGCAGGGGACCGCCGGTACCCGGCAGGGGGACGATGTCAGGCGCAGACCAAGAACGCATACCGGGAAGACTATCCGGACACCGGGTGGGCAAACGCCCAGGGAGGGGCGGTGCCGCGGTGATGATCACCCCACGGGGACGGGGAATCGGCGGCGGGCGTGCGGGGTTCGGCCGGGGCCGGCGCGGTCAGCGGTGGGCGGCGAGGTCGTCGCGGTGCCGGGCGGCGATGAGGAGCGCCGCGAGGACGGCCGCCGCCCCGCAGATCGCCGCCAGCTCCTCGTTGCCCAGCCTCCAGTGCATCAGCGCGCCGCAGACGGAGACCACGTAGAGGAGCCAGTAGGCCCCGGTCTCCATGAGAACGCCGTTGCGTCCCTCCATCTCGTTTCCCCCTGCCGTGCGCACGTCTCCGCCTGGTGCGCGTGTGACGGCGTGTCCACCGTCTCTGACAGAGACGCACCGGTCACGCAGGGGGTTGTCACGAAGTGGCATCAAGGAGTGTGACAGCCACCATTGGTACGGAGTGCCCGCAGGTACGCGTACGTCCCCTCTGTCCTTTTCCGTGACCAGAGTGACGGATGGCGGGGCGGTCGCGACCTCCGACCGGGACGGCCCCGGCGCCCCCTCCGGGGCCGGGACTGTCCGAAACCCGGCCGCGGGGGCCGGGGGCGGGGACGGCCCCCGCTCGGAGCGCGCCTGTTCCGAGCGGGCGGCGCACCCGGCTCAGGGCCGGGCCGCGGCCTCCAGCTCCAGGAGGTCCAGGTCGGCGGCGGCCCGCGCCAGGTCCGGGTCGTCGGGGGCGCCGAACTCGGCCAGGTCGGCCAGCTCCGCGCGCAGTCTGCGGCGGGCCGAGCGCAGGTCGGCGGTTTCGGTCAGGGGACGGGCGGCCAGCGGGCCGCGCCCCGAGACGACGCCGTCGGAGGTGCGCAGCTCCCACTCCCAGCCGGCGCCCCCTCCGGTCCGCCGGGCGTGTTCGAGGACCCCGACGGAGGCGGGGGCCCGGTCGTCGACGCGGACCCAGCGGCCGACCAGGGCGGCCGGGTCGGCGGGGCGCTGGTAGGGCTGGTCGGGGGCGGGGATGGCGCTCATCGGCGGTCCTTCCATCGGGGACGGCTGACCTGGGCGTGCGTTGCACTCCTCGTGCGGGTTGACGCAACACCCGGGTTTTCGGTTCACCCTCAACACGTTCATGCGGGTCGCCTATGACGCGGTTTCGGAATTCTTTCGGAGGTTTTTTGTGGCGACCGCCCGGGTGGGTCCCCTACCGGTTCCCCGGGGAGCCCTCCCCGAAACACCGGACGGGAAGTTGGATAGGCTAACCTAACCAGGACCGGGTCCCCTCGCAGATGCCCGGCCCCACCCTTCGCCGGGAGAAGAGAGACGACCCCCATGAAGATCCGCAACCCCGAGCGCCGCGCCATGGTCCGCGCCCGCGTCGTCCGCACCGAGCGGACCACCCCCAACTTCGTCACCGTGACCCTGGGCGGCGAGGAGCTCGCGGACTTCGAGTTCCTGGGCCTGGACCAGTGCGCCCGGCTGTTCCTGCCGCGCGAGGGGCAGCAGCGGCTGCGGCTGCCCCAGGCCGCGGGCAACGGCTGGATCGCCAAGTACTACCTGATGCCCTCCGCCGAGAAGCCGCTCTTCCGCAACTACACGCCCCGCCGGTTCGACGCCGAGCGCCTGGAACTGGACATCGAGTTCGCGGTGCACGGCTCCCGGGCCCCCGCCTCCGGCTGGGCGCTGAACGCGAAGGAGGGCGACGAGGCCGGCCTGTTCGCCGAGGGGTACTACTACCTGCCGCCCGAGGACGCCGACTGGCAGCTGCTGGTGGGCGACGAGAGCGCGCTGCCGGCGCTGCTGTCGATCGTCGAGCAGGCTCCCGAAGACCTGCGCGCCGAGGTGTTCCTGGAGGTCCCCGAGACGGCCGACATCCGCGAGGTCGAGGTCCCCGACGGGGTGAACCTGCACTGGCTGCCGCGTGACGGCGGCGGTGGCGTGCCCGGCGAGCTGGCGCTGCGGACGGTGCTGGCGGCGGACCTGCCCGCGGGGACCCCGTACTGCTTCGTGGCCGGGGAGCGGGCCCTGCCGACAGGGCTGCGCCGGGAGCTGGTGCGCGGGCGCGGGGTGCCCAAGACGCACATCTCCTTCATCGGGTACTGGCGCCACGGGGCGGCCGCCTACAAGTGACGCGCGCGGCGGGCGGGCCGGCGGCCCCGGCCCGCCCCTGAGCCGCCCCCGGCGGCGCCGGGGCGGGTCGGCACGCGGCCGGATGGCACCCCAGCCGATGGCGCGCCACCCGGCGGGCGGACGGGGACGACCGGGCGGCGGCCGGGAACGCGGCCCCCAAGAGACCGGGTCCCACCTCTTGTTCCGGTCCCCTGACTAAACGTAAAGTCACTTTACGATTCAGTGGGTCACACGGCGACCGCGCTCGGTCGCCATGGTCGCGCCCCGGCGGCACGACCGCTCCGTCCGCTCCCCCGCCCCCCGGGGCGGGACCACTCCCCCGGAGTACGCGCATGCGCACGAGACGATTCCGCACCCCCCTCTCCGTGGCGGCGGCCGTGGCCGCCCTGGCCCTCCTGGCCCCCGGCACCTCCGCCGCCGCCCCCGCCCCAGCCGAGGCCGAGCCGGCCGCCGCCGCGCAGGCCGCACTGGTCTGGTCCGACGAGTTCGACGGCGCCTCTGGGAGCGCTCCCTCCGCCGCGAACTGGAACCACGAGACCGGCGACCACGGCTGGGGCAACAACGAGCTCCAGAACTACACGAACAGCCGCGCCAACTCCGCCCTGGACGGCAACGGCAACCTCGTCATCACCGCGCGCCGCGAGGCCGACGGGAGCTACACCTCGGCCCGGATGACCACCCAGAACAAGTTCCAGCCCCACTTCGGCCGGGTCGAGGCCCGCATCAAGATCCCGCGCGGCCAGGGCATCTGGCCCGCGTTCTGGATGCTCGGCGGGAGCTTCCCGGGCACCCCGTGGCCCAACTCCGGCGAGATCGACATCATGGAGAACATCGGCCGCGAACCCCACCTGGTCCACGGCACGGTCCACGGCCCCGGCTACTCGGGCGGCGAGGGCATCACCGGCTCCTACATGCACCCGCAGGGGTGGTCGTTCGCCGACGACTTCCACACCTTCGCCGTCGACTGGCGCCCGGGCTCCATCACCTGGTCGGTGGACGGCAACGTCTACCACTCCGTCACCCCCTCCAGCACCGGCGGCGACCCGTGGGTGTTCGACCAGCCGTTCTTCATGATCCTCAACGTGGCCGTCGGCGGGAACTGGCCCGGCTACCCCGACGGCAGCACGCAGTTCCCGCAGCAGATGCTGGTGGACTACGTGCGCGTGTACTCGCTCGACGGCGCGGGCGGCGGCGGGACCGGCACCATCACCGCCTCCAACGGGATCTGCCTCGACGTGGCGGGCGCGGCCAACGCCGACGGCACCCCGATCCAGCTCGCCCACTGCAACGGGAACCAGGCCCAGCAGTGGACGGTGGGCTCCGACGGCACCGTCCGCGCCTACGGCCGGTGCCTGGACGTGGCGGGCGGCGGCACCGCCGCGGGCACCCGGGTCCAGCTGTGGACCTGCAACGGGACCGGCGCCCAGCAGTGGACGCACACCGCCCAGCAGGGGCTGCGCAACCCGCAGTCGGGACGCTGCCTGCAGCCCGTCGGCCGGGCGCAGACCGACGGGACCCGCACCGAGATCGCGAACTGCGACGGCAGCGCCGTCCAGAGGTGGAACCTGCCCTGACCCTCCCACCCGCGCCCCGGGCCGCCCCGGGGCGCACCCGTGACCCCCGTTGAATCGCGCGGCCCGCCGGTCTTCCCCACCGGCGGGCCGCCCCCTTTCCCCGGGGCCGCGCGGCCCGGCCGCCGCTCGCCGCATCGGCCCGCCGCGCCGCAGGTCGGCGGGCGAGTCGGACATCACACCCGGTGGCCGGCGGTTACCGGGAAGTAGACCACCCCCGGCCCCGGTTGTGCCAGTGTCGCCGGATGTCCGGACATCCGACGCCCCGGGCAACGGAGCCCGCACCCCCGCACACCGACCTCACCCCCCGGTCCACTCCACAGCCGTTCAGAGAGGTCCGCCATGCCCTTGGCCCTGCTCGCCCTCGCCCTGGGCGCTTTCGCCATCGGAACCACCGAGTTCGTCATCATGGGCCTGCTGCCGGAGGTCGCCGACGGGCTCGGCGTCAGCATCTCCCACGCCGGGTACCTCATCTCCGCCTACGCCCTCGGCGTCGTCGGCGGCGCCCCGCTGCTCACCGCGATGGCCACCCGGCTGCCCCGCAAGACCGTCCTGATCCTGTTCATGGTCCTGTTCGCCGTGGGCAACCTGGCCACGGTGCTGGCCCCCACCTACGAGACCGTGTTCGCCTCCCGGGTGGTCGCCGGGCTCCCGCACGGCGCGTTCTTCGGCGCCGGGGCGCTGGCCGCCGCCCAGATGGCCGGGCCCGCCCGGCAGGGGCGCGCGGTGGCCCGCATGTTCCTGGGCCTGACCGTCGCCAACATCATCGGCGTCCCCGCGGGCACCCTGCTCGGCCAGGAGCTGGGCTGGCGGTCCGCCTTCCTGGTGGTGACCGCGATCGCCGTGCTGGCCGTGGTCGGCATCGCCGTGTTCGTGCCCCGGCTGGAGCGCACCGGCACCGGGCGGCTGATGCCCGAGGTGCGGGCGCTGGGGAACTCCCAGGTGCTGCTGGGGCTGCTGTCGGCGGTGTTCGGGTTCGCGGGCGTGTTCGCCGTGTACAGCTACATCGCGCCGATGATGACCGAGCTGGCCGGGATGAGCGGCGGTGGCGTGACCGTGGTGCTGGCGCTGTTCGGCATCGGCATGACCCTGGGCTCGCTGGTCGTGGGCCCGCTGGCCGACCGGGCGCTGCGGCCCACCATCTACGGCGCGCTGGGGTCGCTGGCCGTGGTGCTGGTGGTCTTCACGTTCACCGTGCACAACCCCTGGACCGCGATGGCGTCGGTGGTGGTGCTGGGCGCGGTCGGGTTCGGCGTGGCCACGCCGTTGCAGCTGCTCGTGATGAACAAGGCGGGCGCCGCGCCGGCCCTGGCGTCGGCGGCCAACCACTCGGCGTTCAACCTCGCCAACGCGGGCGGCGCCTGGCTGGGCGGGGTGGGCATCTCCGCGGGGCTGGGGCTGTCCTCCCCCGCCGCGATCGGCGCCGTCCTGGCGGTGACGGGCCTGGCGATCGCGCTGACGGCCGGACTCCTGGACCGGCGTGCCGGGGCGGGAGCGCCGGAGGCCGCGAAGGCCGCCGCCGAACCGTCCCGGGAGGCCTCGCAGGTCTCCTGAGCCGCCCGGCGGACCCTCAGCCCCGGCCGCCCGTCAGAGGCGGACGGCGGCGCCCAGCCGGGCCACGGCCTCGCGCAACCGCGCGGGGCCGTGGCCCGCGTAGGCGATGACCAGGCCCGGCGGACCGGGGGCGGCGCGGTGCCGCGACAGCGGCTGCACCGCCACCCCGGCGCGCTCGGCGCGGGCGGCGGCCTCCCGGTCGTCCACTCCCCCGGGCAGCAGCACCAGCAGGTGCAGGCCCGCCGCCACCCCCAGGACCGTGCAGCCGGGCAGGTGGGCGCGGACCGCCGCCACGGCGGCGTCCCGGCGGGCGCGGTGGCGCGCCCGCATCGTGCGCAGGTGGCGGGCGATGGTGCCGTCGCGCAGCAGCAGCGCCAGGGCCAGCTGGGGCAGCGAGGGCGAGCCCAGGTCGGCGGCCCAGCGCGCCTCGACCACGTCCTCCAGCAGGTGCGGGGGCGGGACCAGCCAGCCCGCGCGCAGGGCCGGGGCCAGGGTCTTGGACAGGCTGGAGGTGTGCGCCACCAGGTTCGGGTCCAGGCCGTGCAGGGCGCCGACCGGTGAGCGGTCGTAGCGGTACTCGGCGTCGTAGTCGTCCTCGATCACCAGGCCGTCGCGCTCGCGCGCCCAGGCCAGCAGCGCGCGGCGGCGCAGCGGCGACAGGACCACGCCGGTCGGGAACTGGTGGGCGGGCGTGACCAGGACGGCGCGGGCGTCGGTGGCGGCCAGGGCGTCGGTGTCGATGCCGTCGCCGTCCACCGGGACGGGGACCGTGGAGCGCAGCCAGTGCCCGAGGATCATGCGGTTGCCGTCGGCGCCGGGGTCCTCACGGGCCATGGTGTCCAGGCCGCGGGCGCGCAGGACCTGGGACAGGATGCTCAGGGCGCCGGTGACCCCGGCGGTGACCACGATCTGCCCGGGGGCGGCGCGCACGCCCCGGGAACGGGCCAGCCAGGCGGAGAGCTCGGTGCGCAGCTCCAGCGTGCCCTGGGGCGGGGCGTAGCCGAGGGAGCGGGCGGTGGCGGTGGACAGGACCTCGCGTTCGGCGCGCAGCCAGGCGGCGCGGGGGAAGGCCGCCAGGTCGGGGATGCCGCTGGCGAGGTCGACGGTCTCGGGCGCGTAGACGGTGGGTTCCCAGGTGCCGGTGGAGCGTGCGGCGGGGGCGTCCAGGGGGCGGGCCGCCACGGCGGTCCCGGCGCCGCGGGCCGCCGTGAGCAGGCCCTCCTCGGTGAGGCGCTGGTAGGCCTCGACCACCGTGCCGCGGGCCACGCCGAGGTCGGCGGCCAGCACGCGGGTGGGCGGGAGCCGGGTGCCCAGCGGCAGGACGCCGGAGGCGACGGCCGAGCGCAGGGCCCCGGTGAGCCATTCGGTGCGCTCGCCGCGTGGGACGGCGGAGGCGTCCAGTTGCAGGAAGTCCGAGCCCTGGGCCATCTCCCCCGCCCCCTTTGGTCCGGTCGGAACGCTCATGTTTGGTCCTGTCGGTCGGACCATACCGGGTCCAGAGTGGAGGCGTGCAAAAGACATCTTCCCTGAGCCCCGCTCCTTCCGCCTCCCCGGTCTCCGCTCCGTCCGCCGCCTCCGCTCCGTCGTCCCTGTGGGGGCTGTGGCCCGCCCTGGGCGGGATGGCGCTGATGGGCAGCAGCGTCGCCGTGATCGGGGCGACCGCGGACATGCCCGCGTTCGTCGTCCAGTCGGCCCGGTACGCGGTGGCGGCGGTGGCGGTCGTCGCGCTGGCCCGCCTGTTCGCCCAGAAGGTGCCGCTGCCGCGCGGTCGGGACGTTCTCTGGGTGGTCGCCGGCGCCCTCTCCGGGCTGGTGGGGTTCAACCTGGCCCTGATCGTAGGAACGGCGCACGCGGAACCGGCGGTGCTCGCGGCGGCGGTGGCGTGCATCCCCATGGTGCTGTCGGTGGCCGGGCCGCTGACCCGCGGCGAACGGCCGTCGGCGCGGATCGTGGCGGGGGCGCTGGTGGTCAGCGCCGGCGCGGTCGCGGTGACCGGATGGGGGCACGCGGACGTGATCGGCGTGCTGATGGCGCTGGCGCTGATCGCGCTGGAGGCCGGGTTCACGCTGTTCGGGGCGCCCGCGCTGCCGCGCATGGGGGCGTGGGGGTACACGGCGGCGACGACGGTGACGGCGGCGCTGGTCTTCGGAGTGCTGTCGCTGTTCGTGAACCCGGCGGGGTGGGCGATGGTCGCCGACCCGGCGGTGCTGGGTGCGGTGGTCTACCTGGGGGCGGTCGCGACCGCGCTGTCGTTCGTGCTGTGGTTCACGGGTGTGGCGCGCATCGGCGCGGGCGCCGCGAGCCTGGCGGCGGGTGCGGCCGCACCGACGGCCGCCCTGGTCGCCACCGCCCTGGGCGCCCCCATGCCGTCGCTCGGCGCGTGGATCGGCATGGCGGTGATCGGCGCCGGGCTCGCGGTCGGCTTCGCCCCCCTGCCCCGGCGGAGCCCGCGGAACACGGAACCGGCGGCGACGTCGGCCCCGGCGGCCTGAGCCCGCGGAACCCGCAAGCGGCGGCCCTGGCGGCTCAGGCCGCCGGGGCCGCCGGAAGGGAAGCGGCGCGGGGGCCAGGAATCCGGTACCGAGCGTGCGCGTTCCGGCACGGCGCGGAGTCCGCATGCGGCCACGGGCTCCGCGCACGGCCGTCCGAGAGATATCTTGGCCGGGCCCTCCCCTGCCCCCGGTACGGCGCCCCGGTCCCGCGACGCCCTGAGGAACCCCCGCTCCGTGTACCCCCTCACCTCCGACGACCCGCGCACCGTCGGCCCCCACCGCATCCTGGCCCGCCTGGGCGCGGGCGGCATGGGCCGGGTCTACCTGGCCCGCACCCCGGGCGGGGACCTGGCCGCCCTCAAGCTCGTCAAGGACGACCTGGCCCAGGACCCCGAGTTCCGGGCCCGGTTCGCCCGCGAGGTCCGCGCCGCGCGCCGGGTCTCCGGCCCCCTCACCCCGGCCGTGGTGGACGCGGACACCGACGCCGCCGTCCCCTGGATGGCCGCCGAGTACGTGCCCGCCCCCACCCTCAAGGAGGCGGTGCGCGAACACGGGCCGCTGCCCGCCGAGTCCCTGCCCGTGCTGGTGTCCGGCCTGGCCCGCGCGCTGGAGGCGGTGCACGCGGCCGGGCTCATGCACCGCGACCTCAAACCCGGCAACGTGCTGCTGTCGCCGCGCGGGCCGCAGGTGATCGACTTCGGGCTGGCACGGGCGGTGGAGGGCACGGTGCTCACCCGCACCGGGCAGACCTTCGGCACCCCCGCCTACACCTCACCCGAGCAGATCAGGGGCCGGGACGTCTCCCCGGCGAGCGACGTGTTCTCGCTGGCCGGGACGGTGCTGTTCGCCGCCTCCGGGGAGCCGCCCTTCGGCTTCGCCCCGCCCCGGGAGACCCTGCGCCGGATCCTGGAGGAGGCGCCGAACCTGGACGCGGTCCCGGAGGGCCCGCTGCGCGACCTGCTCGCCCGCTGCCTGGCCAAGGGCCCCGGGCACCGGCCGGACATCGCCGGGATCCTGGCCGAACTGGCCGACGTCCCGATGCCGGACACCGGGCACCCGTGGCTGCCCGGCCCCGTCACCGAGGACGTCCGCCTCCTGCGGGAGCGGGAGGCCGGGGAGCGCGCCCGCGCGGACCGGGCCCGGTGGCGGCGGCCCGCGCTGGCGGCGGTGGCGGCGGCCGCCGCACTGGCGCTGGTGGCCGGGGGCGGGTACGCGCTCACCGTTCTGCCCGGAGGCGGAGGGGGCGGCGGCACGGGCGACGACACGGCGTCGGCCGGCGCAGGCGGGACGGCGGACGGCGCGGACGGCGCGGACGGCGCGGACGGCGCGGACGGCGAACCGTCCGCCGACCCGGCCTTCGCCTCGGAGGAGTACCAACAGAGCCTGTCCTCTGCCGACAGTGTGACCTTCTCCCCCGACGGCGAACGGATCTACGTGACCGGCTCGTTCTACTTCGCCGTATGGGACTGGCGGGCGGGTGAGATGACGGCCTTCCTGGACCCCTCGCCGTCCGAGACCGACATCAACACCGAGGGCACGATCGCGGCGGTCCACGCGGACGGTTCGGGGCCCGACCACGAGGACCGCATCGAACTCCTCCGGGACACCGGCGGCACCCTGACCCAGGAGACCGTCCTGGTCTACGAGGAGCAGGGCACCAATCCCCGCAGGCCGGCGCTGTCCCCCGACGGGACCCGCCTGGCGGTAGTCGCCAACGAACTCGACGGGGACGCCATCGACCACGTCGTCCACGTGTGGGACGTCCCGGCGGGCGAACGCGTCCTCACCGTCCCCCTCCTCGGACCGGACACGTTCACCTACGTGTTCGACCTGGAGTTCACCGCCGACGGCGAGATGCTCGTCGGCACCGTCAGCGACGACTTCGAGCGCGTGCTGGGCGTCGCCGTGTGGGACGCGGAGACCGGAGACTGGGTCCACTACTTCGAGGGCCCGGGGAACCTGGGGTTCGCCCTGCACCCGGCCGAGCCGTCGGTGATGGCGCTGCTGGAGGACGGCGACCGGGTGCGCCTCGTGGACCTGGGGACCGGAACCACCCTCCGGGACCTGGGCCGCGCCGGCGAGGACTCCCCCGAAGTCGCGCTCTCCCCTGTGTTCTCCTCCGACGGGGAACGGCTGTACCTCGGCGTCGAGGACCCTTTCGGTGCCACCGACCTGCTCGGGACCGTGTGGGACACCGGCACGGGCGAGGTCCTCCGCGACGGCGACGCCCTGCTGCCCGGACCGGTGGGACCGCATCCCCGCGACGAGTTCCTGGCCGTTCTCGACACGGAGGCGGACCAGGTGCTGGTACTGGACGGCGAGAACCTCACCGTCGTCGACGAGCTGTACTGAGACACCGCGCTGAAACGAAGGCCCCATGCACGCCCTCTCCCCGGACGACCCCCGCGACATCGGCCCGTACCGCCTCCTCGCCGTTCTCGGCTCGGGCGGTATGGGGCGTGTCTACCTGGCCACGGACGCCGACGGCACCCTCGCCGCGGTCAAGTCGGTGCGGCCGGAGTTCGCCTACGATCCCGGCTTCCGCGCCAGGTTCGCCCGTGAACTCGACCTGGCCGACCGCGCCCTCGGTCCCTTCACCCCGCGTGTGCTGGACAGCGACCCGGCCGCCCGGATCCCGTGGATGGCCACCGAATACGTGGCCGGTCCAACCCTGCACGAACTCGTCCGGGAGTCCGGCCCGCTCCCCGAGGAGTCGGTGCGGTTCCTGCTGCGGGCCGTCGCCTCAGCGCTGGAGGGCATGCACGGGAACGGCCTGGTGCACCGGGACCTCAAACCCGGCAACGTCATGGTCGCCGCGTCCGGTCCGCAGGTGATCGACTTCGGGGTCTCCCGTGCCCTGGAGGAGGCCGGGTCCGCCGAGGACGAGGAGACCCTGGTCGCCGGAACACCCGGGTACACCGCCCCCGAGCTGTACGGGGGCGCGGAGGCGTCACCCGCCGCGGACGTCTTCTCCCTGGCGGGCACCGCCGTGTACGCGCTCACCGGTACCGGGCCGTTCGGCGAAGGTCACCCCTCCGCGGTGGCCTACCGCATCACCCGCCTGGAGCCGGACCTGGACTCCGTCCCCGGGGGCCTGCGCGGACTGCTCTCCCGGTGCCTGGCCAAGGACCCCGGCGACCGGCCGACCGCGGCCGGGGTGCTGGAGGAGCTGGGCGGTCCGGTGGACCCGGCCGGCTCGGCCCCGGACTGGCTTCCGTCGGAGGCCGCCCGGAAGGTGGAGGAGGTCGCGGAGGAACACCGGGGGTACGTCTCCCGGGACCCGCGGAGCGGGTCGGCGCCCTCCCGTCGTGGTCGGTCGTGGGCGGTGGGCGCCGGCGCGGCCGCACTGGTCCTGGCCGCGGGCGCGGGGGTGTGGGCGGGCTCGGCGCGGGATGCGGAGGGGAACGGGTCGCCGCGGGGGGAGGCGACTGCGCAACAGGGCGAAGGGGACGACGGCGAGGCGGATACGTGTTCGCGGCCCGAGGAATTCGCGGCCGAGTACGCACGGGCCGCCCGGGACCGGTTCGAGGTTCCGGGCGAGGACACCTACGACCTCGACTTGGCCGTCCGCCCCACACTCGGCTTCGTGGCCGACGGCGACCTGCTGGCCGTGTCGCATCCGACCGGTGTCGCCCTGTGGGACTGGGAGGCGGGAACGGAGGTCGCCTTCACCGGCGATTCCCTGCCCGAATTGGCGGGGACCCCGACCGTGAGCCCGGACGGCTGCCGTTTCGCCTACACATCCCGGGAAGGCGGGGTGCACGTCTTCGACCTGCGAACCGGAGAACGGGCCGTGTACGCCGAGGAGCTGACGATCGACCACTACGACGACGACCCGCTCGCGTTCTCACCGGACAGCGGGAAGATCGCGGTCAGCCAGGGTTTCAGCAGCCATGGAACCCGAGTGATCGACCTGGAGACCGGTGAGGTCGAAACCGTCCTCGCCGAGTCGAGTCACTGGCCCGCCTACTCCCCGGACGGAAGGTATCTCGCCCTGAACCTGCAACATGCCGTCGTTGTGTTGGAGACCGCGACCGGCCGAGAGGTGTTCCGCAGGGAGGAGGCCACCGAGTTGGCGCGCGGCTCGATCGCCGTACCCAATGATGAGGGGGATCTGCTCTACCTCACCAGGGAGGGGATCGCCCATGTGAACTTCCTGGCGGAGGACGAACCCCGTCTCCTCCGTCCGGAGGGCGAGCCGCCCCATTGGTTCAAGGAACTCACCGCGGTGCCCGGCACGGATCTGTTCCACGTCGTGTACGAGGCGAGCATCCTCAACGGAGACAGCGGATGGACCGTCTCCTGGGACTTCTCCACCGGAGAGCAGGTGGCGGCCGGCACCGGTGAGCGGGACACCAGGAGCCTTGCCGCCCACCCGGCGGGGGGCGTACTCGCCGTACTGCCGCCGGAGGCGGACTCCGTCCGCATCGTCGATGCCACGACCTCGGATGTCCTGGCCGAACTCGGCTGACGGAAAGGAACGGCATGCTCCCCCTGCACCCGCACGACCCGCCCTCCATCGGCCCCTACCCGCTGCTCGGCAGACTCGGAGAGGACGGGGCGGCACGCAGCTACGTGGGCGGAACCGGTGACCGTGCGGCCGTGACCATCGTGCTCCTGAAACCCGCGCGCGCCACCGACCCGTCGTTCCGTGCCGAGTTCGCCCGCCGGGTGGAGGCCCTGCGGAAACTGAAGAGCCGGTACGTGTGCGCGGTGGCCGACGCCGACACCCGGGGGGCCGTCCCCTGGGTCGCCTTCGCTCGGCCAGGGGAGGAGACCCTGGCCGACCTGGTCGAGGGGAACGGGGGTGCGCTGGCCCCGCAGCGGTTCCCCGCCGTGGCCACGGCACTGGCCAGGGGACTGGCCGACCTGCACGCGGTGGCGGTGCCGATCGGCCCCCTGCGGGCGGAGGACGTGCTGCCGGCTCCGGGCGGTGCGGTGTTCGCGGGACCGGTCTTCGCTGAGCCGCCCGAAGGAGAGAAGGGGGCCGTACGGCATTGGGCGGCCCTGATGTCCTCCATCGCGGGAGAGGCCGGTCCCCCGCTCCGGTTCCGGAAGGTGATCGACGGTTGTCTGCATCCCGACCCGGACCTGCGGCCGAACCCGCGCGAGCTGGCGAACATGCTCGCGGGCGCCGCAGCGGAGGAGTCGGCGCCACGTGGAAAAGAGGAGGTTGCCGACGGGAAGCGGAACGGGATGCGCCCCCTGGTACCGCTCGCCGCCGGGGTGCTCGCCGTGACCGCTGCCGCCGCCACCGCGCTCGTGGTGTCGGGGGGCGAACCGGCCGAACCCGCCGGTACACCGGAGGTCGTGGTCACCGACTGCACCGAGGCCGAGGGATTCACTCCCCCCGAAGCGCGAAGCGGCGGGGAACTGGACGCCTCCCACATGGCGTTCTCTCCGGACGGGGACCTGCTGGCGATCAGCGCTTGGCAGGACGGGGTGGGTATCTGGGACTGGCGGCAGGCAAGGGAGACGGCTCGCTTCCACGAAGGGGCCGCCGAGACCCGGAACGTTGGCTTCCTGCCGGGAGGATGCGCAGTTGCCGCAGTCGTACCGGACTCGGGTTCTGAGGAGGAGATCCGGCCCCTCACCGGAACGGTGTTCGATCTGACGGCGGGTACGACCATCCAGTACCGGTTCGGAGAACTAACCGATGGAACGGGCCTGCACACAGATCTCGGGGTGGATGAGCTGGCCGTCTCCCCCAGCGGACTGATCGCTTTCACCGGGTGGGGCTCTGAAGCCGTTGTGCCGATCATCGACGGGAAAACGGGGGAGCGGACGAGCACCATCGACATCGACGGGAGCAGACCAGTCTTCATCGACGAGCGCCGGTTGGCGTTATCTGAGCTGGTGAGCTTCCACGACTGGAGTATCACCGTCTGGGATGCGTACACGGGGGAACGCCTGCACACGGTCCGCCCAGCATCGGATCTGGACTTCTCTCCGATCCCGGGGACCGACAAGGTCGTCTATATCTTCGGGAATCAGGTCATCGTCCGTGACTTCGTCACCGGCTCCCAGGTCGAAGCGTTCACCATGGAAGGGTTCGCGGATCTCGAAGAACCCTCGATCATCGAACTCGTAGTGGACCCGTGGCTCGACCGGGTGTACGTCACGTGGAGCGATGGTGCTCCTGAGGATATGGAGTACTACGGGAGCGCGTGGGACCTGGGTAGCGGAGAGGATGTTCTCCCTGAGGGGATGGCGCCTCACCTGGTGGCCCCGCATCCGAGTGGGGAGGTCGTGGCGGTAAGAACGGAGGAGCCGGGGGTGCGGCTCCTGGACCCGGAGACCTGGGAGCTCGTCGGGGAGTTGTGAGGGGCTGTGGGGGCGTCGGGGCGGCCCCGGAGCGGGCGCTCCGGGGCCGCTGTCACCGGGCCGTGCGGCCGCCGGTCAGTACCCGCAGGAACCCGCCGGGTTCCAGGGGCTGAACAGGCCGCTCGGGTTGTGCTGGTACAGCCACACGTGCAGCGTGTAGTTGACCGGCAGGCCCGGTTCCTGGGGCTCGTCGGGTCCGTCGAACGGGTGCCCGAAGAGGGAGGGACGGTCGTCGTCGGTCTCCACGTCCTGGTCGGCGTCGACGTAGTAGTACTCCAGGGCCACGAGCTTGCGGCCGCCGTATCCGTCCGGCTGGTAGACGAGCACCTCGGGGGTGCGGATGTCCAGCTTCCGGTCGATCAGGTACGGGTTGACGTAGTGGTAGCCCATCACGCCGTCCGGGCTCTGCGCGCACTGGTCGGTCGGCACGTAGCCGTCGGCGATCGCCTCGGCCTCGTCCTGGTACTTGGTGGTGGCCTTCTTGGCGGTGGCGAGGTCCTGCTCCACCGTGCTGTGAGCGCTCGCGGCCATCGGCGCGAGCAGCGCCAGTGCGGTCCCGACCGCCGCGGCGGCGGTGAGGCGTGCGGCACTTAGCGACATCTTGTCCCCCTGAGCTTCGAGCGCCCTCGCGAGTCGTCCGCCCGGTCGAGGACCGGGTCCGGCACCGATTCCGGGAGCGGTGCCGGGGGCACGGGCCCTTGCGGACCGGGGCGCTTATCCGGGGACAGCATGCATCCGTCTGTGCTGGTCAGAGCGTTGAACATCGCACCGGTAGAAGCAAAGCCGACCCAAGCTTGACCTTGAGGGGGTGGCGATGTGCTCCCGTACGCCCCCATAACCGGCAAACCGCGAGACCCGCCGGCCACGCCGGAATCACCGGTTCCCGACTCTTTAGAACTCATCTCATTTGGGTTCTCGGCAGCCTGCTCCTGTGTCGATGGTGGAACGGCTGGTGCCGGACGAGCTGTGGGAACTGTTCCAACGGGTGGTCCCCGAAGCGCCCACCCGCCCCCAGGGCGGCGGGCGGCGCAGACACGGCGACCGCCAAGTCTTGGCCGCGATCACCTTCGTGGCCACCAGCGGGTGCACCTGGGCCCGGCTCCCGCCGGTCTTCGGCCCCTCCGGACCCACCGCGCACCGGCGCTTCACCGAGTGGACCCGGGCCCGGGTCTGGGCCAAGCTCCACCGCCTGGTCCTGGACGAACTCGGCTCTCGCGGTGAGCTGGACTGGTCGCGGTGCGCGATCGACTCGGTGAACACGCGCGCCCTCAAAGGGGGGCCTGACAAGTCCCAATCCTGTCGACCGAAGCAAGAAGGGGTCGAAGATCCACCTGATCACCGACCGGTCCGGTCTGCCCCTGTCCATGGCGATCTCGGGGGCCAACACCCACGACAGCCAAGCGCTGCAACCCCTGGTGGCGGGGATCCCGCCGATCCGCTCCCGCCGCGGACCCCGGCGGCGCAGACCGGGCAAGCTGCACGGCGACAAGGGCTACGACTACGCCCACCTGCGCCGCTGGCTCCGGCGGCGGAGGATCGTGCACCGCCTGGCCCGCCGGGGCGTGGAGTCCTCGCAGCGGCTGGGCCGGCATCGGTGGCAGGTCGAGTGCACCATGGCCTGGCTGGCCGGATGCCGCCGACTGCACCGCCGCTACGAGCGCAAGGCCGACCACTTCCTGGCCTTCGCCAGCATCGCCTGCACGCTGATCTGCTACCGCCGACTCACCAAATGAGATGAGCTCTTGATATGGCGATACCGGCCAGGCGGCTGATTCCTGTTCGAGCCAGGTCAGGCCTGCCTTCTGGCATCCAGGTCCTGCTGGATCTCGATGATGCTCTCCTGTGCGGCTGCGGCCCGGCCATTGTCCCCGACGGTTCGAAACAGCTCCACCGACCGAGTGTGGGCGTTGATCGCCTCCCCGAATCGGTCCATGTCGCGCAGCGCGAGGGCGAGGTTGTTCCATGCCACCGCTTCGCGGTGGCTGTCTCCGGTTTGGTGGAAGGCCCGG
>NZ_JBEXTT010000001.1:17508-501946 GCF_040614155.1 Nocardiopsis sp. NPDC006139
GGCCAGCGCGGGAGTGCGCGTCGATCGCCTCATCGAACCGATCCACCTTGCGCAGCGCCAGGCCGAGGTTGTTCTGCGCCATCGCTTCGCCATGGGCGTCTCCGGTTTGGTGGAAGGCCCGGCCAGCGCGGGAGTGCGCGTCGATCGCCTCATCGAACCGATCCACCTTGCGCAGCGCCAGGCCGAGGTTGTTCTGCGCCATCGCTTCGCCATGGGTGTCACCGGTTTGGTGGAAGGCCCGGCCAGCGCGGGAGTGCGCGTCGATCGCCTCTTCCAACCGACGTGCCTCTTGTAGCGCTACACCGAGGTTGTTCCACGCCTTCGCTTCGCCCTGGATATCACCGGTCCGCTGATGGAGTTCCCGTGCACAGGTGTGGGCGTCGATCGCCTCACCGAACCGATCCACGTCGCGCAGCGCGAGGCCGAGGTTGTTCCATGCCATTGCTTCGCCGTGGGCGTCTCCGGTTTGGTGGAAGGCCCGGCGGGCGCGGGTGTGGGCGTCGATCGCCTCATCGAACCGACGCACCTGACGCAGTGCGGTGCCGAGGTTGTTCCATGCCATCGCTGCCCCTTGAGTGTCTCCGACCTGATGCGCGCTCTGTCGGGCCAAAGTGTGGGTGTCGATGGCGTCGTCGAAGCGGCGCCGCAGCCGCAGGTAGATACTCAGGTACTGGGGCAAGCGGATGGCGGCCCGCGCGCAGTGGGTGTGGTGTGCGGTGCGCACGCACGCCAGGAGGTTGTCGATCTCGGCGTCCAACCACCCCAACGCCTCCTCACGGCCTGGAAACAGTTCGGATGGGGTGTCGCCTTTCAGGGCCCGCAGGTGGTCATCGGCCGCATTGGTCCTAGCCGTATAGAAATCCAGGATCCGGTCCAAAGCCTGGTCGCGGGCGTCAACCACTTCGCCGGTGCTGCCTTGGCCGCCCTCCCCTGTGGGGCGCTCGGTGTTGGTGGTGGGTGGGATCAGGGCACGAGCGTGTTCGGCCACCAGGTCGTGCATCGCCCACCGGTCCTCCGCGGGTGTGGTGATCAGGTGTGCGGCCGCCAACTCCTCCAGTACCTCCTCCACATCCTCCACTTCCAGACCGACCAGGGCCGCAGCTGCGGTGGTGTGGATGTCGTTTCCGGGATTGGAGCCCAGCAGAGCGAATACCCGTACCTCCTCGGGGGAGCGGTGGGCCAGGGAGGCATCGAAAACCGCTTTGAGATCGTGGCGGCCGTCAGTGAACTTGGCCAACTCCCCCAATCGCACCGCCAACCGGTGCGGGGCCAGACGGATCTTGCGGGCCAGCAGAGCAGCGGCGATCTTGAGCGCCAACGGCAGGTACCCGCACCGCTTCGCCAGTTCCCCCAAACCTTCCTTTTGCTCTCGGCGGGGGTCAGTGGAGGGCAAGCCGGCTGTGAGCACTTCCACCGCCTGGTCAGGGGACAGAGTGTCCAGGGTCAAGGCCTGGCGGGAGCCCAGGGGTAGTGCTTCGCGGCTGGTGACCAGTAAACGGTGCCCGCCCGCCCCCGGGAGCAGAGGTTCGACCTGGTCCACGTGGTGAGCGTTGTCGGCCAGCACCAACACCGGACGGTGTCGCTCATCGGCCCTGGCCAGGTCGGCCAAGGCCGAGCGGTAGAACACCGTACGCTCGGCCACCCCGAGCGGCATCTTCTCCAAGTCCGCACCGGTTTGACGCAGCAATGCATCCAGCGCGGCCTCACCGGTCAGGGCTGGTGTGTGGGGGGTGTAGCCGTGCAGGTCCACGAACAGGTAGCCGCTGAACCATCCCTGCTCCCATGCCCGGTGCGCGGCCCGCGCGGCCAGTGCGGTCTTGCCGACCCCGCCCATGCCGGCCACCGCACAGACCACCACCGCACCCGACCCATCATCACCGCGGTCGGAGCCACCTGTGGGGTCCAGAAAATCCAGCAGCTCCTGCATCTGCTCGTCGCGGCCCACGAACCCACCCACCACCATGGGAAGGCCCTGCAACGCCTTCGGCAGCGTCTGCTCCTGCTGCACGACCGTGTGGTTGGTGATGGTCGTGGTGGTGTTGGTGTTGCCGACGCCGCCCTCGACACGGTTGGCCTGCACTGCAGTGCCCGACACATCATCGGTGATCGTGTTGGCCGTACCGTCAAGCGTCCGCTTCCATCCCATCCACTGATTCTTGCGTCCCTGCAGGCGTTCTGGGCAAGTTTTCGCGGACAAGAAGTCCGGTCGCGACGCCGACTGCCCCGAACTGAAAACGTGCCTGGCCTACCTGCGATCCGACGACACCCTGGTGGCGGCCTGCCCAGACCGGTTCTCCCGCTCCCTGACCGACCTCATCACCCTGGTCGACGGCCTGCTCCGTGCAGGGGTGGGGTTTCGGTCCCTGCACGAAGCGTTGGCCACCACCATCCCGGGCGGGCGGCTGGTGTTCCACGTGTTCGCCGCGCCGGCGGAGTTCATCCGCGAGCTCATCGTGGAGGGCACCCGCGAGGGTTCGGAGGTGGCCCGCGCGTCCGGTGAACACCTGGGCCGCGCGCCTGCTCGGAGTGATCAGGTCGATCCTGTACAAGCACCTACCGGAACTAGGCAGTGTTTTTGGACGGGTCAGGTCGCGGAGCCAGATCCGGATCGAGGCCACCAACACGATCCCGTCAAAGGTCTCGACCCGCTTGTCGTAGCAGGACGCGACCGCCCGGTTCTGCTCGAGCAGATCGCTACACCGCTCCACGGCATTGCAGCCCCGGCAGGCGTCTCGGTCGAAGACCGGGGCCTGCCGCCCGCCGATCCCTTACAGCGGCGGTTCTCACGCCGGTCCTTGGGGTGCGCGATGGTCGCCTTGATCTTGCCCGCCCAGGCGGCCGACCGCCGCCGGGCCGTGCACACCTCCGCTTCCGCACGGCGCGAACACCTGCTCCCACTGCGGCGTTCCGCCCCGCCCGGGTGCGCCCCCGCCCGGAACCCCCGACCGCCCGCTCCAACCCCGCCTGTCAGGCACCCTCCGGCTGGTCGGCCAGGTGGGCGTTGATCCGGCCCAGCAGCGCGAACAGCCGCGCACGCTCCTCACCGTCGAGCGGCGCCATGACGTGCTCGTTCACCCCGTCGAGGACGCGGTCGAGTTCGGCGAGGCGGCGTTCGCCCGCGCCGGTGATGGTGATGACGTTGCGCCGCTTGTCCGCCGGGTCGGGGGCGCGGCGGACCCACCCGCCCTTCACGAGGTCGTTGAGGACCGAGACGAGGTCGCTGGTGTAGATCCGGGTGCGGCCGGAGAGGTCCGCCTGGCTGGCGTCGCCGAACTCCGCGAGTGCGGCCAGCACCATGAAGTGGTTCTTGTGGGCACCCACCGCGGCGAGCGCGTCGCTCGCGACGCGGCCCGTCTGGACGGCGGTCATCCCGAGGAGGCGCGAGAGCTGGCCCCTGAGCCGGGCCGGGGTCTCGTCGCCGTGGTCGAAGCGCAGCTCGTCTCCGGTCTCCATGCCGACAGGCTACCGGCTTGCGTTAGTGCCACTAACGATCTAAATTCATTAGTGCCACTAACGTTAGTTCCACTAACAAACCGGAGGACCTCCCATGACAGGCACCGACACCCTCGTCCGCGAACTCGCCGACCGCGCCGAGCTGGCCGACCTGGTCGCCCGCCACAGCCTGTGGATCGACGAGGGCCGCTACGACGAGAGCGACCGGCTCTTCACCGAGGACGTCGTCGTCACGTCCCTCCGCGGACGGGCCCGCGGCATCAGGGCGCTCGTCGAACTCGTCCGCTCGCGCCACGACGACTACGCCCGCACCCTGCACAACAAGTCCAACCTCGTCATCGAGATCGACGGCGACACCGCCGCCGTCCGCGCCCACGACATCGCCGTGTTCGTCATGGACGACGAGTCCGAGGCCATCGCGGCCGCGGTCCACCGCTACGGGGCGCGCCGCACCGGCGACGGCTGGCGCTTCGACCGCCTGGAGATCACCCCGGTCGCGCTGACCGCGGCCCTCGATCGGGCCCTCTAGGGCACGGGCACCGCGACCGGCGCGGGGGCCGCGAACCCGCCCCTGTTCCGCTCCTCCCCTCCCCCGCCCGCCCCGCTCCCGCCCGACAGGGCCGCGCCCACGACACCAGCACGGGGAAACCCGGTGGCGTCCGGAGCGCGGATCGGCGAAGCTGGGCCGCATGGTCTCGGTAGTGCAGAATGTGGCGATCGACTGTGCGGATGCCTATGAGCTGGCCCGGTTCTGGAGCGGGGTGACCGGCCGCCCGCTGCATCCGGAGGACGAGCCGGGAGAACCGGAGACTCAGGTGATGCTGGCGGAGGGCCCGGTCCTGCACTTCAACCAGGTGCCCGAGCCCAAGACGATCAAGAACCGGATCCACCTGTGCCTGCGGCCCGAGACCTCACGCGACCAGGAGGTGGAACGGCTCCTGGGCCTGGGCGCCGCCTTCGTCGCCGACCACCGGAACCCCGACGGTTCGGGCTGGGTGATTCTCGCCGACCCCGAGGGCAACGAGTTCTGCGTTCTGCGCAGTGAGTCCGACCGGGCCGCCGCGCACCCCTGACGGGCTCCGGCGACGGGGGCACGAAACCGGGACCGGCGCACTCGGTCCCGGAGGCGGGCCGCGCCGGCCCGGCGGGTTCCACGGCGTTCGCGACGCCGCCGTCGGGCCGGACGGGCCCTCGGGGGTCCCGCGTGCGGGACCGGTCTTTAGCTGCGGATGTTGATGTCCACGCAGGCGTAGAAGGCGTTGGCCGTGTCGGCGATGTTCCACCGGGCCAGCAGCTTCTGCCGCCCGCTGTACCCCGACAGGTCCACGGTGTGGCTGAACGACCACGGCGGACGGGCGCCGTTGTCGTTGAACACGGCCACCCGCTGGTTGCCGATGAAGTACTCCCAGGTGGACGTGGAGTGCGCCGCCGTGATGGTCCAGTTGAAGGTCTGGACCCGGCTGACGTCGGTGACCCGCCAGCCGTGGTTGTCGTTGTTCAGTTCGGAGAAGCGGCCGACACCGCCGTCGCACCGCATGAGCCCCTTGGGGCCCTCGACGCTCTGCGGCTCCCACTGGATGCCGCCGCACTGGACGATGCCCGCGGCGCACTGGGCCTGGCGGCTCATCGGGTTGGAGATGTAGCCGTGGGCACTGGCCGTGCCCGTGGGCATGAGGCCGAGGAAGAGGGTGGTCGCGGCGGCCACTGCCGCCGCCGCGCGGAAACGGTGCTTCTTACGGGAGGTGTCGGACGTGAGGGTCGGCATGGTGCGGGTCCTTCGGTCGTGGATCGCGTCCCGGCACCGCGGAGGCCGGGAGGTAGCGGGAATCCATTGGGGGGGGAGTCCCGGGCCGGTACCGGCCCGGGGCGAAGGCGAGCGCTCGGAACTGCGGAGGTGTCGGAGGGGCCACGGGCTCCGAGCCGCGGGGAGCGGGCGCCCGGGATCCCTCTGCCTCAGGGGTTTCCCGCCCGCGGGGGCCGGTAAGCGGCCCGTGACGAAGCGTCGGATCCGCTGGTGGGCGGCGGGACCGGACCGCCCACAGGACCAGTGGGCGCCCTGCGCACGGCGGTACGGGCGGGTCCGCCGGGCACCGGCGAACCGGAACAGGAAGGATTCCGTCCCATTGCGTGGGTGGTTCGCACCGACGGGCAGTGGACCAATCCGGCCCGGGCCGGTCGGCCCCGGTAGACCTCACCGGAAGGCCACATTTTGCTTCCCCGGCCCGGTGTCCGCCCCGGAGCGGCGGCCGGGGCCGGAGGCCGCGCGGGAGCCCGGCCGGAACTCCGGCCGGGGCCGCGCACGGGAGCCCCGCGGAGAACGCACGCGGGCCCCGGCACCGCGTCGAACGCGGTGCCGGGGCCCGGCGGCGTGCGGACCCGTCAGGCCGCGGGCTCGGTCTCCACGACCGCGTCCGGGCAGGACTGCGCGAAGCCGAGCAGAGCCTCCCGCTCGGCGGTGTCGACCGACAGGCCCCACCGCGTCTTCACGGTGGTCCACTCGGTGACGTACCGGCAGTGCGCCTCCGCGGAGGCGGGCATCCACTCGGCCGGGTCCTGGTCGGCCTTGCTGCGGTTCTGGCGGGCGGTGACGGCGACCAGGGCCACCGGTTCGCCCAGGTCGTTGGCGTAGTCGCGGCGCCGGGCGGTCGTCCACTGCGAGGCGCCGGAGTCCCAGGCCTCGGCGAGCGGCACCATGTGGTCGATGTCCAGCGCCCGGGCCTCGGTGACGGTCTCCCCGTCGTAGTAGGAGGACCACTCCCCGCCGGAGATCCGGCACCGGTCCCCGACCTCCGGCGCGACCACGGCCTCCTCCAGCAGGACCTCGGACCGGGTGTTGCACCCGTTGCGGTCGGCGTCCACCCAGTGGGGGAAGAGCGAGCGGTCGTAGCCCTCCCGGGCCTCGTCGGCGACGGGCAGGGCGGCCACCGCCGCGGCCAGGGGCAGGGGGACGGACACGGCGGTCTCGTGGGCGTGGGCGGGGGCGTTGGCCGGGAGTGCCACGACCGCCGCCAGAACGGCCGGGGCGAGGGCGGAGAAGCGTGCGAGCAGGGACACGGAAGAGCCTTTCGAGGTCGATCACTTTCTGTGACGGCAGGGTGATTCTCCGGTAAGGAGTCGGGCGGGGGCGGGCGACGCGCGAGGGGCGGCCGTATCCTCCCGGAATGACCGGGGCCCTCTCCCACCCCGGAAAGGGAGGTTCCGGGCATGGCCCGGGGCCGGGCGGGTAGTCGGCACCCATGGCGGACGGTTCCCGACTCTTCGCCGCCGGAGGCGAGCCGACGGTGGTCTCCGACCTGAGCGGCCTGGCGGACCTCGTCCGCGACCCGCGCCCGCTGTACCTGCGGTACTCCGAGGGCCCTGAGCGGGACGCCTGCATCACCAGCAAGGACTACGAGAGCGGACTGGACCTGCCCGGGCTGTCGGCGACCCCGCTGACGCCGGAGCCGTGGTGGACCCGCCCGCTGGAGGACTGGCTCGCCCGCCAGGTGCGCAAGTACGCCTCGCTGGCCGAGGAGGACTCCGACCGGCACGGGTGGGCCCTGCGCGGGCGGGTGGTCGCCCGCGGCCCGGACCACGAGCCGCTCCTGGACCGGGTCGAACCGGTCGCCCGCCTCGCGGAAACGGTCATGGAGGAGGCGCTGGAGAGGTACCGGCTGCGGTTCTCGGCGGGCCGGGGGCCCAACGACGAATGAGCCGGCGGGGCGCGGCACGTGCGCCCCGCCGGTCCCGCGGGCACTGCTCCCCGGCCCGCCTTCCGCCCCTCCCCCGCGCCGCCCTCCTCCGGTGCGACCCGTACTCCGACGCGTCTCCCCTTCGGTGTGCGCCCGCTCCGGCACGTCTCCGCTCCGGCGCGCGCCCGCCCCGGTGCGGTCCCGCCTCAGCGCGTCCGGTGTGCCCGCGCCCCGCGCTCCCACGCCCGGGGTGTTCCCGCGCCCCGCGCTTCAGCGCGCCTCATGGCTCAGTGCGCCCCGTGCTTCAGCGCTCCCCGTGGCTCAGTGCGCCTCGTGCCAGCGGCGGGGCAGCGACCCGTGGTCGACCCCGATCTCGATCCGGTCCTCCCGCACCGCGATGACGTCCTCCCACTTCACGTAGCGTTCGTGGCGCCGCAGCCAGCCCAGCAGGTGCTTCCACGGCGTGGACGGCTCCAGCGAGTCCCCGTACCCGAAGCGCCCGGCGAGCGCGGAGCGGCCCAGGACCAGCCCCAGGACCGTGTAGACCCCCTCCTCGTGGCGCACGACGATGTCCTGGACCGAGCCGGCCTCACGCCCGTCCCGGTCCACCACCCGCACCCCGAGCAGCTCGCCCGCGCGCAGCCGCCTCACCGCCGGCCCCCGGGTATCCGGCAGATGATGTGCTCCGCCACCCAGGTCTCCATGGGACGCATGCCCGGCGGCGCCGCTATGGACAGGACCGTGGAGGGATCGAACTGCTCCACGTCCTCCAAACGGATGAGCGTGGGCTCCTCGTCGGGCGGCCGCAGCCTCCCCAGGAGCACCTCCCAGGACCGGCCCAGGCGCCCGGCGATCCTCGGGCCGAGGGCCGCGGTATCGCTGACCAGGGCCGTCATCGTGGGCGGCTCCCCCTCACGCCACTCGAACTCCACGTCGTCGACCTTGCCCACGTTGTCGCCTTCGGCGTCGACGATCTGGCGGTCCAGGACGGTGAACCCGATCCGGAAGACGGAACCGCCCCCTCCGTCGGACATCTCATTGACCCGCTTTCGTGTAGACCATCAGGGGGATGGCGGCCAGGGAGACCGCGGACAGGAGCACCAGGTAGACCGACCCGAGGACGTTGGTGAAGCGCGAGTTGACGCGGTCCCCGAGATAGGAGCGGTCGTTGGCGACGACGAAGATCGGCAGGTAGGTGAGGGGCAGGGCGGCGGCCGACAGCACCAGGCTGTACTCGGTGACGGTGATCGGATCGACGCCAGTGAGGACGAAGAGCGTCCCCGCCAGCAGGCCGCCCAGGATCACGAGCTGGAAGTAGGCGGCCCTGCGGGGCGGCAGCTCCTTGCCCCACTGCCACCCGAAGTACTGGGCCACCGCGTACCCGGCGGCCAGGCCCGACTCCAGCGAGGCGCCGAAGGTGGCGGCGAAGAACCCGAGGATCGCGATGACCACCCCGATCTTGCCCAGCGAGGAGACGACCGGGAGGGCCACCTGGCCCAGGTCCGACACCTGGATCCCGGCGGGCAGGAGCGCGACCGCGGCGCAGCCCATGATCGCCAGGGCGAGCAGGCCCCCGAGGGGGAGGCCGAAGAAGATGTTGACGCGCGCCGTGGCCAGGTCCTTGGGGGTCCACTTCTCCTCCACGCCGCTGGAGGAGAAGAAGAGGACGGTGTAGGGGGTCATCGCGGACCCGAACAGGGCGATGGCGTAGTACCACCAGACCGCCGTGCCCTCGTCCGCGGGCGGGGCGAACGCGAGCGCGTCCTCCAGCAGCACCCCCCAGTCCGGCCCCAGCCGCCACAGCGCGACGCCGAACACCACCAGTGCCAGGCCCATGAAGCCGTAGATCTTCTCCATCCGGTCGAACGGCACGCGCCAGAGCACGATCCAGACGAGGGCGGCGGCCACCGGCACCCACAGCAGGTAGTGGATGCCGCTGGCCAGTTCCAGGGCCAGGGCGATGCCGCCGAGCTGGGCGGCGAAGGTGAGGAGGGTGATGAGGTAGGAGGCCAGCAGGTTGGCGAGGCCGACCCGGGGGCCCAGGCGTTCGCGGACCAGGTCGAAGGTGCCCCGGCCGGTGGTGGAGGTGACGCGGGCCGACATCTCGGTGAACAGCATCAGGCCGACCAGCCCGAGGGGGATCACCCAGGCCAGGGTCATGCCGAAGCGGGAGCCGACGATCGAGTTGGCGACGAGGTCGCCGATGTCGAGGAAGCCGCCGACGGCGGTGAGCAGGCCCAGGGTGAAGGCCGTCAGCCACCTCATGAGAGCTCCCCCTCGAGGCGTTCCAGGGCGTCGGCCGTCTCCGTGAGCAGGCGCGCGGCCTCGGCGACCCCCGCGGAGTCGTCCCTGCGCAGGGCGATGCGCAGGTCGGCGAGGGCGTTGACCGCGTCGTCGCACAGGGGGACCAGGCGGGCGCGCAGGAGGTCGGACTCGGCCGAGGGGGGCTGGATGATCCCGTAGGTGTCGGCGATCGAGCGGGCCGCGGACTCGGCGTCCCAGGCGACCGTCTCCAGGTAGGGGGAGAAGGCCTTCCCGTCCCGGTGCGCCGCGGCGACCAGGACGCCGGAGTTGACGGCGGAGAGGAGGTCGGTGACGGTCTGCCCGGCGGAGGCCCGGTGGGCGTCGGTGGTGGGGGTGGGGGCAACGCAGCCGGTGAGCGCGAGCACGAGGAGGGCCAGCGCGGCGAGGAGTCCGCGGACCGCCGGCGTCGGGGGCCACCCGCCTGAGGTGCGCACACGGGGCGCGAGGGTTTCCAGCACCCTTCGACCATAGCTCTGAGTAACGGTTTTATCGCTTATCGCAACCGGGGGTTCGGGGAAGTCGCGGCCGGGCTGTCCGGACCTCATAGGGGGCGGCCCCTGCACCGTCCACAGCGCGGCTCGGATGCGTCCCTTTCCTCCTTTGCGCCTTTGAAGGGGGTTCCCGCCGTGAGGGCGCACCGGCAGGACCTCCCACACGCGGTCCGGTCGCCGTAGCGTGGAGCGCGTGGACGACAGGACCGGGGTACGGGGCGGGCGTTCCCGGTGTGTCGCCGGGCGGAACGCAGGCCCGGGCCGGCGGCGGGTACCGAGGCTGCGGTCCGCACGCCTCCCGGCGAGGAGCACCGGCGCGGGTCGGCCCCGGGCCGGTTCACGGAGCACTCCGCCCTGCCGGAGAACGGCGGCGCCCCCGCGACGGCCGCGGCCCGGCCCGATCACGTCGCCGACGACGACCACACCCGCACCCGCACCCGCACTCACGACACGACCACGGAGGACTGAGCATGCACACCAGAACACTCGGCCGGGGCCTGGAGGTCTCCGCGGTCGGGCTCGGCGCGATGGGCATGTCCCAGAGCTACGGGCCCAACCCCGGCGACCGCGACGAGATGATCGCGGTCCTGCGGTCCGCCGTCGACCACGGGGTCACCTTCTACGACACCGCCGAGGTCTACGGGCCCTACGACAACGAGGAGCTCGTCGGCGAGGCGCTGGAGCCGCTGCGCGACCGGGTGGTGATCGCCACCAAGTTCGGCTGGGACATCCGGGACGGCCGGATGGTCGGGCTGGACAGCCGCCCCGAGCAGATCCGCCGGGTGGCCGAGGCGTCCCTGAAGCGGCTGCGCACCGACGTGATCGACCTGTTCTACCAGCATCGTGTCGACCCCGCCGTGCCGATCGAGGACGTCGCGGGGACCGTCGGCGAGCTGGTCGCCGAGGGCAAGGTGCGCCACTTCGGCCTCTCCGAGGCGTCGGCCGCCACGATCCGGGCCGCGCACGCCGTCCACCCGGTCACCGCGGTGCAGAGCGAGTACTCGCTGTGGACCCGCGACCCGGAGGCGGAGGTGCTGCCGGCCCTGGCGGAACTCGGCATCGGCTTCGTGCCGTTCAGCCCGCTCGGCAGGGGGTTCCTCACCGGTGCCGTCGACACGTCCACCGCCTTCGCCGAGGGCGACATCCGCCGCGGGGTCCCGCGCTTCGAGCCGGAGAACCTCGCGGCGAACCAGGCCCTCGTGGACCAGGTGAAGGCCCTCGCGGCCGCGAAGGAGGTGACACCGGGGCAGATCGCCCTGGCCTGGCTGCTGTCCCGGCAGCCGTGGATCGTGCCGATCCCCGGCACCCGCCGGACCTCCCGCGTCCGGGAGAACGCCGAGGCCACCGGGGTCGCCCTCTCGGCCGACGAGCTGGCGGACCTGGACTCCCTGACCCGGCGGGTCGGCGTCCACGGCGACCGTTACAACGAGCTGCACATGGGCTATGTGAACCGCTGACCCGGGCGGCCCCCGACCCCGGCTCGCGAGAGGGCCCCGCCCTCCGGGGGTACCGGAGAGCGGGGCCCGATGGTGCATCCGGCCGGCCCGCTTCCGCGGGTCCGCCCGGGTGCGCGGTAGGCAGGCCGTCACTCCTCCCCGACACGCCCCCGGTCCCGAGCCCGGTCTCAGGGCAGCTGGTCCAGGAACCAGGTGGCGAGCTCCTCGCTGACCAGGGCGTGCATCTCGTTCCGCGAGGCGAGCTTGACGGCGTCGAAGGGCGTCTTCTCCAGCTCCTCCTCGCTGAGCGGGGTGTACAGGTCCTCGTGGGTGGCCGGCTCGCGCGCGGCGACGGCGCTGACGGCCGGGACGAAGCAGTGCTCGCGGACCGGGACGTCGACCTTGAAGTCCAGCAAGGCCGGGAGCGCGTTCAACGCGTCGGCGAGGATCCCGAAGCCGGGCAGGGTTCCGCCGGGCGCACCGTCGGCGTCGGGCAGTCCGCTGGTGCGGATCTGGCGGGTGGGCAGGGTGACCACCCGGAGCTTGGCGGCCGACTGGTCGTCACCCTCGGCCTGGGTGCGCAGCTCGGTCCCGGTGACGGCCAACCCCTTGCCGACCACGGCCTCGGCATCGGGGCCCACCCCGTTGCCGGCACCGGTGGCCGGGCCGTTCGCCAGGGCGATCAGCCGGGGCTCCTGGGGCCAGTTGCCGACCTCCTCCAGCGCGCGCAGGAACGCCCGGCGCTTCTCACTGGCGGTGGGCTTGTCCTTCCAGCTCGCGATGTGCCTGGTCAGCAGTTCCTGGGAGGCCGGGCTGTTGATCTGGTCCGAGAAGCGGCCGTCGAGCTTCTTGATGTAGTGCGCGAACGCCTGCAGGGGGACCGGGATCCAGGCACCGGTGTGCGGACTGTCCCAGGAGAAGTAGAGCCGTGCCTGGTGGTCGGTGCCCGTCGTCTCCATCTTGGCGAGGGCGTACCGCGTGACCAGGCCGCCCATGCTGAAGCCGCCGACGACCGGCGGGTGGTCGCCCACCCGGCGGTCGTTCGCCTCGGTGACGGCCGCGATCACCGTCTCGGCGTTCTGGAGGATCGGGGCGCTGCGCTCGTGGTAGCCGACCAGGACCACGTCGCGGCCCCGGCGGCGGAGCTCGCTCAGCAGCGGGAACGGTCCGTGCTCCAGGAGCTCCCAGGTGAGGGCGAGGTCGCTGGGGCCGGAGCTGAAGCCGTCCGCGATCAGGACCGGGCGGGTGAGCCCGCTGTTGCCCTCACCGTGGTAGACCCAGGCGGTGCCGTAGGGCAGGTCCCAGATGTCGTCGGGCTCGGGCGGGGTGTGATCGGTGGTGCGGGGGCCGGGCGCCAGGATGATCGGAGGAGCGGCCTGCAAGGCCTCGGCGGCCTGCTCTTCGGTGGTGCTCACGAGCGTCCCTTCCTTTGTTCCGGGCGGGCGCCGACCGCCCGCCGCGTCCCGGTCATCGTCACTCTCCGTTCACGGATTCGCGGGAGGACAGACCGTCGACGTCCGATCAGTAGGTCAAGGCGGGCGCTTGGCAACGGTATGGGCGGCTACAGCAGCCGCATCCGCAGGGGATCCGGCCGACCGTAGGCCCCCCTTGCGGTCCGACCGAGTCCAGGGTGGAGGTCGGCCTCGCCGGCGGCGGCGCATCCTTCGGGGCGCATATGCCGCGCCGCGCCCTCGGTACCGGCCGCGGCGTGGCGGCCGCCATGGTCCCGGTACGGCCTCAGCCGTCCGCCGGGCCCCGGCCGCGAATGGCGGCCTCGATGCGAAGGCCCACCGCCAGCAGGGCGAGCACCGGCACCGCCAGCGTGGTCCAGTGCGTCGGGGCGACGATGTGCAGCACGAACATCACGGCGCACAGGCCCAGGAGGCCGTTCGCCGCCGCCTCGACACCGGTCGCTGGAACGCGGGTATCCCCCGCACGCTTTGTCATGCGGCCATTGTGGCCGTGCCCGGGGCGGTCTCAGCCGGCGGGTTTGCGTTCGGTGCCCGGCTTCTCCCCGTCCTGGTCCGCCTCCGGCTCCGGGGCCGAGGGGCACCCCGACCTGTACGCCCCGGTACGGGCGGAGGTAGTGTCACACCAAACCGACTGTCCGGTATGTTACTGGAGCCCCCCATGGAAACGGCACTTCGGATCTGCCCGCTGTGCGAAGCCACCTGCGGCCTCACCCTCACCATCGACACCGGCCGGGTGACGGCCGCCCGCGGCGACCGCCGGGACGTGTTCAGCGCGGGGTTCGTCTGCCCCAAGGGCGCGACCCTGCCCGCCCTCGACAACGACCCCGACCGCCTGCGCCGCCCCATGGTGCGCGAGGGCGGGCACTGGCGCGAGGTCGACTGGCCCGAGGCGTTCGCCGCCGTCGACGCCGGGCTCTCCGGGGTCCTGCGCCGCCACGGCCGCGACGCGACCGCCGTCTACCTGGGCAACCCCAACGTTCACACCCTGGCCGGACAGCTGTACTCGGGCCTGCTCGCGCGCACCCTGGGCAGCACCAACGTCTACAGCGCCAGCACCGTCGACCAGATGCCCAAGCACGTCTCCTGCGGGCTGATGTTCGGCGACCCGCTGGCCATCCCCGTTCCGGACCTGGACCGCACCGACCACCTGCTCATGCTCGGCGCCAATCCGGTGGAGTCCAACGGCAGCCTGTGCACCGCGCCCGACTTCCCCGGCCGGCTCAAGGCGCTGCGCGCCCGCGGCGGCCGCCTGGTCGTGGTCGACCCCCGGCGCACGCGCACCGCCGACCTGGCCGACGAACACGTCCCCGTCCGGCCCGGGACCGACGCCTACCTGCTCTTCGCCATGGTGCGGACCCTCTTCGCCGAGGGGCTCGCGGACCCGGGGGCGCTGGCCGGACACGTCGAGGGCCTGGCGGAGGTCCGCGCCCTGTCCGAGGAGTTCACCCCCGAGGCCGTCGCATCCGTCTGCGGCGTGGACGCCGACCGCATCCACGCCATGGCCCGCGACCTGGCAGCCGCGCCCACCGCCGCCGTCTACGCCCGCGTGGGCACCACCACCGCCGAGTTCGGCACCCTCACCAGCTGGCTCGTGGACGTGCTCAACCTGATCACCGGCAACCTCGACCGCCCCGGCGGCGCCCTCTTCCCCCGCCCCGCCCACCGCCCGGCCGGAGCCGGCCGCAGCCGCCCCTTCCGGCTCGGGCGCTGGCGCAGCCGCGTGCGCGGCCTGCCCGAGGCCAAGGGCGAACTGCCCGCCGTGACCCTCGCCGACGAGATCGCCACCCCCGGCACCGGGCAGGTGCGGGCCCTGGTCACCGTGGCCGGGAACCCGGTGCTGTCCACCCCCGGCGGCGACCGCCTGGACCGGGAGCTGGCGGGCCTGGAGTTCATGGTGAGCGTGGACCCCTACCTCAACGAGACCACGCGGCACGCGCACGTCATCCTCCCGCCCGCACCGCCGAGCCGCACCCCCCACTTCGACCTCGCCTTCGCCGAACTGGCGGTGCGCAACACCGTCCGCTACTCCCCCGCGCCCCTGCCCCTGGGCGAGGGGGAGGCCGACGAGTCGCTCATCCTGCGCCGGCTCGTGCAGATCGCCGCCGGCCAGGGGCCTGACGCCGACCCCGACGCGGTGGACGAGGCCGAGGCCGCCCGGCTCCTGTCCCGCGCGGTCGCCGACCCCGACTCGTCCGTGTACGGACGCGACCCCGCCGAACTGACCGCCGCGCTGTACCCGGGCACCTGGTCCGAACGCCGGATCGACCTGCTCCTGCGCCTGGGTTCCCACGGCGACGCCTTCGGCGCCCGCCCCGGCGGCCTCACCTTCCAGAGCCTGCTGGACGCGCCGCACGGTGTGGACCTGGGACCGCTGGACCCCCGCGTCCCCGAGATCCTGTCCACCGCCTCCGGCCGCATCGAGGCCTGCCCCGCACCCGTGGCCGCGGACGTGGCCCGCCTCCGCGAGGGCCTGGCCGCGCGCCGCGACTCCCTGGTGCTCGTGGGCCGCCGCCACCTGCGCTCGAACAACAGCTGGTCGCACAACGTCCCCCGGCTCACCGGCGGCAGCAATACCTGCACCCTGCACGTCCACCCGCAGGACGCCGCCCGCCTGGGCCTGGCCGAGGGCGCCGAGGCCACCGTGCGCAGCGCCTACGGGGAGGTGAACGCCCCCGTGGAGCTCACCGACACCGTCTCCCCCGGTGTGGTGAGCCTGCCGCACGGCTGGGGGCACGGCCTGCCCGGCACCCGTATGGCGGTCGCCGCACAGAACCCGGGGGTCAACGTCAACGCCGTCACCGATCCCTCGGTGGTGGATCCGCTCTCGGGCAACGCGGTCCTCAACGGCGTCCCCGTCGCGGTGCTCCCCCTCGGCTGACCGGCACGGCAGGCGGGGCGGGGCGACCGGTCCGGTACGGGCGGCGTGCCCGCGGTGGCGCCGGGACCGCTCCTCGTCGGACGCGGGCCGTCGGAGGGCCGTCCACCGGTCCGCTCCGCCCGGGCGGGCAGCGGCCCGGCAGGACCGCAGCCCCGGGGCCGGGCAAAGGTCCGGCGGGGATCGGTCGCCCGGTGGCGGGGGCGCGGCCCCGGGCCGTCAGCCGGGTGGCCGGTCGGACTCCCCGAGCCGATCGCGCACCAGGTCCAGGACCTCGCGCAGGAGGCGGGAGACGTGCATCTGGGAACAGCCCAGGTGCTCGGCGATCTGGGCCTGGGTGAGATCGTCGAAGAAGCGCAGGCGCAACAGGGCGCGGCCCCGGTCGTCCAGGCCGGCCAGCACCGGCTTGAGGGACTCGCGTTCCAGGACCAGCTCGTAGCCCGTCTCCTCATCGCCCAGGCGGTCCTCCAGACGGGTCCCGGCCTCCTCGCCCTCATCGTCGGGCTCGGTCCGGTCCAGGGACAGGCACTGGTAGGCCTCGGACGCCTGCAGCAGCCGCCGCACCTCCTCATCGGACAACCCCAGCAGCCCGGCCAGTTCGGCCGTGGTGGGCCGGCGCCCGTGTTCCTGCTCGAAGTCCTCCGACACCCGGCGCAGCCTGATCCGGTTCTCCTGGTGGCAGCGGGCGACCCGCACTGCCCAGGTGTGGTCGCGGAAGTGCCGCTTGATCTCGCCGGTCACGGTGGGCCGCAGGTAGGCCAGGAAGGGCGTGCCGCGACCGGGATCGAACCCGCGCACGGCCTTGACCAGCCCCACCATGGCGGCCTGGGTGACGTCTTCCAGGGGCTCGCCCCTGCCCCGGTAGTCGCGGGCGATCCGGGAGACCAGGGGCACGAACTCCTCCAGGAGCCGCTCCCACAGCTCCCGGGCCTGGGGCGCGTCGGGCGCCAGGGCGTGCAGCCGGGCCAGGATGTCCTCGGCCGAGCCCTCCTCGAAGCCGTGGGAGTCGACGGGGCGGCGTGGCCGCGGTACCTGGACCGGTGCCGTCGCGGTCGGAGTCGGAGTCGGAGTCGGGGTGGCGTGTGCTGCGGGCGGGACCAAGAAAACCCCCGGTGCTGTGTCCTGCGTGGAACTCGTCCCTGCGGGTGGACAGGGCCGGCCGGTATCTCCCCGGCCGCACCCACCACCCGTGTGACACATGAGGCCCAAGGGGGGATCCGGTGAGCCTGACCCTGCCCGGAAAAATCCCCCCGAAGCGCCATAGAGACGGTTTTCTCCCCTGAGCACCTCAGGCCCGTCACGTGTCGCGGCCGGCGCCCCGGGCCCGGAACCGCCCCTTGGATCCGGGGCCGGGGCGCTCACCGTGCGGGTCATCCCCGGAACACGCGCGGGCCGCACGGCCGTCCCGCCCGGACCGGGCACGCATCCGTTCAACGGCGCCCGGACCGGTCGAGGCCCGCCCACGGTAAGCACTCGGCGGCGCCGGGTCCCGGACCGCGGGCGGCGTGTTCGAAATCGGCCGTCCGAGCAGGACGGCGGGCCGACGTGACCGCCCTGCGCGACACCCGCCCGCGGCGCCCCGCGCAAGGGGCCGGCGGCGGAAGCAGCAGAGCCGGAAAGCCTTCGGTCGGCTGGGGTCGTGCGGGGCCTTGCCCGGATCGGCCGGCGGACTCGCGTCGGCGCCGGGGCTCTCCTTCCCGCTCCGGTTCCGGGGCGGATCGGAACGGCCCCGGCCACCGCCGGATGGGCCGTATCCCCGTCGGTGCCCGGTCGACCCGTCCCGGGGCCGGCGCCGCCGTGGTCACGGTGGGGCCGTGGGGGTGTCCGCGCCGCCGAACACGGCCCTGTCCGGCGGCGACCGGCACATCCGGGTTCAGGCGGGTGCGACGACCTCTGCCTGGCAGGCGAAGCACATCAGCGTGTACTCCACCACGCGCCCCTGATCGAACCGCTGGCCCGCATGGACGGTGTACTCGTCGCACTCGGGGCACGACCAGGGGCCGGACTCGTCCTGCTTCGCCGAAAGGATGATGCGGTTCCACTCGTCATCGTTCATCCCGGGAGCCTACTGCTCTCCCAGGACATCGGCCGGGGCCGGGACACCGGCTCCCCCGAGCTCCGGATCCGCGACGATTGCGTGCACGTCGGCCCGGAGTGCGGCCCCGAAGAGGGCACGCGTGGAACGCGCGAAAGCGCGGAACCGGGTCAGCCCGGCTTGCGCTCGGTGCCGGGCCTGTCCGCCTCCGGCTCCGACTCGGGCTCGGGGACCGGGTCGATCGGGTTCCAGGGCACCCGACCGCCGACACTCGGTCCGCCACCCTTGGATCTGCGCATGAGAGGCCTCCTTCCCGGGGGTCCGGTCCGCCCGCTCGGGAACGGCCTACCCCGCGCCGACGGCGGTCAGGCCCACCTGGCCGGGACAGGCCATGGCCCCTTCCCGGTTCACCTCGGCAGCCTCCCCGCAGGGCCCTCTCCCCCGCGGCGCACGTTCAATCACCGCCCCCTCCGTCTCCGCCGTCACCGCTGACGCCGCCGTAGCCGTCGTAGCCGGACGCATCTCCGGAGCCGCCGCCGTAGCCGGAGCCGGAGTCACCGCGGCCCCGGTACCGCTCGCGGTACCGCCGCAGCATCCGCTGCTGCCGGTTCCACACCTGCCTGCTCATCCCCGGAGGGCGCCGGGGGGTGTCCGGTTCGTCCCAGCTCAGGAGGATCATGAACCCGAGCACCACGATGAACGTCACGACGATGACCACCAGGGTCAGCAGGCCCTCGAAGACCGCGCCGACCGTGTCGACCACGTCGCCGAGCGCCTCCCGGGCGCCGGGATGGGAGACGACCCCGACCGAGGCCAGGAACACGGACCCGACGGCGGCCCCCAGCGCGACCGTCAGGAGTTCACGGATGCGGCCCCGGTGGCGGGCCCGGTCCAGGCCGTCGGTCGCCCAGATGCACCCCGCGCTGACGAGCGCCTCCGCGACCAGTAGCACCAGGAGGACCTTCGCGCCGGTGCTCTCCGGCCGCGCGAGCACGAGCACGAACAGGCTCGCGCACACGTTGCCGCCGGCGGCGACGGCCGCCACCTGGGTGAGCACGTCGTTGCGTTTCTCGAGGCGCTCCTCCTCGTGGGAACCGGTCTTCTTCTTGTGGAAGCCGACCACGTCCCACAGCGCCCAGGCGCACGCGAGGGCGCATCCGGCCGCGACCAGCAGCATCGGCGACGTGGACATGGCGGACCTCCCCGGCGTGGCGGTGGTCGGTTCCTACCCGGCCCCGCCCCGCCGACGGCCGGCGGCGGTGGCCGGATCAGGACGGGAGGGCGGGCGCCGGGTGCCTCCGGGGCCCGGGCCCTGGCACGGGAGGAGACCCACGCCCCTCGGTGCCGGCGACGGCCCGGCCTTCACACCTCCGCCTGCCGGGCGCGGCGGGCGCGGAGCTTGTGCCGGTTCCCGCAGCGCTCCATCGCGCACCAGCGGCGCGCGCCGGGGCGGGAGGAGTCCACGAACACCAGCGGGCAGTTGTCGCCCGCGCACTCGCGGATGCGGTGGGCGAGCGGCCCGGACAGCAGGTCGATCATCTCCCGGGCCATGCTCGACAGCGCCTGGCCCGCCCGCACCGGCCGGGCCCAGCCCACGGTGGTGCCGTCGGCGGCGAGTTCGGGGGTCAGCGGCGCCTGCGCGGCCGCCGCGTTGATCGCGGCCACCGCGGCGGCGTCGGGCGCGCGGTCCGCCGCCCGGTCGTGCGCAGCAATCCAGATCGCCTGGCGCAGGGTCTTGGCGGCGGCCAGCTCCTCGTCCGTGACGGGCTGCGTCACCACCACGCCCAGCGCCGGATGGGCCAGCCATTCGGCCAGGTCGGAAGGGTCGTGCAGGGTCTCGAAAACCGCGTAGCGGCCCTCGCCGCCCGTGTGGGCGAAGTCCAGGCACAGGGCGCCGGCGTCGAAGCGGAACGACCCGCCCTTGGGGTCGTTCAGGACGCGTCCGGTTGTGCTCGCTCGCATGAAACCAGTATAACTGGTGTCACTTGGACACCGGTTATAGCGGTGTCCCGATCGGAAGGGGCGACACATGCCCGTACGTCACATCAACCCCGAGGGCCTCCACCGCAGCCCCGCGTTCAGCCAGGCCGTGGTCGTCGAGCAGCCCGCGAAGACCATCTACATCGGCGGACAGAACGGCGTCGACGCCGACGGCAAGGTCGTCGGCCCCACCGTCGGGGAGCAGGCCCACCAGGTGTTCCGCAACCTCGCCGCCATCCTCGAGAGCGAGGGGGCGGGCCTGGGGAACATCGTGCACTGGACCATCGCCGTGGTCCAGGGCCACTCCTTCGACGAAGGGGTGGCCGCGTTCCAGCAGGTGTGGAACCAGGCCGACCCGCCGCCGGCCATCACGGTCCACGTGGTGGCCGGCCTGAACCCCGGGTGCCTCGTCGAGATCGACGCCGTCGCCGTCGTGTGACACCGGCACCCCGCCCTTGACCGCGCCCGGCGTCCCCTCCGGCGTTCCCCTCCACCGACGAAGAACCAGGAACATGACGAACAACGTCGAGGGGCCGCCCGCCGGGCGCGTCCCCGTGCACCCGCCCGGCGCCGTATGGCCGGTCATCGCGCTGGTCTGCCTGGCGCAGTTCATGATGGTCCTCGACGCGGCGATCGTGAACGTCGCCCTGCCGGCCATGGAATCCGACCTCGGCCTGGGCACCGCGGGGTTGCAGTGGGCGGTCAACGCCTACCTCCTCACCTTCGCCGGGTTCCTCCTGGTCGGCGGCCGGATGGCGGACCTCTGGGGACGCAGGCGCACCTTCATCGCCGGACTGGTCGTGTTCACGATCGCGAGCCTGGTCGGCGGGTTCGCCACCACGCCGGGAACGCTGATCGCCGCGCGCGCCGCCCAGGGGCTCGGCGCCGCCGCGGTCTCCCCGGCCACGCTGACGATCCTGACCACCGCGATCCCCGCCGGTCCGGCGCGGGCCCGGGCCATCGCCACCTGGGGAGCGGTCGGCGCCATCGGCGGAACCGCGGGGTCACTCGCGGGCGGGCTGCTCACCGACTACCTGTCGTGGCGCTGGACCCTGCTGATCAACGTGCCGATCGGGGCGGTCGCGATCCTCGCCGCGTTGTGGCTGCTCACCGAGAGGCGGGCTCCGGGGTCCCGCGGCCTCGACCTGGCCGGCGCGGTCGCGGTGACGCTGGGACTGTCGGCACTGGAACTCGGGCTGCTCCAGACCCCCCAGCACGGCTGGGGATCGGCCCGCGCCCTGGTCCCGCTGGTGCTGGGCATGGCGGCCCTGGCCGTGTTCGTGCTGGTGCAGGCCCGGTTCGCGCGGGCCCCGCTGCTGCCGCTGCGGATCCTGCGGTCGCGCTCCGTCTCCGGCGCGCTCCTGGTGCAGTTCTTCCTGGGGGCCGCGGGTTTCGCGGTCTGGTACTTCCTCTCGCTCCACATGCAGCAGGTACTGGGCTACAGCGCGCTACAGGCCGGCCTGGCGTTCCTGCCCCACACCGTGGCCGTCATCATCGCCTCCAAGGCCACACCGCGGCTGGTCGAGAGGTTCGGCCTGCGTCCGCTGCTGGTCGCCGGGGCGCTGATCTCGGCGGCCGGTTTCGCCTGGCAGGCGACGATCACGCCGGACAGCGGCCTGCTCGCTGGCATCGTGCTGCCCGGCGTGCTCATCACCGGAGGTCTGGGGCTCACCTCGGCGCCGATCGCCATGGCCGCCACGGCCGGGGCCCGTCGCGGCGAGGAGGGAGCGGTCTCCGGCGTCCTCAACTCCTCCCGCCAGGTCGGCGGATCGCTCGGGCTGGCGGCGCTGACCACTCTCGCCGCCTCCCAGGCGGGCGCGCCCGCCTCGGGATACGCGCCGGCGTTCGCGGCCTGCGCCGGCCTGGTGGCGGCCGGTGCGCTGTCCGTGCTCGCGCTGCCCGGACCGTCGGCGGGAGGAGGCGAGCGGGCCGAACCCGCCCGGTGACCGATAGAGTGTGCGGGAGGCCTCCGTCCGGATCGATCCGGGTGGAGGTTTTTTCGTATGAGCGAACTGAGCATTCGACCGGTGGGCCCCGGGGACCGTTCCGCCCTGGAACGGCTGTGGCCCCTCTTCCAGCACGACCTGTCCGAATTCACCGGTGCGCTGCCCGACGCGCGGGGCCGCTTCCGCCGGGAGCGGCTGGACCTGGCGCTGGACGACCCCGGCTGGTGCGCCTACCTGTTCCGGCTGGGAGAGGTCCCCGCCGGGTTCGCCCTGGTGCGGGCGCTCGACGAGGAGGAGCGGGTGCTGTCCTCGTTCTTCCTGCTCCGGCCGGTGCGCGGGCGCGGGCACGGACTCGCCGCGGCGGCCCGGGTGCTGCGGGCGCACCCCGGCCGGTGGGCGGTGTACTACCAGGAGGCGAACCGGGCGGCCGCCGCGTTCTGGCCGCGGGTGGCCGCCGAGGTGGGCGCCCCCGGGTGGGAGGCCGACGAGCGGCCGGTCCCCGGCCGCCCCGACCTTCCACCGGACCGCGTCGTCCGCCTCCGGGTCGGCGGATGACCCCGGCCCGCGGCCCGTCCCCGCGCGGGGTTCACTGCGTCTACCTGGAGACCAGCGGCAACGCCGTCGGTCCATCCCCGCCTGCGCGGAGCTGACGCGCCGTCGAAGTACGCCAGACGCGCCGGTAGGGCCCATCCCCACGGGCGTGGAGCTGGCAGATAATGGCCTGGGGCGACGCGAGGCGTCGGCTCCGCGTTATGGGGTCGGCGGGTGCCGACGGCCGCCCTGAACACCGTCGCACATGGGGCTTCAGCAGCCCAAGAGGCGGGGCGCCGACGACCCGGAACACGACTACACGCCCAAGGTCGGGTGGTCGAAGTAGCCGCGGCCGTCCGGGTCACCGGGGGACACCGCAATGGAAGCCGCCGTACCCAGGTCGGCCACGTCCACCTCATCACCCCGACCTCCGGGATACACCGCATGGAACGTGCCCGCTACCGCCAGGTGTACGGGCAGCGGCCGGCCGACACAGGCGTGTAGCGGATCACCGCCGATCTGCGATCCCTCGCGAAGGATCGCCAGGAGCCGCTGGTGCTGCTGTGCTTCGACCGCCTGGCGAAAAGGGAGGGCCGGTGCCATCGCACCGTGTTCTCCCGTTGGTGGCACAGAGCCACCGGCCAGGAGGTACCCGAGCTGGGCGCGGTCGCTCCGCCCCTCCGTTGATGCTGTTCTGACCTGTCGGAAGACCGGCAGGGCAGGGAGCGTCCCCTGCCCCGTTTTGCTCACACTCTGGATATCCGTTCCCCTCGACAGGTCGCCGGGCGTGGGCGGACAGCGAACTGATCGGTCTTCCCAGGCTCTTCTGACCACCGACCGATCCGGTCTGTCCCTGTCCATGGCAATCTCCAGGGCCGATACCCACGATGGCCAGGCCCTCCCACCCCTGGCCCAAGGGATTCCTCCCCTCTATTCTCGACGTGGGCCAGACGATGTCGCATGGCCAAGCTGCACGGCGACAAGGGCTACGGCCACGACCGCCGGCTCCGGCAACAAGGGATCGTCCATCGTTCGGCTCGCACGGGTGTGGAGTCCTCGAAACGGTCGGAGCTCCACCGGTGGCGCGTCGTACGCACCCTGGCGCAGCCGGACGGATGCCGCCGTCTGCACCGCCGCCACCGGCCGACCACTTCCCCTCCTTCACCGGCATCGCCAGCACCCTCATGTGGTACCGCGGACTCACCAAATGAGATGAGATTTTAGGGCGACCCACCAATCCGAACACGTGCCGCCTGGAAATTCATCCCCTAGTGACCCTGCGCAAGACCCCAGCCGCTTCGTGTCTGCTTTGTGACCTATGAGCCACAGGCAAACGCAGCCCACCGAGAAATAGAGGCTGGTTTTCCAGCGCACACCCTTCTCGTGAATAGAATTTTTATTCCGGGCGAACTGGACTTCTCACATGGAGTATCGGCTCCAATCAGGCCCGCTTGGTCCCGTGTTCTCCTTCATTGTGCTTCTGCACCATTCGACTTCCCACTCCGAATCACGCTACCGTCACAAGGGCTCGAGTTCCCGCGGCGCGGGAGCGACATGCCCACCCGTTCAAGCCCTCGGAATCGGTGAATCGGGACACCGGTCGCGATCTGATCTTCTGCCACGAAAGGGACGCCATCCACGAAGTCGGCGACCCCGGACCGTAGTTCGAGTGGAAGGCGGGCGACAGAAAATGAACATCGACGCTGGGAACACGGATGAATCCTTCACAGGCCACCAGTATTGTGGAAGACGACCCGATCCGAGCCGACCTGGAACGGCTTTCACGGACAAGCCCACAGTGCTCCTTCATCGACTTCCGACCCAAGGCGCCTGAGGCGACGAGCACCCTCTACATCCGGCGGTTCTCCACCCAGAGCGTGAAGGACGGCCCTAAGGACCACACTGTCACGGGCGTGCACATCGTGCTCGCCAAGGGTCACGAGAACAAGCTCTGGGAGGCGTTCCACGTCGACCGGAGCACGCAGACGATCGACCCCAAGAACCCCAAGGTCGCCGTCGGCTCCCTGCGCATCTACTGCGACACCCTCGAAGTGCACGGGGCCTTCTCATTGCCGGAGGCGGATGTGGACATCTTCGCCCGCCGCCTCATCTGGGCCGACCAGGACGCCAGCATCGACACCTCCCCACTCCCCTGGACATTGAAGCCCAGGGACGCCGTCCGAGGCATCAAGAATGAAACAGAAGACATCCCGGCCGAGGACGGCGCCCACGGGAGGACCGCCGGATCGATCCGGATCTTCGCTCAGAACGTGGAACCATCCGACCCCACGAAGATCCGCTTGATCGCCCGCGGGGGAGACGGCCAGGACGGGGGCCGCGGCGAGCACATGCACCTGGTCGAAAAAATAGAAATCTGGCACGGGGAACTGCCGAACGGAAAGGGAATAGTTGATTTTTTCGACAGTGCACAAAAAAAGCCCCGAGCCTCCCACTACCAAACGTTTTCCACAAGGAAAGGTGGAGGATTTGACACCTACCCTGAGTGGATCTGGGGAAATAAACACCACCTCCCCCCGGGAAAACCCGGAGACGGAGGAAACGGTGGATCCCTGACTACAAACTTCCGCGGCAACCTTGAAAATCTGACCAACCGCGGCGGGAGCGCCGGAATACAGCATGACCCCACCGGCCAAACAAAAGGTCCCCATTGGTCCGTGGCTTACGGGCATTACAGGATCGACCTGCGCATTTACATGACCCCCCAATATCCCAATCAAAGGTACGCCGAGCCTTACCTCCTCACTCAACTGACAGACTCCGCTGTCATTCACTCTTCACCGGGGAAGGATGGCAGCAGCCCGGACCCGGTGTTCCGTGACATCCCCAACGCCTGGGTGCACCCACACGGAATGCAGACGGTGCTGGAGTACGTCCGTGACATGTTCTTGGCGGGAGCCCAAGGCCAGTTGCGGAACATGTTGTCGATCTACAGGCAGGCTCTCTCCCAGTCCCGCCCGGACACCGGCGCCTGGGACGGGGTCGAATCGGAATGGGAGGCCGCACGTACGGAGATCGCCACCCTGCTACTGCGGGATCAGGCCCATCTCGACTACTTCGGCAACCCGGCCGGGTACAGTCCCCTGCTCTCGCTGGCCGGTTCGATCCAGCTGTACAAGGACGAAGCCGGGCGGGCACTGCGGATGATGCTGATCAGTAAGCGGATCAGGGCCGCGGACCGCAGCGCGCGCGAAGCGTCGGACATCCTGGAAGACACGATCGGCGCCGTGAATGCCGACACCGAAGCGGCGGCGGCCCAGGTCAACACCGGTCGGCAGAAGATCGAACAGACCACCCGCTCGCTCAAGGAGCTGGAAAGCGAACTGGAAGGTTTGGCAGCCGAGCTGATCGGGGTGCGCAACAAACTGCTGGCCCAGGCCCAGGCAGACCTGAAGAGGAAGGCCCGGATCAAGTCCTTCTTCAAGCTAGCGGGCGCACTGTGCCAGGTCATCCCCGTGGGCCAGCCGGTCCTGGGCTCCCTGGGGTCACTCGCCGCAGTCGCGTCGGACTTCGCCGGGGACGACTGGGAGACCGCCCCCGCCACGATCGGAAAGATCGGCCCTGTCCTCAAAAAGGGCGGCAATGCCCTGGCCGAGGCGCAAAAGGTGGCCGATAAAGCGGGTGAGGAAACATCGAAAACGCCGCGGAACTGGAGCAGGATCGGTGAGTCCTTGGAATCTGCCTTCTCCTTGGGCTCGGAGAGTCTCAAGGCGCTTCAGGTGCCCAAGACCGAGGTAGAGGCGGCGCTGGCCAAACTCCAGGCCGAGAGCCCGGAGTGGAAGAACTTGTGCGAGAAGATCGAGGTGGCAAACAAGAAGAAGGTGGCCCTGTTCGCCGACCTCCAAGAGGTGATGCACTTGGTGGGTGAGGGCTACAGCCGTTTGGCGGCCAACGCGGGTACGGTCGTGCGTCTTGAGAAGCAGCGGAACCAGAAGATGGCCTCGCTCGACGCGGAGGCGGTGGCAGCCGTGCAGCACATGGAACAGCGCTCCCGGCGCTCCCTCCAGGAATACCTGTATCTCGTGGTCAAGTCCTATGAGGCGTCCCGACTCACACAGCCCACCGTCGATTGGCGGCTACCGGCCGTGACGAACAAGATCGACGACCTGGTGAGCCCGGCCGAGGAATGGGACGCGGCCAAGCTGAACGCCAACGCCGAAGCACTCGATACCGTCTTCCAAAACACCCTGGCAGACATCCGCAAGCAGTTGTTGAAGGGCTACCAAGCTACGGCTGTGAGCAAGAGGCCGTTCACACTTCTGGCGGACCAGACCCCCCGGGAGATCGAGGCACTGAACTCGAAGACGCGCCGAGTCGTAATCGACCCTCTGGAGGCCGGTCTGATCGACCCCGACCAACAGTTCGCTCGGCTGCGCAGCGTCACATTGGACGGTATCGTCCTGGATCGAAAGTGGTCGGAGGCACCCAAGGGCTTCCAAATGCGACTCGAGCTCGTTCCCGCCCGGAAGGGCATCATGCGCCGGGGCAGCGAACTGTACGCCATCAGCTCCGAGTCCCCCAGCCGCTGGGGATGGACCTGCTCCAGGCAGGCCGGAGAAGACCCCCGGATCGAAGCGGACACCAGGAGCCCGGCTAACGACGACATCCTCGACATCATCGTCGGCCCGGGGGGCGAAAAGATCAGGGAGAAGCTCTCGCTCGTGCCGGCGTGGTCGGACCTGACCCTGTCGGTGAAGTTCCCACCGAACCTGCGGGCCTCGCAGCGCCCGAAGATCACCGAGCTGCTTTTCACCATCGAGATCGACAGCGGACCCGCCCCGACCAACCAGAAGGTCCTGACCGTTCGCCCGGAGGGCGGTGTGGGCGACGAGGTGATCACCTGCTCTCCCGAAGACGGGGCTGGTCGAGTGGACGGGCACGGCCCGATGGTGCGGATCTACACCGAGGGTGCGAAGGTCAAGCTCCAGGCTCAGACCGGGTCCGGGAAGGCGGAGTTCGACAGGTGGGAAACCACCGAGGAAGAGATGGACCCCGGAGCGTCTTCCCTTCAGATCGAGCTGGAGAACCATGTGATGGCATGGCCTCGCTGGACCACGCCCGCCCCGGAGAAGCCGGCCCGGGTGCCGGCACAGGCCCGCCCCGGCCAGGCCGGGGCGCCGCAGGCGATCCGGGTGGAGCCGGACACCGCAAGCGCTGTCATCGGGCTGGTCCCCCGCTGGGGAGAGGCCACCGTACTCGAACACGGCACGGGTTGGGACCTGGTGAACTACCGGGGCGTCACCGGGTGGATCGCCACCACCTGAGGACGGCAGCGTGATCGTGTCGGGCGGGGACGCCGTACCTACGGGTTCCCGCCCGGCGCGTATCGCCGCCCGCGGCTGCTCCGAGCCGTCCCGTTTCCGCCGCCGCCTCGCGGCAGGTGCGACCCTGGGCGTCGGCGCCAAGGGGGTCCACAGGCGCACACCTCGGTTCGGTATTCGCCCTATCGGCCGGTTGTCGGGAAGCCGTCCCCACAGGGCGGACGGTGTGTCCGGGGCGATCCGGGCCACCGCGACGGTTCATCCCCGCGTGCGCGGGGCGGACGCCGGCGCGGCCGGTCCGTTCGTCATCATGGACGGTTCATCCCCGCGTGGGCGGGGCTGACAGTTGATGACCTGGGGCGACGCGGGGCGTCGGCTCCGCGTCGCGGGGGTCCGGCGGGTGCCGACCGCCCCCTGACACCATCGCACGTGGGGCTTCGGGGGCTCAAGGGGTGGGGGCGCCAGTGGCCCAGGACCTACGCCCCCAAGGGCGGGTAGTCGAGGTAGCCGCGGTCGTCGCCGCCGTAGAAGGTGGCGCGGTCGGGCCGGTTGTACGGTCCCCCGGCGGCGAGGCGGGCCGGGAGGTCCGGGTTGGCCAGGAAGGCCGAGGCGAAGGAGACCAGGTCGGCGCCCGCGTCCGCCAGGGCGTCGGCCCCCGCCTCGTGCGGCGGCAGCGGCTCCTTGTCCCGGTGGGGGTTGAGGACCAGGGTGTGCGGCCACGCCGCGCGCAGCGCGCGGGTCAGGTCGCGGCGGCCCGGGGCCTCGACCACGTGCAGGTAGGCCAGCGGGACCTCGCGCAGCTCCTCCAGCAGGGCCGTGTACAGGGCGAGGGGGTCGCCCTCCTCGATCCCCTGGGAGGTGCTCGCCGGGGACACGCGCAGCGCCGCCCGGCCGGGTCCGAGGGCGTCGGCCAGGGCGCGCACGAGTTCGACGGCGAACCTGATGCGCCCGCGCACCGACCCGCCCCACTCGTCCGTGCGCAGGTTGGCGCTGGTCGAGAGGAACTGCTGGGTCAGGTAGCCGTTCGCGCCGTGCACCTCGACGCCGTCGAAGCCCGCCGCGAGGGCGTTGCGGGCCGCGTCGACGTGCTCCCGGATCACCCCGCGGATCTCCCCGGCGGTGAGCTCGCGCGGCACCACGGGGTCCTTGCGGCCGGTGGGGGTGTAGATCTGTCCCGGCGCCGCCACGGCGGACGGGCCGACCGGCCGCAGGCCGCGGACGTCCGGGTGGCCGACGCGGCCGGCGTGCATGAGCTGCGCGAAGAACAGCGCGCCGTCGGCCCGGGCCGCCTTGACGACCGGCTTCCAGCTCTCGGCCTGCTCGGCGGTGTGCAGGCCGGGCGTGTCCGGGTAGCCCTGGCCGGTGAGGCTGGGCTGGACACCTTCGGTGACGATCAGGCCCGCCGTCGACCGCTGGCCGTAGTACCGGGCCATGGAGTCGGTCGCGTGCCCCTCGGGGGTGGCCCGGCTGCGGGTCATGGGCGCCATGGCGATCCGGTTCGTCGTCCGGGCCGACCCGATGGTCGACGCCTCGAAGAGTGTCGGCATGTTCTCTCTGTCTCCTGGGGGGCTGTACGTCTCGGCCGGGGCCGTTCCCGTCGGCCGGTCCGGAGCGCCCCGGACCGGCCGTTCGGAGGGTACGGGGAGCGTCCGGACGCGTCACCGCCGGGGTGGCGGTCCGGCCCTCCCCGGCCCTCCCCGGCCCGGGCCGGTGACGTCCCGGCGGTGGGGTGGTGGACACGGGCGGGCCGGTGGACGAGGGTGGCGGTACCGCGAGCGCGCTCGCGGACGCTCACCGTTCGGAAGGGGACGATCTCCGTGTCGCAACGAGTCCGGGGCGTGGTGGCCCGCGCCGTGGGGCAGCCCGTCGAGCTGACGACCATCGTGGTACCCGATCCGGGTCCCGGGGAGGCCGTGGTCGCCGTCCGCACCTGCGGGGTCTGCCATACCGACCTGCACTACCGGGAGGGCGGCATCAACGACGACTTCCCGTTCCTGCTCGGGCACGAGGCCGCCGGGGTGGTGGAGGCGGTCGGAGAGGGCGTGACCGACCTGCGGGCCGGGGACTTCGTGGTCCTCAACTGGCGGGCGGTGTGCGGCCGGTGCCGTGCCTGTCTGCGCGGCCGCCCCCAGTACTGCTTCGACACCCACAACGCAAAGCAGAGAATGACCCTGGAGGACGGCACCGAGCTGTCCCCCGCCCTGGGCATCGGGGCGTTCGCCGACAAGACCCTGGTGGCGGCCGGGCAGTGCACCAAGGTGGACCCGCAGGCCTCCCCCGCGGCGGTGGGGCTGCTGGGCTGCGGTGTCATGGCCGGGATCGGCGCGGCCGTCAACACCGGGGGCGTCACCCGCGGCGACTCGGTGGCGGTGATCGGCTGCGGCGGCGTGGGCAACGCCGCGATCGCCGGGGCGAGCCTGGTCGGGGCGCACCGGATCATCGCCGTGGACGTGGAGGAGCGCAAGCTGCGGTGGGCGCGGGGCTTCGGCGCGCACCACACGGTGAACGCCGCCGAGACCGATCCGGTGCAGGCGATCCGCGACCTCACCGGCGGGTTCGGGGCGGACGTGGTGATCGACGCCGTGGGCACGCCGCGGACCTACGAGCAGGCGTTCCACGCCCGCGACCTGGCCGGGACGGTGGTGCTGGTGGGGGTGCCCACCCCCGACATGCGGCTGGACCTGCCGCTGCTGGACGTGTTCGGCCGGGGCGGCGCCCTGAAGTCGTCGTGGTACGGCGACTGCCTGCCCTCGCGGGACTTCCCGGTGCTGGTGGACTTGTACCTGCAGGGGAGACTGGACCTGGACGGGTTCGTGAGCGAGCGGATCGCGCTGGACGAGGTGGAGGAGGCGTTCGCCCGGATGGAACGCGGTGAGGTGCTGAGGTCGGTGGTGGTGCTGTGAGCGGCGCGCGGGTGGAGCACCTGGTCACCTCCGGGGTGTTCGCCCTGGACGGCGGCGAGTGGCAGGTGGACAACAACGTCTGGCTGGTCGGAGACGACTCCGAGGTGCTGGTGGTGGACGCCCCGCACGACGCCGACGCGATCGCGGCGGCGGTGAGCGGGCGCCGGGTGGTGGCGATCGTGTGCACGCACGCCCACAACGACCACGTGGACGCGGCGCCCGCGCTGGCGGACGCGGTGGGGGCGCCGGTGCTGCTGCACCCGGACGACCGGGTGCTGTGGGACATGGTCCACCCCGACCGGGAGCCCGACGGGGCGCTGGCCGACGGGCGGGAGATCACGGTGGCGGGGACCGTGCTGCGGGTGCTGCACACCCCGGGGCACACGCCGGGCGCGGTGTGCCTGTACGCGCCCGGGCTGGGCACGGTGTTCAGCGGGGACACGCTGTTCCGGGGCGGTCCCGGGGCCACCGGACGGTCGTTCTCGGACTTCCCGACGATCATCGAATCGATCCGGGACCGGCTGCTGGGGCTGCCGCCGCACACGGTGGTGCGCACCGGGCACGGCGACCCCACGACGATCGGCGAGGAGGCCCCGCACCTGAAGGAGTGGATCGAGCGCGGGCACTGACCGGGCGCGGGCGCCGACAGGCGGTGGGCGCCCGCGGCCGCTCTTCGCCCGGGGCGGGGCCGGGTCCGGCCCCGCCTCAGCCTGAGGCGGTGTCCACCATGGCCCAGGCGCCCGGGTCGGCCGGGTCGGAGGTGAAGGCGTAGCGGACCGTGTCCCGGTCCATCGCCAGCAGGGTCACCGACCCGGTCGCCCACACCTTCCCGCCGCCCAGGTCGGCGTGGGCGATGAGGCCGCCGGGGTCGCCGCTGTCGTCCAGGCCCGCCGAACGCGGCGCGGCCTTGGCCGCCTCGGTGATCAGCCGCGGCCACTCCCCCCAGACCTCCTCAAGCGTGCGGGCCGCCGCCAGGCGCGGGTCCGGGCGGGTGCGCGCGAACTCGGGCGTGTGCCGGGCCGCCCGCGGGTCGGCCGGGTCCAGGCCGGTGTTGACGATGACGCTCACCCCGGCCGGGATCCGCCGGGTGTCCAGGCAGCGCCCGTCCCAGCTGTACAGGTCGGCGTGGTGGGCGTCCGCGTCCAGCAGGTGGAACGGCGCGTACAGGGTCGGGTCCTCGCCCTGGAGCGGGTCGCGGACGGGATGGGTCAGGGCGCGCAGCGGCAGTTCGCCGCGGCTGGCCGGGTAGGTGCCCTCCCAGGGCATCTTCCCGTCCCAGGGCCACCCGTTGAGCAGCGCGGCGGTGCGGGGCCGGCCCGGGTCCACCGCCAGCCAGGTGCCGCCGGCCAGGCGGTCGCGTCCGCCGACGAACCCCGGCCGCTCCGGCCAGTGGCGCCCGGGCCCGTCCCAGGGGCGGTCGCGCATCTCGTCCCGGATGGCGGCGATGACCAGGGGTGTGTCGGCGTCGGGGTCGAAACCGACGATGACGGTGCACATGTGGACCTCTACCTACCCGTCTCTCCGGGTCCCCGCGGTGGGACCTCGAAGGCTGGGAACACGGTACCCGGACTCACCCGGGCCGTACACCGCGGCTCCCGGACCGGACCCGTACCCCGCTCCCCGGGCGCCCACACCCGGCCGCCCGCACCCGGGCGTCCGCCCGGGCATCCGCGCTCCCCGGCAGCCGCACCCCGCACCCCCGGCATCCCGCGCCCCACCTCCGGCCCCCGGTGCCTCCGCTCCCGGCGTCCTCCCCCGGCCTCTCCGCCGCCCGCGCCGCGGGCCCGGCCGTCCCACCCTCCCCGCCCGCCTCCCGCGCGCCCCGCGGGCGTTCCCCGCGCACCGGCGTCCGGGCACCCGCTCCGGGCGTGGTGCCGCCCCCACCCGCGTCCGGGAGCGGGCACGACTGCGTCCTGCGTCACCGATCTTCTAGTCTTGTGTCCCTCCCCCACTCCCGAGGTCCCTCCTCGGGGCGTCCCGGGACCGCCGACCGGCCCGGGCGCGCACCGTCCATGTCATCCGCAGGAGCACGTGTGCCCGACAACCACGACCGCCCCGGCGGCGCGGAGGCCGCCCCGGAGCGGCCGTCCCCGCTCTCGACCGGCCCCTCCCGGCCGCCGGAGGAACCCGGACTGTCCCTGTCCCAGGTCTCCGAGCGGGTCGCCGCGGGCCGGACCAACGACGTCCCCGTCCGGGCCAGCCGCACCGTCGCCCAGATCATCCGCGGCAACGTGTTCACCCGCATCAACGCGATGATCGCGGTGCTCTTCGCGATCATCGCCGTGATCGGCCCCGTCCAGGACGGGCTGTTCGCGATGGTCATCCTCATCAACACGCTGATCGGCATCGTCCAGGAGCTGCGCGCCAAGCGGACCCTGGACAAGCTCGCCATCGTCAACGCGGCCCGCCCCCGGGTGGTGCGCGAGGGCGCGGTGGTGCGGGTGTCCGCCCAGGAGATCGTCCTGGACGAGGTCCTGGAGGTGGGCGTCGGCGACCAGATCGTGGTCGACGGCGCCGTCACCTGGTCGGGCGGCCTGGAGGTCGACGAGTCGCTGCTGACCGGCGAGGCCGACCCCGTGGTCAAGAAGCCGGGCGACACGGTGATGTCGGGCAGCTTCGTGGTGGCGGGCACCGGTCGGTTCCGCGCCACCAAGGTGGGCCGGCACGCGTACGCGGCGCGGCTGGCCGAGGAGGCGAGCCGGTTCTCCCTGGTGCACTCGGAGCTGCGTTCGGGCATCAACCGGATCCTCACCTGGATCACCTACGCCCTGTTCCCCATCGGCGGCCTGCTGATCTACAGCCAGCTGTTCATGGGCGGCCACGTCACCCTGGACGAGGGCACCGCGGGCGGGCAGATCTCCGGCCCGCTGGCCGACGCGCTGCGCGGCATGGTGGCGGCCCTGGTGTCGATGATCCCCGAGGGGCTGATCCTGCTCACCAGCATCGCGTTCGCGGTGGGGGTGATCCGGCTGGGCCGCTACCAGTGCCTGGTGCAGGAGCTGCCCGCGATCGAGGGCCTGGCCCGGGTCGACGTGGTGTGCACGGACAAGACCGGGACGCTGACCGAGGTCGGCATGAAGATGGCGGAGATCCGCGACCTGGGCGGCGGCACGGCGGGCGGGCCCGCGCCCACCGAGGTGCTGGCGGCGCTGGCCGCCCACGACCACGACCCCAACGCGAGCATGGCGGCGATCGCCCAGGGGGTGCGGGCCGGCGGGCACCGGGCCCCGGACTGGGAGCCCACGGCGCAGGCGGCGTTCTCGTCGGCGCGCAAGTGGAGCGGCATGGGGTTCCGCACCCCCGAGGGCGACGTGAACTGGGTGCTGGGCGCGGCGGACGTGCTCGCCCCGGGGCACGCGGCCTCCTCCGAGGCGGCCCGGCTGGGCGCCCAGGGGCTGCGGGTGCTGCTGCTGGGCCGCACCCCGCTGCGGGTGGACGACCCGGCGGCACCCGGCGAGGTGGAGCCGGTGGCGCTGGTGGTGCTGGACCAGAAGGTGCGCGCGGACGCCGGGCCCACCCTGGACTACTTCGCCGAGCAGGGGGTGGACGTCAAGATCGTGTCCGGCGACCACGCCGCCTCGGTGGGCGCCGTGGGCCGGGAGCTGGGGCTGCCCGGCGCGGACCGGCCGGTGGACGCCCGGGAGCTGCCCGAGGACCCGGCGGAGCTGGGGCTGCGGGTGGACGACCACTCGGCGTTCGGCCGGGTCACCCCCGAGCGCAAGCGCGACATGGTCAAGGGGCTGCGCGACCGGGGGCACACGGTCGCGATGACCGGTGACGGGGTCAACGACGTGCTGGCGCTGAAGGAGGCCGACATCGGCGTGGCGATGGGCTCGGGCAGCCCGGCGTCGCGGTCGGTGGCGCAGCTGGTGCTGCTGGACGACCGGTTCGCGGTGCTGCCGCGGGTGGTGGCCGAGGGGCGCCGGGTGATCGGCAACATCGAGCGGGTGGCGAGCCTGTTCCTCACCAAGACCGTGTACACGATGGTGATGGCGACGATCGTGGGGCTGCTGGCGGTGGCGTACCCGTTCTTCCCGCGGCACGCGACGCTGATCAACGCGGTGACGTTCGGCATCCCGTCGTTCTTCCTGGCGCTGGCGCCCAACACCGACATCGCCCGGCCGGGGTTCGTGGCGCGGACGCTGCGGCTGGCGGTGCCCTCGGGCATGGTGGCGGGGCTGGCGGCGGTGACCACCTACCTGCTGGTGCTGGGCGGGCGGACGGTGCCCGACCCGGCGGACCGGACGGCGGTGGTGATCACGCTGTGCACGACGACGCTGTGGGTGCTGCTGCTGGTGGCCAAGCCGTACGTGTGGTGGAAGGTGGTGCTGGTGGGGTCCATGGTGGGGCTGCTGACCCTGGCGATGGCGACCCCGCTGGGCCGGTGGTTCTTCGACCTGGACGTGAGCCAGCCCGGCAAGCTGCTGACCGGCCTGGCGGTGGCGGGCGTGGCGATCGCGGTGATCACGGTGATCCGGGTGGTGGACGACCGGGCGATGGCCCGCTCCGAGGCCCGGGCCGCCGAGGAGGCCGAACGCGAGCCGACCCCGGTCTGACGGACGCGGACGGCCGTGTCGCCCCGGGGGGCGGCACGGCCGTCGCCGTGTGTACGGTCGGGGGGAACAGGAGGAGGAACCCATGGACGAGACCGACCTGCGGCACCTGCGCCGGGCGGTGGAGCTGGCCGGGGAGGCCCTGGACGCCGGAGACGAGCCGTTCGGCTCGGTGCTGGTGGCGGCCGACGGGACGGTGCTGTTCGAGGGCCACAACGAGGTCTCCGGCGGCGACGGCACCCGCCACCCGGAGCTGGCCATCGCGCAGTGGGCGGCGTCCCGGATGCCGGTGGAGGAGCGGGCGGCGGCGACGGTGTACACCTCGGGCGAGCACTGCCCCATGTGCGCAGCGGCGCACGCCTGGGCGGGGCTGGGCCGGATCGTGTACGCGAGCTCGTCGGAGCAGCTGACCGCGTGGCGGGAGTCCTGGGGGCTGCCGCCCGGCCCGGTGCGGCCGCTGCCGGTCACCGAGGTCGCCCCGGACGTGCCCGTGGAGGGCCCGGTCCCCGAGCTGGCCGAGGCCGTCCGCGCCCTCCACGCCCGCTTCGCGGACCGCTCCTGACGGGTCAGACGACGGGTGGGCGGTCGGCGGCGAGGATGTCGACGCCCTCGGCCTCCAGGAGCTCCTCGAAGGCCTCCGGGCCCTCGGCGAGGACCAGCTCGGCCTCGGCGGCGTGGACGGGCAGCAGCCACAGGTACCGGACGCCGCCGGGGGCCTGCTCCAGCAGCGGCCCGTAGGGGTAGGGCGGGCTGACCAGCAGGTGCTCCATGCGGGAGCCTCCCGTCCAGGGGCGGCCGAGGTGCAGGACCGAGCCGGCGTCGACCCGGTACTCCTCGAACGAGTTGAAGTGGGCGACCGCGGCGAGCGTCTCGGCGTGGTCGTCGGTCCCGGAGGGAGCCATGAGCACGAATTCCAGGCCGCCCAGGGCGGAGGCGCCGACCGTGGCGTAGTTCCACCCGCTCCCCTGGGCCACGCGGTAGGCGGCGAAGTCCGGGAGCCGTTCCAGGACCGGGCCGTCCTCCCGGGCGACCGGCTCCAGCTCCCGCCCCGGCCAGAACCCGCGCAGGTGCTCCTCCAGCTCCGCCGTCCCCGCCCCTGCGCCCACCGCTGCTCCCGCCGTCGTGCTCCACCGGACCGGTGCCGTTCTACCGTGCCCGCCGCCCGGTTGTCACACCGGCCGCCCCGCACGGCGGCGCGGGACGGCCGGTGCGCTCACCCCTCGCGGATGGTCATGCGGGTGATGGTGTCGCCGTCGACGGCGAAGGTGAACTCGCTCGGCCCGTTGGCGTGGTTGGACCGCCAGTCCCCCACGACCCGGACCCCGTCCGGGGTGTCCTCGACCGATTCCACGGCCAGGACCCCCTTGGAGCCGATGAACTCCTTGGCGCTCCAGGCCGCGATCTCCTCCCGGCCCAGGAACTCGCGCCCCCAGTCGTCCACCACGGCGTCGTCGGCGAAGGCGTCCAGGGCGGCCTCGTCGTGGGCGTTCACCCGGTCGAAGAACGTCGCCACCGGCTCGGGGATCTGCGTGCTCACATCGTCTCCTTCGTGTTCGGGCCCGGATGCGGCTCCGGGCACGGCCTCGTTCCCCCGCGACCGCGTTCAGGCCGGGGCCATGACCGCCTCGACCGTGATGGGCAGGTCGCGGAACCTGCGCCCGGTGGCGTGGAAGACCGCGTTGGCGATGGCCGCGGCCATCCCCACCTGGCCGATCTCCCCGACCCCCTTGACGCCGAGCGGGTTGACCGCGCGGTCCTCGACCTCGATCATCTCCACCCGCACGTCCGGGGCGTCGGCGTTGACCGGGACCAGGTAGCCGTCCAGGCCCGCGTTGAGCCAGCGCCCCCGGTTCGGCTCCATGTGCGTGGCCTCCAGCAGCGCCTGGCCCAGCCCCCAGAGCATGCCGCCCATCAGCTGGCTGCGGGCGGTCCTGTAGTTGAGGACCCGGCCCGGGGCGAACACCCCGAGCATCCGGCGCACCCGGACCAGCCCCAGGTCGGGGTCGACGGCGACCTCGGCGAACTGGGCGCCGAAGGTGGCCGTCCCGTACTCCCCCTGTTCCGGCGGCGCCCATTCGCCCAGGGCCTCGGCGTCGAAGGTCATGTGGCGGCCGAGCATCTCCCCGTAGGTCTCCCCCGCCCCGGTGTCGGGCCGGACCATGCGGCCTCCGGACACCCGGACGGCGGCCGGGTCGGCGCCGTGCAGGGGCGAGCCGGGGTCGGCGACGGCCTGGGCGACGAGCCGCTCGCGCAGGGCGGTGGCGGCGGTGTGGGCGGCGGCGCTGATCGCCCCGGCCCCCGCGGAGCCGACGGCGGCGACGGTGGTGGGCAGGTCGGTGTCGCCGTAGTGGGCGGTCACGGCCTCGGCCTCCAGGCCCAGGGCGTCGGCGGCGACCTGCCGCAGCACGGTGCCGGCGCCGGTGCCGAAGTCGGAGCAGCCGGTCTCGATGACGGCGCGCCCGTCGGCGTACACGCGGGCGCGGGCCCTCTGCGGGTTGAAGACCCCGACCACCGGGTAGATGGCGCCGGCCATGCCGGTGCCCAGCACCCAGTGGCCGTCGCGGGCGGCGCCGGTGACCGGTGCCGGGTCGCGGTCGGCCCAGCCGAAGAGCTCGGCGCCCAGCGTGTAACACTCCCGCAGACCCTTGCTGGACCAGGGCCTCCCGCTCTCGGGGTCGAGGTCGGCGTGGTTGCGCAGCCGCAGCTCGATGGGGTCCATGCCCAGTTCGTGGGCGAGCTCGTCCATCGCGGTCTCGATGACGAACGCGCCGGTGGCCTCGCCGGGCGCCCGCATGAACGTCGGCGTCATGGTGGCGGCCTCGAACAGGTGGTGCGCGCCCTCGAAGGCGGGGCACGCGTACATGCGGTTCACCGCCCCCATGGACGGTTCGGCCCAGTCGTCGAAGGGCGAGGTGGGCGACGTCTTGGAGTACCGGATGGCGGTGAGCCGCCCGTCGCGGGTCGCCCCCAGGGTGATCGTCTGCTCCTGCTCCTCGCGGTGCCCGGTGTTGGTGAACGTCTGGGCGCGGTTCAGCGCCAGGGTGACCGGCGCCCGCACGTGCCGGGCGGCCATCGCCGCCAGGGTGGGGTGCGCCCAGACCATGGCCTTGGAGCCGAAGCTGCCACCGACGAACCCACTGATCACCCGCACGTCCGAGGGCGGGATGCCGAGCAGCTGCGCGACGGTGAGCCGGGTGGCGGTGGGCCCCTGGGTGGAGTCGTACAGCGTGAGCCCGGAGCCCTCCCACACGGCGGTGGTCGCGGACGGCTCGATCGGGTTGTGGTGGTTGGCCGCGAAGTGGTGGGTGTTCTCGATCCGCACGTCGGCGCGGGCCAGGCCCGCCTCGACGTCGCCGCGCTCGATCCGGCCGGGGGCGAACCCGCCGAAGATCCGTTCGGGCTCGTAGGCGTCCCCGCGCCCCTGGGCGAGGGTGGCGACCCAGGGCTCCTCCTCGTAGGAGACGTCGACCAGCCCGGCGGCGTACTCGGCGCGCTCCAGGGTGTCGGCGACCACGAGGGCGACGGGCTGGCCCGCGTAGTGGACCCGGTCGTCCTGCATCGGGAAGAAGCTCTGCCCGTGCGCGGTGGTGCCCGCCAGCGACGGGATGAGGTGCGGGGCCTCGGCCACCCGGGGCAGGTCCAGGTGGCTCAGGACGGCGGCGACCCCTTCGGCGGCCCGGGCGGCGGACGTGTCGATCGCGGTGATCCGGCCCCGGGGGATCCGCGCGCCCACCAGGACCGCGCGCAGGGTGCCGGGCGGCCCGTGCTCGGCGGAGTAGCGGGCGGCGCCGGTGACCTTGGCGCGGGCGTCGACCCGGTCCATGCCCCGGCCGATCTGCGGTGGAATGGTCATGCCGCCCCTCCTGCGATACGGGACGCGACGGTGGTCAGCGCCCGGACCATGGTCCTCTCGGCCAGTGCGATCTTGAAGCCGTTCATGGAGCGCGGGACCGCGTCGGCCATCTCGGCCGCTGCGGCGCGGGCGAACGCCTCGGCGGTGGCCGGGGCGCCGATCAGGATGTCCTCGGCGCGGCGGGCCCGCCAGGGCTTGGTGGCGACCCCGCCCAGGCCGATGCGGGCCTCGGCGACGGCGTCGCCGTCCATGCGCAGGGCCGCGGCGCAGGAGGTGAGCGCGAACTCGTAGGACTCCCGGTCGCGCACCTTGAGGTAGTGGGAGGCGCGGGCCATCGGCAGGTCGGGCAGGTCGATGCCGGTGATGAGCTCGCCGTGTCCGATGGGGTGCTCGCGGTCCGGGGTGTCCCCCGGGAGCAGGAAGAAGTCGTCGAACGCGACGGAGCGCTCCCCGGCCGGCCCGCGCAGCCGCACCACCGCGTCCAGGGCGGTGAGGGCCACGGCCGCGTCGGAGGGGTGGGTGGCGATGCAGTGATCGCTGGTCCCCAGCACGGCGTGGTCGCGGTTGACGCCCGGGATCGCGGCGCAGCCGCTGCCGGGCGCGCGCTTGTTGCAGGCGCGGTCGCCGTCGCGGAAGTAGGCGCAGCGGACCCGCTGCATGAGGTTGCCGCCCATGGTGGCCATGTTGCGCAGCTGGGGCGAGGCGCCCTTCTCCAGGGCCTCCGCCACCATGGGGTAGCGCTCGCGGACCGCCGGGTGGGCGGCCACGTCGCTCATCCGGGCCAGTCCGCCCAGGCGCAGCCCGCCGCCGGGCGGCTCCTCGACGGCGGCGATGGGCAGGTCGTTGATGTCGACGACGCGGCGCGGCCGGGCCACCCCGATGCGGAGCATGTCGACCTGGGTGGTGCCGCCGGCCAGGTACTCGCTGCCGGGGTCCCGGGCGACCTCGGCGATGGCGGCGTCGACGTCGGTCGCGCGGGTGTAGGCGAAGGGCCGCATCACCGGTCCCCTTCCGCTCCGGCGCCGTCGCGGACGCTGCGCACGGCCCGCCGGATGTTGGGATAGGCGGCGCAGCGGCAGAGGTTGCCGCTCATCCACTCGGCGATCTCGGCGTCGTCGCCGGTGTGGCCCTCCTCCAGCAGGGCGACCGCGGACATCAGCTGCCCGGGGGTGCAGTACCCGCACTGGAAGGCGTCCTCCTCGACGAAGGCGCGCTGCACGGGGTGCAGTTCGTCGCCGTCGGCCAGGCCCTCGGCCGTGGTGATCTCCCGGCCCGCGCAGGCCACGGCCAGGGTCAGGCAGGAGAGCACGCGGCGGCCGTCGACGTGGACGGTGCAGGCGCCGCAGGCCCCCTGGTCGCAGCCCTTCTTGGGGCTGGTCACGCCCAGGCGCTCGCGCAGGGCGTCCAGCAGGCTGACCCGGGGTTCGACGGCGACCCCGCGACGGGTGCCGTTGACGGTGAGCAGGACGTCGACCGGTCCGGGTCCCAGGTCGCCGCGTTCCTCGGCGCGGGCGGCCTGGCGGGGGACGGTGGGGACGGCGGTGCCCGTGCGGCCGGGCTCGCGGGGCGTCATGACGCCCTCCCGGCGGCGGATCGGGCGGATCGGACGGCGGACATGGGGCTCCCCCTCGGGCGCGGACGTGCACGCGGCGGCCGCCGCCCGTCACGGGCGGGTGACGGCCGCCGTGTTCTCGATCTCTGTGGATGCTCGCACCGTTCGGTCCGCCGCCGCGTCCACGGGGCGCCAAGGTCGGGTAAAACACCGGCCCCCGGGCCCCGGGGGCCGGTCGCGGTCAGGCCGGCCGTTCGCTGTCCAGGAACGCCATCTGGGCGGCCATGTAGCGGTCGCCCGCCGCCGCCCCGGCCGGGACGGCGGCCTCGATGGCGGCCAGGTCCGAGGCGGAGAGCTTCACGTCCTGCGCGCCCAGGGCCTCGGACAGGCGGTCGCGGCGCCGGGCGCCCACCAGCGGGACGATGTCCTCGCCGCGGGAGGCGACCCAGGCGATGGCGACCTGGGCCACGGTGGCGCCGAGCCCGTCGGCGACGGCGCGCAGCCCCTCGACCAGGCGCAGGTTGGCGGCGAGCTCCTCCCCCTGGAACCGGGGGCTGTGGCCGCGGAAGTCACCGGCGGCCAGGGCCCGCTCGGGGCTCCAGTGGCCGGAGAGCAGGCCGCGGGAGAGCACCCCGTAGGCGGTGACGCCGATCCCGAGCTCGCGGGCGGTGGGCAGGATGTCGGCCTCGATGCCCCGGGAGAACAGGGAGTACTCGATCTGGAGGTCGGCGATGGGGTGGACGGCGGCGGCCCGGCGCAGGGTCTGCGCCCCCACCTCGGACAGGCCGATGTGGCGCACGTACCCGGCCCGCACCATCTCGGCGATGGCGCCGACGGTGTCCTCGATGGGGACACCCGGGTCCAGGCGGGCGGGCCGGTAGATGTCGACGTGGTCGGTGCCCAGGCGGCGCAGCGTGTAGGCGAGCCGGTCCTTCACCCCGGCCGGGGTGGTGTCGTAGGGCGCGTGCTGGAACGCCCCGCCGGGCTGCTTGCGGGCGCCGAACTTGACGCTGATGACGGCGTCGTCGCGGGAGCGGGTGCGCAGGGCGTCGCGGATGAGGAGTTCGTTGTGGCCCTCGCCGTAGAAGTCGCCGGTGTCGATCAGGGTGATCCCGGCGTCCAGGGCGGCGTGGACGGTGGCGATGCCCTCGGCCTCGTCGGCCGGGCCGTACAGGTCGGACATGCCCATGGTGCCCAGGCCCAGGGCGGAGACGGTGGGGCCGGTGGTGCCGAGCGTGCGCTGGTTCATGCGCTTCCCTTCGCCGACGGGTCGCGGACGGACCCGTTGGTATCGCTGATAACAAGTGAACGATATCAGAGATACAAACCAAGGGAAACAGTTTTCTGTTATCAGCGATACCAAGCGGGGGTCCGGACACGGGACGGGGCCCGCCGAGGGACGGACGCTCGGCGGGCCCCGTCGCTCCCGGCGGACCGGGAGGGAGGGTGGTCTGGTCAGTCCTTCGTGTCGTCCTCCGGCTCGAAGCGGCCCTGGATGACCCGGCCGCGCGAGGTCGCGGGGCGCTCCTCCCCTCGGGCGGCACCGGCCCCGGCGCCGCCGGAGGGGCTCTGCCCGAAGGGACTCTGCCCGAAGGGGCCCTGGCCCGGCACCCGCACGCCCTGGGCCAGCAGCTCCTCCTCCATGCGGTCCTGCATGCGGCGCATCCGCCGCTGGGCCCAGCCGGCGAACGCCCAGCGCAACAGGGGGCGGGTGAACGGCAGCACCAGCAGCAGGCCCACCGCCGCGGTGAGGAAGCCCGGGATCACCAGCAGGACGCCGCCGGCCATGAGCATGAGCGGGTCGAGCAGCCCGCCGCGCGGCTGCCGCCCCGAGCGCAGCGCCTCGTCGGCGTCGCGGAAGGCCCGGGTCCCGGCCCGGCGCAGCACCGCCACGCCCAGCACCATGAGGGCGACCAGCGCGGCCAGCGTCCATGGGACGCCGATCCAACCGCCGACGACGATCATGAGCCACACCTCGACGAAGGGCAGCGCCATGAGTGCGAGCACTGTCAGGATCGGCATACGGAACCATCCTCGGGGTCGTACGGGCCGGTGAGGTCCTCCCTCACCGGGAAGAACGCCCCGCCGGCCCGCATGGTTCCCCGGCCGCCGCCGTCCGCCTCCGGGCGCGGGTCACTCCGGGCGGGCCCCGCGGGCCCTGCGGGAGGCGACCACCGCGACGGCGACGGCCGCCAGGCCCACGGCGGCCAGCAGCGCCTCGGGGGCCGCGCCCAGCCGGGTGGCGAGGGTGGGGCCGTCGGCGGCGGTGAGCTCGGCGATGTGGATGTCGGCCTCGGCCTCGGGCGATCGGTAGGCGACCGTGCCGTCGGGGTTCACGACCGCGCTGATGCCGCTGGTGGACACCACCACGGCGGGGCGGCCGTGCTCGACCGCGCGCAGCCGGGTGATGGCGAGCTGCTGGTCGGACTGGCCGGTGAAGTTGTAGTTGGCGTTGTTGGTGGGGATGACGATGATCCCGCCGCCCGCGGCCACGGACTCGCGCACCGGCGCGTCGAAGGCCACGTCGAAGCAGATGCCCACGGCCAGGGTGGTGCCGCCGATCTCCACGGCGCCGGGCTCGGTGCCGGGGATCGCGTCGGAGCTGACCTGCTCCAGGCGCTGCACGAACCGGGTGAAGAAGTCGCGGTAGGGGATGTACTCGCCGAAGGGCACCAGGAAGCGCTTGTCGTAGATCTCCCCCGGCCCGGTCTCGGGGTCCCACACCACGCTGGACACGTACCGGGTGCCGTCGTCGTTGAAGCGGCTCATCCCCCACAGCAGGGGCACCCCGGCGTCGGCCGCGGCGGCGTCGATGATCTCGCGGGCGGCCGGGTCGCGGAAGGGGTCGATGTCGCTGGCGTTCTCCGGCAGCAGGACGAGGTCCAGTCCGGTGCCCTCGGCGCGGGCGGCCCCGGCCAGCTCGTGCACGCCGTCGGCGTGGTTGCGCAGGACCTGCATGCGCTCGCCCGCGATGGACATCTCCCCGACGTTGGGCACGTTGCCCTGCACCATGCCCACGGTGACGGTCTCCCCCGCCGGGGGGCGGCCGACGGCCGGGGCGACGGTGCCGCAGAGCACGACCGCTGCGGCGGCGGCCAGGGCGAGGGCCGCGGCGGGCAGGCCGGCCCGCGGGCCGCGCGCGACGACCCGCAGCAGGGCCCACAGCAGCAGGCCGCCGGTGAGGGCGACGGCGAAGGTCACCAGCGCGGAGGAGCCCAGGGCGGCGTATCCGGAGAAGGGCGTGTCGGGCTGGGCGAAGGCGAGCTTGCCCCAGGGGAAGCCGCCCAGCGGCCAGCGGGCGCGCACGGCCTCCTGGGCGACCCACAGGGCGGCGGTCCACACCGGCCAGCCCGGCAGCCGGGCGGCCAGGGCGATGCCCATGGCCATGGGCAGGTAGTAGACGGTCTCGGCGGCGGCGATGAGCAGCCACACGTCGGTGCCGAACACGTCCTGCCACCGCACCAGCGGGACCATGAGGGCGGCCCCGGACAGGACTCCCAGCCAGGCTGCGCGGCGCATCCGGGCCCCGGCGACGGCGAAGAGGAGCAGTGCGGCGCTCAGCGGCCCCAGCCACCACAGACCGTAGGGGGGCAGGGCGAGCAGTTGGGCCAGGCCCGAGCCCGCGGCGGCGAGGACGCGCCACAGGAGGTCGTACCGTCCCCAGCGGTGACCGAGGGGGAGGACGCCGGCCACTGGGCCTCTCACCGGCGCCGTGGGCGCCTGGGGGCCGGCGGCGGGGGCCCCGCCCCGCTCCGTGTGTTCGGTGACCACGTGGGGTCTCGCTTTCCGCAGGTGTGGTGAGGGTGTGCGGTCAGCATATTGGGGGGACGCGGAAAAGGCCCGAGCCACCCTTCGGACCGGCTCCGTCCCGTCGGCGGCGAGCTCGGAAGACCGTTGTCTACTGGATGTTCGGGCCTTTTCCGGGTCCAACCCCCCGCCCGGTCGCGCTACTTCCGCCCCTCACCCGATCCCGGCTGCACCTGGCGCGTGATGCAGCGTCCGATCGGACGAGTGGGGGCCGCACAACCGGTCCGTCCAGTGCTGGACTGGTCGTTAGGTTACCCAGACTCCCCAACCGGATGCCTCAACCCGGCCGCCGTGTCGTGGCGGCCCCGCAGAGTGTCCGTCGGGGAGGAAGTGGTGAACCGTCGGACAGGCTAACGCACCTGGGGCCGCCATGCCAGTTGAGCACTCCGGGTTTCAGTCTGACCGCAATCAGATCGACTCCGATCCGACTATGGACTTTTCGATCAGAATCCTGTCTGATGTGATCAGCAAAGCAGTCCGGTTCGATCAACCCGAACACGAACCGGTCCGGGTGACCCGGGTCGACGGCCACGAGACCCCTGTCACCCCCGACCCGATGCAGCGGAGCACAGACATGGCGGAGATCGTCCTCGAGGGCGTCGACAAGATCTACGGCGGCGGCGTCAAAGCCGTCGACGACCTGAACCTGCGGATCGAGGACGGCGAGTTCATGGTGCTCGTCGGCCCGTCCGGCTGCGGCAAGTCCACCGCGCTGCGCATGATCGCGGGCCTGGAGGAGATCTCCGCCGGCACCCTGGTCATCGGCGACGAGATCGTCAACGACCGCCCGCCCAAGGACCGCGACATCGCGATGGTCTTCCAGAACTACGCGCTCTACCCGCACATGACCGTCGAGCAGAACCTCGCCTTCGGCCTGAAGCTGCGCAAGGTCCCCAAGCCCGAGATCGCCCGCCGCGTGCAGGAGGCGGCCGAGATGCTGGGCCTGGAGCCCTACCTCAAGCGCAAGCCCGGCGCCCTCTCCGGCGGCCAGCGCCAGCGTGTGGCCATGGGCCGCGCCATCGTCCGCGAGCCGCAGGCCTTCCTCATGGACGAGCCGCTGTCCAACCTGGACGCCAAGCTCCGCGTCCAGATGCGCGCCTCCCTCAACCAGCTGCACGAGCGCCTGGGCGTCACCACCGTCTACGTCACCCACGACCAGATCGAGGCCATGACCCTGGGCGACCGGGTCGCGGTGCTGCGCGACGGCCGCCTCCAGCAGGTGGACACCCCCAAGCGCCTGTTCGACGCCCCGGTCAACCTGTTCGTCGCCGGGTTCATCGGCTCCCCCGCCATGAACTTCGTGGACGCCTCGCTGACCTCCGAGGGCGGCGGCGCGGTGCTGAAGTTCGCCGAGCACACCCTGCCGGTCCCCGCCTCCGTCCTGGACTCCCGCCCGAACCTGCGCGAGTACCTGGGCCGCGACATCATCCTGGGCATCCGCCCGTCGGACTTCAGCGACGCCGAGCTCGACGGCAACGGCGACCCGCGCATCCAGGTCACCGCGGACGTCACCGAGGAGCTGGGCACCGAGATCAACGTGATCTTCACGGTGGACGCCCCGCCGGTCCGCCACGAGGACGCCGCCGCCCTGGCCAAGGACGCCGCGGGCGACGACTCCGACGGCGACGCCGCGCTGCCGCTGGGCGCGAACCGCTCGTTCTTCACCGCCCGCGTGAGCCCGCGCAGCCAGGTGCGCCCGGGCAGCACGATCACGCTCGCGGTCGACGTCAGCCAGCTGCACTTCTTCGACCAGGAGACCGGCCTGGCCATCGGCCACCCGGACAACGTCTGACGCGGACTCGGACGGGGTGTCGACTCCCGAGGTGGCCGGGCGGTCCTCTCGCCACTGACGCCCGGCACCTGACACCCCTGCCCTGCGGCGCCCCGCTCCGAGCGGGGCGCCGCCCTTTCACGTGCGCCGCCCTCCTCCCGCTTCCGTCCGCACCGGTACCCCGTTCCGCGCGGATAGGGTCGGTCCGAATCCCGGGGGGCGCGGTCCGCCACCGTCCCGGCCTGCGGACCTCACCTTCTGGCAAGGCCCGTGTCACCTCCGGGTGAGCCGGTTCTTTCTTGACCGTCCGACACGGCGAGCCGAACGATGTGAGGGTGCGCAACCGAGCCCCCGGAGTCGCCCTCGTCCGCGAACCCTCGTCCGTCGTGGACACCCTGCACGGCCGCCCCGTGCCGGACCCCTACCGATGGCTGGAGTCCGCCGACGACCCGCGGACGCTGCGGTGGCTGGAGGAGCGGGCCCGCGACCACGCCCGCGAGGCCGCCGGGTGGCCGCTGCGCGACCGGCTCGCCGAGCGCATCCGCTTCCACCTGGACGCCGACCTGTGGTCGGCGCCGGTGCACCGCCCCGGGCTCGTCATGGCCACCGTGCGCCCGTCCGGGGCCGAGCACCCGCGCCTGGTCGCCTTCGACGTCCCCGCCGGCCTCCCCGCCGGGACCGCCGCGGCCGCCGCCGCGGTGCGCGCCGACCGGGCCCGGGTGGTCTACGACCCGGCGGCGGCCGACCCCAGCGGACGCACCACCCTGGACGCCTGGGAGCCGGACCCCACCGGGCGCCTGGTCGCGGTGCAGACCTCCACCGGCGGGGTCGAGCGCGGCGTCCTCCAGGTGCTGCGCACCGCCGACGGCATCCCGATCGGCCCGCCGGTGCGCGGGGTCCGCTACTCGCACGTGGCCTGGACGCCGCAGGGCCCGCCCGCGTTCTACTACGTGCGGCGCGACGACGAGGGCGGCACCCGCGGGGTGTGGCTGCGCCGGGCCGCCGACGGCACCGAGGCGTTCGTGCGGGCCTGCTCGGGGCCGGGGACCGTGCCCGGCGTGCGGGTCCTGGGCGGGCGGCTGCTGCTGTTCACCGAGAGCCACGGCACCGGGCACCGCACCGACCTGTGGCTGGCCGACCTGGAGGCCGGGCCGCCGCAGGCGCCGGACTTCCGGCCGGTCCAGGTGGGGGTGGAGGCCGAGACCGAGGCCGACCTGGGCCCGGACGGGCTGCTGTACCTGCGCACCACCCTGGACGCCCCCTGGCGGCGGATCTGCGCCGCGCACCCGGACCGGCCCGGGCCGGAGCACTGGCGCGAGGTGGTCCCCCAGCAGGAGGGCGGCACGTTGGACGCGTTCGCCCCCTGCGGCACCGCCGACGCCCCCGAGCTGCTGGTGGTGCGCACCCGGCTGGGCATCGACTCCGCCACCGTGCACGACGCCAGGACCGGGGCCCCGGCGCGCACCGTCGACCTGCCCGGCGAGGGCATGGTGAGCGGTCCGGCCGCCGCTCCCGACGGGGCCGTGTACCTGGGCTACGCCGACGTCACCGCCCAGCAGCGCGTGCTGCGCCTGGCCCCGGGCTCGGCCCGCCCGCTGCCCTGGCCCGCCGGGGCCGCCGCACCGCCGCCCGCGCCGGAGGTGGAGCGCACCGTGCTGTGGTGCCGCTCGGCCGACGGCACCCGGGTGCCCGTCACCGTCCTGACCGCGCGCGGCGCCGCCGCGAAGGCCCCGCCCCCCGGTTCCGGGGCGGGGCGGCCGGCGGAGCCGCTGCCGACGCTGCTGCACGCCTACGGCGGGTTCGGCCGTCCGCGCCGGTTCGGGTTCAGCGCGACGGTGCTGGCCTGGCTGGCCTCGGGCGGGCGCTACGCGGTGGCGCACGTGCGCGGCGGCGGCGACATCGGCCGCGAGTGGCACCTGGCCGGGGCCGGGCGCGGCAAGCCGCGCGCGGTGCAGGACCTGGTGGCGGCCGCCGACGCCCTGGTAGCCCGGGGCCTGTGCGTCCGCTCGGGGCTGTGCCTGTCCGGCGGCTCCGCCGGCGGGCTGCTGGTGCTGGCCGCCGCCGCGGCCCGGCCCGACCTGTGCTCGGCGGTGATCGCCTCGGCGCCGCTGGCCGACATGGCCCGGTTCGAGCACCTGGGCCTGGGGCGGATGTGGACCCGCGAGTTCGGGACCGTCGCCGACCCCGACGACTTCGCCGCCCTGATGTCCTACTCGCCCTACCACCGGGTCTTGGAGGGCGCGGTGCGCACGCCGGGACTGCGGTACCCGAGCGTGCTGCTCACCGGGTTCGCCGGGGACACCCGGACCGACGCCGCCCACCCGCGCAAGATGTGCGCGGCGCTGCTGGCGGCGGCCCGGCCCGAGGACGGGCGGCCACCGGCCCTGCTGCGGTACGAGCGCGACGTCGGGCACGGCCCGCGCGCGGTCGGCCGCGCGGTGGGGCTCGCCGCGGACGCGCACGCGTTCGCGGCCCACCGAACGGGGCTGTCGCCGCGCCGCCCGGCGCGGGGCCGGCCCTGGTCCTAGAGGAAACCCACACGGAAAGCGAGGTGCGGCACATGGACCCCATCGAGGTCGAGGTCGAGGAGCTGGCCGAGGTGACCTCCCGCGACATCACCGCGGGCGGCGACAGCGACGGTACCGACTCCAGTTCCGACTTCATCTGATCCCATCCGCACCCGCCCGGTCCGGCCGTGTCCGGGCCGGGCGGGCCCCTTCGCCGTTGAAAGGCGGGAACCCAGTGACCGATCCCGGCCACCTGTTCAGTGAAGGGCTGTGCGGCGCCGTGGGCCGGAAGGCCCTGACCGCGCGGCTGTCGGAGGAGTTCGTGTTCGCCGACCTGGGCGCGGACGCGGTGCGCTCCCTGGTGACGTTCGACGACCTCAACGCCCTGTTGGCGGCGTGCGCCCCCGAGCCGCCGCGGCTGCGGCTGCACAGGGACGGCTCCCCGGTCCCGGTGGACCGGTACACCGAGGTGGGGACGGCCTCCCGGGTGACGCGCCGGGTGGTGCGGCCCGAGGCGCTGTACCGGGAGCTGCGCGCCGGGGCGAGCCTGGTGCTGGACGGGCTGGACCGGATGCACCCGCCGGTGGCGGCCGCCTCCGACGACCTGATGCGGCTCGTGCGCGAGCGCGTGCAGGCCAACATGTACCTGATCTGGGGCGAGTCGCGCGGGTTCGACACCCATTGGGACGACCACGACACGGTGATCGTGCAGGTGGAGGGGACCAAGCACTGGCAGGTGCACGGCCCCGGGTCGCGCCCCCACCCGATGAAGAACGACGTGGACCACGCGCACACCCCGCCGCGGGACGCCGACGGCGAACTCCAGGTGGTGTGGGAAGGGGTGCTGCGGCCCGGGCAGGTGCTGCACGTGCCCCGGGGCTGGTGGCACACGGTGACCGGGACCGGCGACGTGAGCCTGCACCTGACGTTCGGGTTCACGCGGGCGACCGGTGTGGACTGGGCCGAGGCCCTGGTGCGGCGGCTGTTCGAGGAGGAGGCGTTCCGGCGGGACCTGCCCCGGTTCGCCGACCCGGACGTGCGGCGCAAGCACCGGCGGGAGCTGGCGGCGCGGCTGGCGGAGCTGGCCGAGGAGGCCGACCTGGACGCGTTCCTGGCCGAGCGGGACGCGCGGTTCCCGCGGCGCACGTCGTTCTCGCTGCCCTGGCCGGTGGAGGAGGGCGTGCCGGGGCCGGACGCCCGGGTGGAGTTCGTGCCGATCCTGCCGCCGCCGGCGGCCCGCGAGGGCGACCGGGTCGCCCTGTCGGTGGGCGGCCGCCGGTACACGTTCCCGGCGGAGGTCGAGGACGTGCTGGGGGTGCTGGCCGAGCGGCGGTCGCTGACGGTGGCGGAGCTGGCCGGGGCCGCGGGCACGGCGCCGGAGCGGGCCGCGCAGGTGGTGTCGGTGCTGGCCCGCCACCACCTGGTCCTCATCCGCTGAACCGCCTGACGGGGGCGGTGCCGCGCCGGGCGCGGCACCGCCCCCGTCACGTCCCGCCCGCCCGCTTGGCCCGCACGTACACCTCGATCCCGTCCAGGATGCGGCGGATGCCGAAGTCGAGTTCCTCCGCCGGGCCGCCGGAGCGCTCGTCGGCCTCCCCGGCCTCCTCTTCGAGGATGTGCTCCTCGAGCATGCGGGCGATGGTGGGGAACTGCTCGGCGGTCACCACCCTGCGCAGCCCGAGGCTGTAGTCGCGCTCGCTGTCCACCATGGTGCCCCCCGCGGCGCGGGCGGCGCGCGACATGTCCGCCTCCAGGCGCGCGGTCTCCCGGGTGACGGCCGAGAGCAGCACCAGCATCTGGAGCGCCTCACCGATGTCCAGGCCCGAGGCGACCAGCTCCCGCAGGCCCGACTCCATCCAGCGCAGGCCGTTGGGCCCGCTGGGAGGCCCGGAGATGCCGACGTACACCGACCAGGGGTGGGCGCGCGACATGTCGATGGCGCGGTGGCACCACTCCTCCAGGCCGGCGCGCCAGTCGCCGTCCTCGCGGGGGCCGGGGGGCTCGCCGTCCATGGCGGCGTCGAGCATGAGGACGAGCATGTCCTCCTTGCTGTCCACGTGCCGGTACAGGGACATCGTGGTGTAGCCGAGCTCCTTGGCCACCCGCTGCATCGAGACCGCCTCGATGCCCTCGGTGTCGGCGACGGCGACCGCCGCGCGGACCACCGCCTCCCGGCTGAGGCGGGGCTTGGGACCGCGCCGGGCGGGCGCCGTGTCCAGCCCCCAGAGCAGTTCCACATCCCGCGCCATCCGGCTCTTGCGCTCGTCCTCGGTCGTCATGGGCCACCAGTCGTCGGGGTCGTCGTTGACACCATCCTAGAACTGTGTATTACTTACACCAATAAGTGTGTCACATAAACAGTTTAGGAGGTACACCAATGTCGGCCGAACCCCCCGCCGTCCGGGCCGAGGGACTGCGCAAGGACTACGGGGAGACCCGCGCCCTGGACGGGCTCGACCTGGAGGTCCCCGCCGGCACCGTCTTCGGCCTGCTGGGCCCCAACGGGGCGGGCAAGACCACCGCCGTCCGGGTGCTCGCCACCCTGCTGCGCCCCGACGCCGGGCGCGCCGAGGTCGCCGGGCACGACGTCGTCCGCCGGGCCGACCGGGTGCGCGCCGCCATCGGCCTGACCGGCCAGTACGCCTCCGTCGACGAACTGCTCACCGGCCGGGAGAACCTCGTGATGTTCGCCCGCCTGTACGGCCTGGACCCGCGCGCCGCCCGCGAACGCGCCGAGGAGCTGCTGGAGCACTTCGACCTCACCCACGCCGCCGACCGGCGGTCGGACGGCTACTCCGGCGGCATGCGCCGCCGCCTGGACCTGGCCGTCAGCCTCATCCAGCGCCCGCGGGTGCTCTTCCTGGACGAGCCCACCACCGGCCTGGACCCGCGCAGCCGCCTGGGCGTGTGGGAGTCGGTGCGGTCCCTGGTCTCGACCGGGACCACCGTCGTGCTCACCACGCAGTACCTGGAGGAGGCCGACCGGCTCGCCGACACCGTCGCCGTCATCGACCACGGGCGCGCCATCGCCGGGGGCACGCCCGACGCCCTGCGCTCCCGCGTGGGCGGCGACCGCCTCGACGTGGTCGTGCGCGACCCCGCCGACCTGTCCGCCGTCGCGGGCCTGCTGGGGACCGCGCTGGACGCCCCGGCGACCGTGCACCGCGAGGAACAGCGCGTCAGCCTGCCCGCCCCCGACCGCCTGGCCGTCCTGACCGGGGCCGTGCGCGCCCTGGAGGGCTCGACCGCGGCCATCGCCGACATCGGGGTGCGCAGGCCGAGCCTCGACGAGGTGTTCCTGGCCCTGACCGGCCACGACGCCGACGCCGGTACCGGCCCCGACACCGCCCGCCCCCTTCCGGCCTGAGACCCCTCTGGAGTGATCCGCGATGACCGCCGTCCTCGACACCCCGCCCGGCGCCGCCCCGGCCCGGCCCGCCGCCGCCCGCCGCGGCAAGGTCCTGTCCGACACCCTGGTCCTGACCCGGCGCAACCTCCTGCACATGGTGCGCAGCCCCTTCGAGCCGGGCATCGCCGTCGTCATGCCCGTCGTGATGGTCCTGCTGTTCGGCTTCCTCTTCGACGAGGTCATGTCCGGGCACGGGGCCGGGAGCTACCGCGAGTTCCTCGTCCCGGCGATGCTGGCGATGGTGATGGTCTACGGCGTGGCCGGGAGCGCCACCGGCACCGCCCGCGACGTCTCCCGCGAGGTGATGGGCCGCTTCCGGTCCATGCCCATGTCCCCGGTCTCGCTGCTGACCGCCCGCACCGCCGCCGACATGGTGCGCGCCTGCCTGGAGGTGGCCCTGCTGCTCCCGGTGGGCCTGCTGCTGGGCTGGCGGGCCGAGAACGGCCCGGCCGACGCCGTGCTGGCGATCGGGCTGCTGCTGTTCTTCCGCCTGTCCCTGGTCTGGCTGGGAGTCCTCATGGGCCTGGTGATGCCCGACCCCGACGCGTCGAGCATGATCGTCTACCCGCTGGCGTTCCCGCTCACCATGCTCTCGACCGCGTTCCTGCCCGCCGACGCCATGCCCTCCTGGATGGCGCCGATCGCCGAGTGGAACCCCCTGTCGGCGGTCGTCTCCGCCCTGCGCGGGCTGTTCGGCAACGCGGGCGTGCCCTCCGACTCCTGGCCCGCCGACCACGCCGGGCTCCTGGCCGTGGCGATCCCCGCGGCCCTGCTCGTCCTGTGCGTCCCGCTGTCCCTGCGCCGCTTCCGGGCGCTGAGCCGCTGAGGGTGGTGCGCGCACCACTCCTCCGCCGGGTGGGCGGCTCCCGCGCGGCGGCGGCCGCCCACCACCCGCGGCCGGGTGGGCGCACCCTCGTGCCCTCCCCCGCCCCGGACCAGACTCGTGAACACCGCATCCGCGAAGGAGAACCGACCATGGCACCCCCCGCCCCGACCGACACCGCCGCCCCGCCGGCCCGCCCGGCCCCGGCCCCCGTCCGCTGGTGGCAGCGGCCGTGGATCCTGCCGCTGGCCCTGTTCAGCCTCACGTTCCTGCTCTACTCGGTGCCGCCCTACTTCTCCCTGGACCCGGCCGACGCCCGCCTGCCCATCCCGGAGACGCCCTCCTGGTACTTCCCGATGCTGGTGACCCACATCTTCGGCGGCACCCTGCTGACCCTGCTGGTGATCCTCCAGGTGTGGCCGTGGCTGCGCGCGAAGTACCCGGCGGTGCACCGCTGGAGCGGGCGGGTCTACGTCCTGGCGGGGATCCCGCTGGTGGGGATCCCGGCACTGCTCATCTCGCCGTTCAGCGGCAGCGGCGCCAGCACCCAGATCAGCAACACGATCTGGGCGGTGCTGTGGCTGGGCTTCACCGTCCTGGGCTACGCGATGGCCCGCCGCCGCAGGTTCGCCGACCACCGCGAGTGGATGCTGCGCAGCTTCGCCCTCATCTACGGCATCGCCTTCAACCGGGTGATCATCTTCCTGCTGATGCCGATCGCCGTCCTCCAGGCGAGCCCGGAGGCCCTGGCCGGCGACCCGCGCGAGCTCGGGATGGCCATCGCCCCCGCGTCCAGCTTCCTGTCCTGGCTCGTGCCGCTGCTCTTCGTCGAGTGGTGGATCAAGTACCGCAGGCCGCGCCGGCGCCGCCGCCCGGCCGCCGCCTGACCCGCGGGGGTGCGCCCGCGGCCCCGGCGCACCCCGTTCCCGACGCCGCACGACGAACCCGAACGGAACCTTGGAACGGCGGCGACCTGCCCCTTCCCCCGTACGGGAAGGATTCCGGTCACCCCGGCGATCATTGCGGAGACCCCGATCGTTAGGGTAGCCTCACTTAACGAGGCGCAGACGTTCTATCCGTCCCCCGGTGGCCTGCGACCGCGACCCCCGGACACGACGGCTCCGCTGCGACGAAGGGCAGGTTCCCCACGGTGACTCCGGTGACCTCCGATCCGATCGAGGCCCTCCGCGACGCCTGCGCGCCCCTGCGCTTCTCGCCGCTCCCCGAGCTGCTCTCCTTCGGAGAACTGCACGGGCGCCCGGCCGGCACCGTGCAGTGGTACTCGGCCCGCGCCCTGGCGGCCGAGGGCTGGGTGCCGGTCCTGTTCGACAAGCTGCGCACCGAGCACGGGCCCGGGCACCGGCTCCCCGCCGCCACCAACTTCCTGCGGGTCACCCTGCGCGAGCCGATCTTCATGGTGTCGGCGTCGCTGTACCTGACCGGCCGCGCCCCCCTGCTCGACCCCGACGGCCTGTACCTGCCCTGGGACACCGCCGACGCCCGGTTCGGCACCCCGGTCTCGGTGGACACGCGCTTCGCGGTCCTGCCCGGCGACCCGGCCGCCGGGGCGTCCGGCACCGTGACGGCCCGCGACGCCGACGAGCAGGTCCGCCTGGCAGCCGAGGCCCTGTTCGCGACCTTCGAGCCGCTCATCGACGCCCTGCACGGGCACTCGCGGGCGGGCAAGCGCACCCTGTGGGGCTGGGTGCTCGACACCCTGCACTTCTACATGCTCAACCCGGCCCGCTACCTGGCCCGGGACGCCGAGCAGGCCTGGGACCTGGCCGAGCGCCTGGCCGACGCCGTGGTGGCGGCCGGCGCGGTCACCCGCAAGCGCCCGCGCCTGTTCCCCTTCGCCCCCGGGCACCCGCAGGGCACCTGGGCGGTGCGCGGCACCTGCTGCTTCGACTACAAGGGCGATCCCGATCACGGGTACTGCACCACCTGCCCGCTCAAGTGCGACAGGGAGCGGCAGGACTCCCTGGCGGAGTGGCTGCGCGACCCCGCGCTGGCCCCCTGACACCGTCCCCGGACGGACGGGGCGGCGCGGCGCCGCGCCGCCGGTCGGCACGGCGCCGCGGCACGACCCCCTACCCGGCCTGCGGCCGCGGCTCCCCCGCGGCCGGGGAGCGGCCGACGACCACGGCGCCGACGGCCAGCCCGGCGACCGCGAGGGCCGCCGCGACCAGGAACGGGTCCTGGGCGTGCGCGGCGGGGGCGAACCCGACGCCCACGTAGACGGCCACGCCGCCGGCCCCGCCGAGCTGGTCGGCCGCCCGCTGGACGCCGGAGGCGATCCCGGCGTCCTCCTCGGTGGTCCCGCCGACCGCGATGTACTGCAGCCCCACGAGCCCGAATCCCATCCCCGCGGCGATCAGCAGCATCGCCGGCAGCAGCCAGGCCGCCCCGGCGCCCAGGACCGCCACGAGGGCGATCACCGCCATGGCGGCCGCCGCGGCCCCGAGGCCCGCCAGCACGCACACGCGCGCCCCCCAGCGGCCCAGCAGCCGGGGCACGAGGACCGAGGCCGCGATCAGCGCCACGGCCAACGGCAGCATCGTGAGCCCGGCTCCCAGCGGGCCGATCCCCAGCCGGTCCTGCAGGTAGAACGTGAACAGCAGGAACGAGGTCGACAGCGCGCCGCTGAGCAGCATCGTCGTCAGGTTCGCCCGCACGCGGGGACCGTGGGCGAGGAGGGCCGGGGGCACCAGCGGGTCCGGCGACCGCGATTCGACCAGTACGAACCCGGCGGCGGCCAGCACCGCGCCGGCCAGTGCCGCGGCGCTCGCCCACGGGTTCGCACCGGGTTCGCCGGCCCCGACCACCGCGTAGGCGAACAGCAGCGGGCACGCGGTCAGCAGGAGCGCGCCGGGCAGGTCCGGCCGGGCCCGCTCCCGGGAGGCGGGGCGGTCGGCCGGGACGAACACGAGCGCGGCCGCGAGCACGGCCAGGATCAGGGGCACCGAGAGCAGGAAGATCCAGCGCCAGCCCAGGTGGGCGGTGATGATCCCGGAGAGGGCGAACCCGAGCACCAGCCCGCAGCTGGCGACCGCGGCCCACACGCCCAGGGCCCGCGAGCGGCGCGGCCCCTCGGAGAACATCAGCACGATGGTGGCCATCGCGGCCGGCAGCGCAACGGCCTCGCCGGCCCCCTGGGCGAGGCGCGCGGCCACCAGGACCGGGAACGAGGGGGCCAGTCCGGCCAGGAGGGACGCCGCGCCGAACAGGGCCACGCCGGCCAGCAGCGTGCGGCGGCGGCCCAGCAGGTCGCCGAGGCGGCCGCCGAGCATCAGCAGCCCGCCGCCGGTGACCGTGTAGCCGACCACCACCCATGTCAGCGAGTGGCCCCCGACGCCGAGGTCCGCGCCGATCGAGGGCAGGGCGATGTTGACCACGGTCACGTCGACCGCGATGAGGAACTGCAGCATGGCCATCGCGCACAGCACGAGCCGGGCGCGCAGGGGGGACGGGCTCCGCCCGTGGGAAGAGGGAATGCCTGAAAGCATCGAGTGCTCCGTCGCTCTGAAGCGTTTCGAGCAGCACAAAGCGCCGCTCCGGACCGGTCACGAAGCGGCTGGACGTTCCAGGTGGTGGTGTGTCGTCGTACGTCGAACGTCCCGCCGCTAGCGGGACGTCCTCGTCACTGCCGCACAAGCGGCCGAACTCGATGCGCCTGCCATGCCGGCCAGCCTAGCAGCGGCGCGCCGGGGGACCCGGCCGCGCGCCCGCGGGCCGGGGAGAGCCGGAGGCGGGCCGCCCGGGGCGGGGCGCCCTGTGGCGCGGGACCGCGCCCCGCCCGGGGCGGGGCGCACCGTGGCGGGACGCGGGACCGCGCCCCGCCCGGGGCTACAGGACCGGGGCCTCGATCGGCTCGCCGTAGAACGGCTCGAACACGACGCGGTCGGCCTCCACCAGCCCCTGGACGGTGATCACCCCGGACGTGCTCTGCCCCGGGACGAGGGTGCTCGCGTCCAGCTCTCGCTCGTCCATCCCGATCCCCTCGGAGGTGCTGTGCAGCGTCCCGGAGACGTCGATGACGCTGAAGTACAGCGGGTTGACGTCCAGCGGCTCCTGGCCGTCGTTGCGCACGGACACGTCGACGCTGGTGAAGTCGCCCGACGAGTACAGCGGCCCGGGCTCGAACTCGGTGCGCCCGGCGGTCACCTCCGCGCCGCCGGCGCCCTCCTCCGACGGCGACCCGGAGTCCTCCGTCTCGGGCGCCCCCACACCGGGCGTCCCGCTCTGCGCCAGGACCAGGCCGATGGCGGTGCAGCCGCCGCCGACCAGCAGCAGGAGCAGCAGCACGCCGCAGCCGATGCCGAGGATCCTCCCCCAGGGGGTCTGCTTCTCCTGCGGCGGGCCGTACGCCTGCTGCGCGCCGTGCCCGCCGTACCCTCCGGGCCCGTACGCGGCGCCGTACCCGGCCCCGTAGGGACCGGACGGCGGCCCCTGCTCCCCGTACCCGGGCCCGGGCGCGGGCTCCCCCCGGTACGGCGGCTCCGGGTAGCTGCCCGCGCCCGCCCCGGACACGTCCGCCTCCCCGTAGCCGGGGGCGTATCCGGCGTGCTCGTACCCGGCCTGGGCGGGACCGCTGGGCCCCTCCGACAGCTCCCCGCCCACCGGCTCGGGCGGTCCGCCCGTGGGATGGTCGCCCGGCGGGTACCCGCCGGGCGGCGGTGGCGGGGGCGGCGGAGGGGCCCCGGGGCCGGGGCCGGGCCCCTGGTCGCCCAGGGGCGGCGGCGTCCAGTTCGGTCCGGGCGGGGGCGGCAGGTGGCCGCCCTCCTCCGGCGGCCCCGGGCGCCCCCCGTGCGGCCGGTCGGGGAAGACGTGCGGGGGCTCGCCGGGCGGCTGCGGGCCGCCCTCCATCGGGTCCTCGGGGTCCCCGGGGCGCCACTCCTCCGGAGGGTGGTGGTTCACCGGGTCGCCCGGCCTCTCCTGCGGTCGCTCCTGCGGCCCTTCCTCGGGATCCCGATCGGTCACGTGAGAACACCCCTCCAGTGGCGTCGGCCCACCGAGGGCGGTGGGCGCCCCAGACCTGCACGGTAACCGCGCCGGTCCGGGGGCCGAGGAAGAAGTCGGGGCGTTTCCGGTAAAGGTCCGGAAGTTTTTCAGCGCCCGGCGCGCGCCGCCCGCAGCGCCAGCACGAACACCGGGACGGTGAACAGGGCGGCGAACAGGTTGAGGCCGCCGAAGCCCGTCTGGGACAGGACCACGCCGGACAGGCCGCCCGCGGCGGCCCCGCCCAGGTTCATCAGCAGGTCGCTGACCCCCTGGGCGCGGGGGCGCACGCCCACCTCCAGCGATCCGGCCAGCAGCGCCGTGCCCGACACCAGGCTGAGCGACCAGCCCAGCCCCAGCAGGAACAGGCCCGCGGTCACCCTGGCCTCGTCGTGCCCGGCGGTGCCCGAGACCGCCGTCGCCGCCAGCAGCACCGCCTGCCCGGCCAGCAGCACCGGGATCCGGCCCAGCCGGTCGCTGAGCCAGCCCACCAGCGGGGAGAACGCGTACATACCCGCGATGTGCAGGGAGATGGTCAGGCCGATCACGGTCAGGGCGGCGCCGTGGTGGGACATGTGGACGGGGGTCATGGTCATGACCGCGACCATCACCGTGTGGGCGCAGACGATGCCGACCACGGCCAGCAGCGCGCCCGGGGAGGCCGCGACGATCCTCATGACCTCGCCCACCGGCAGCCTGCCCGGGGCCTTCGCCGCGGGGTCGGCCGAGGCGGCCGCGCGGGCGGCGGTGAGCAGCGGGTCGGGGCGCAGCAGCGCGAAGGTGAGCAGGGCGCCCAGGACGAACCCGGTGGTGGTGAACACCACCGGGCCCAGCAGATCGGGCAGGCCGAGCAGGGCGGCGACCCGGGCGCCGGGGGCGGTGAGGTTGGGGCCCAGTACCGAACCGACGGTGGTCGCCCACACCACGACGGACAGATCGCGTCCGCGGCTGCGGTCCGAGGCCAGGTCGACGGCGGCGTGCCGGGCCTGGAGGTTGGTGGCGGTCCCGGCCCCGACCAGGACCATGCCCAGCAGGAACAGCGGGAACAGCTCGGCGACCGCGGCGGCGATGACGACGAGGCCGCCGACCGCTCCCATCGCCCAGCCCAGCCCCAGCCCGGGGCGGCGGCCGCGGCGGGCCGCCAGCGAGGCCAGCGGCAGAGCGAACACGGCGGCGCCCAGGGTGATCATGGTGGTGGCCATGCCCGACCAGGTGTCGGAGCCGGTGAGGTCCAGGGCGATGAGCGCGCCCACGGCGATCATCGCCCCCATGCCGACGCCGCCGACCACCTGGGTGAGCATCAGCGCCGCGACGGTGCGGCGCTGGAGGCGAAGGCGCGTCTCCTCCGGCAGGGCGCCGGGAACGATATGCGTGGACACGCGACCTACTTCCGATTCGTCCGATCAACGGGGGAATCGTAACGCCGCGTTCATATCGTCCGCCATGTCATATGGCCCACCGTTCCGGACCCCTCAGCGGCGGCGGTGGCGCCAGCCCAGGTAGTCGTGTTCGCGCTCGACCTCGCGCATCGCGGAGTAGAGGTCTCCCGGGTCGACCGCGCTGACCACCACCCCCTGCGCCGGGATCACCGGCCAGCAGGCGAACGCCCAGTAACGGCGGGTGTGGACGCCCCAGAACACGACCCAGGCACCCTGCTTCTGCCACTGGATGTGCTCGGCGATCCGACGCTGCTCGGCGTCCCGCGTATCGTCCATTCCGCCCCGGGATGTACCCGGCGCCGGGCCCGCCGACCAGTCCGGAACCGGCCATACGTCAGGGGTTTTCGGCCCTTTTCGGACACGTCGGGACACACGTTGACGCCGACCCCCGCGCCCCTCCCCCGGGGTCCGCGGCACCCCGGCCGGCGCCCGGCCCGCGGGCGCCGGCGGGGGGCGTTCAGCGGCCGGGGACGAGCTCCGGGTCGCCGGGGACCGGCTCGGCCGGGTCGGCGCCCAGGGCGACCACCCTGTTGTCCCGGTCCACGTGCACGATGTGGGGCACGTGCCCGGCGCGCTCGGCCTCGGTCAGCTGCGCGTAGGAGATGATGATGACCAGGTCGCCGGGGCTGACCAGGCGGGCGGCCGCGCCGTTGATCCCGATGACGCCGGTGCCGCGCTCGCCGGTGATCGCGTAGGTGACGAGCCGGGCGCCGTTGTCGATGTCGACGATGTGGACCTGCTCGCCGTCGACGATGTCGGCGGCGTCCATCAGGTCGGCGTCGATGGTCACCGAGCCGACGTAGTGCAGGTCGGCCTGGGTGACGGTGGCGCGGTGGATCTTGCCGTTGATGAGGGTGCGCAGCACTGCTCGGTCCTCGTTTCAGGTGTCTTGCGGACTACAGGCTCCTCGCGGAGTCCCGTGCCCCTCCATGATGGACTCCGCCGTGACCGCTTTCGACCACGGGGTGCCCATCGCGCCCAACACCCCTTTCGGGACGGATGTTCCGCCCCCGCCGCCCCGCTCCCCGGACGGGCGCGGACGCCGGCGCGGGACGACGGTGAACAGGCGATGGTGAACAATGGGACCGCCCCGGGCTCCGTCCGGGACCCGGGGCGGTCCTGTCGTCGAAGAGAAGAAGATGCGGGTGTCGGTGAACCACAGCGGCGGCCCCGGGGCCGCCTCCGAACCGGTGCGCAGGGCCACCATGCGCGACGTCGCCGCCCTGTCCGGGGTGAGCATCAAGACCGTCTCGCGTGTCATCAACGGCGTGCCCTCGGTCTCCGAGGAGCTGCGCGACCGCGTCACCCGCGCCATCGCCCGGCTGGACTTCCAGCCCAACCTGGCGGCCAGCAGCCTGCGCCGCACCGACGGGGCCACCCGCCAGATCGCCCTGCTGCTGGAGGACGTCGCCAACCCGTTCTCGGCCACGCTGAGCCGGGCCGTGGAGGACGCGGCCCGCGAACACGGGACGCTGGTCCTGGCGGGCAGCCTGGACGAGGACCCGCAGCGCGAGAGGGAGCTGGTGCGGGCGGCCACCCTGCACCGGGTGGACGGCATCCTGCTGGTCCCGGCCGGCCCGGACCACGGCTACCTGCACCGGGAGATCCGCAACGGGACGCCGGTGGTGTTCGCCGACCGGCCCCCGCGCGGACTGGCCGCCGACGCGGTGCTGTCCGCCAACGCCGAGGGGGCGCGGCGGGCCGTGCTGCACCTGGCCGACCACGGGCACACCGAGATCGCGTTCCTGGGCGACGGGCACCGGATCAGCACCGCGGTCGAGCGACTGGCCGGGTACCGGGCGGCATTGGCCGAGCGCGGCCTGCCCGAACGGCCCGGCCGCGCGGTGTGGGACCTGTCCGACCCGCGGAGCGCCGCGGAGGCGGTGGCGGCGATGCTGGACTCCGACGACCCGCCCACGGCCCTGTTCACCGCGCAGAACCTGGTGACGATCGGCGCCATCCGGACCCTCCAGGACCGCGGCCTGCACGGCGAGGTGGCGGTGGTGGGGTTCGACGACTTCCCCATGGCCGACCTGCTGATGCCCCGGGTGACGGTGGTCGCCCAGGACGTGGCGGGCATCGGGGCGCTCGCGGTGCGCCGCCTGTTCGAGCGCATCGCGGGCGACACCTCGCCGCCCCGCGAGGAGCGGGTGCCCACCGCCCTGGTCGTCCGCGGCTCCGGCGAGATCCCCCCGGCCGCCGGGCGGCGGAGCGGGGCCGGGGGGAGCGCTCCTAGGTGAGCGAGGAGTAGGCGACCACCCCGCGGCGGACCAGGTCGGAGGCCTTGCGGGCGGTGGAGCGCACGTTCTGGTCGCCGGTGGCCCCGGCGATCTGGCCGAGCATGTCCACCAGCATCTTGGCGGTCCGCACGAAGTCGCCCGCGGTCATGTCGGACTGGCGCAGGATCGCGTCCAGCCGGTCGCCGCGCGCCCACCGGTGGGCCGTCCACACGAACCCCAGGTCGGGGCGGCGCAGGAAGCTCACCCGGTGGCGGGCCTCCACCTCGTTCAGCTCGCCCCACAGGCGCACCATCTCGGCCAGGGTGTCGTCCACCCGGCCGCCGGGCAGGCGCGGGTACGCCTCGTCGTTGCGGCGCGCCTCGTACACCAGGGACGCCGCGCAGGCGGCCAGCTCCACCGGGGAGAGGTCCTTCCACAGCCCCCGGCGCAGGCACTCGGCGACCAGCAGGTCCAGCTCCGAGTACACCTTGGCCAGGCGCGATCCGTCGTCGGAGACGTCGTCGCCGTCCAGGTACCCCAGGTCCTCCAGCACCCCGCACACGCGGTCGAAGGTGCGGGCGATGACGTGGGAGCGGCCCTCCACCCGGCGGCGCAGGGACTCGGTCTCGCGCTGGAGCCGGTGGTAGCGCTCCGCCCAGCGGGCGTGGTCCTCGCGCTCGGCGCAGCCGTGGCAGGGGTGCTCGCGCAGCGCGGCGCGCAGCCGGAGCACCTCGGAGTCCTCCCCCGCGTTGCGCGGGCCCCGCTCGTAGACGGGGTCGGTGCCCTGCTCCTTGAGCTTGTTGCGCAGGGTGGAGGCCAGGTCCTGGCGCGACCGCGGCGACTTGGCCGAGAACGACTTGGGGATGCGCATCCGCCCCGAGGCGTGCACCGGGACCGGGAAGTCCGCCGCGTTGATCCGCTTGACCTGCTTGTCCACGGTGAGCACCAGCGGCGCGGGCAGGTCGTGGCGCAGCCCCGGGTCCAGCACCACGGCGTGCCCGGTGTGGCGGCCCGCGGGGATGCGGATGATGTCGCCGGGGCGGAGCCGCTCCAGGCTCTCCAGCGCCTCCTCCCGGCGCCGCGCCGACCGGTTCTTGGACAGCATCGCCTCGCGGTCGCTCAGCTCCCGCCGCAGTCGGGCGTACTCCATGAAGTCGCCCAGGTGGCACTCCGCGGACGCGGCGTACCCCTCCAGCGCCTCCTCGTGCTTGCGCAGCTGCTTGACCAGGCCCACCACCGCCCGGTCGGCCTGGAACTGGGCGAAGGACTCCTCCAGCATCGCGCGGCTGCGCCGCCGCCCCACCTGGCCGACGAGGTTGACGGCCATGTTGTAGGAGGGCTGGAAGCTGGAGTTGAGCGGGTAGGTGCGGGTGCCCGCCAGTCCGGCGATGGTCTCGGGGTCGCTGCCCGCCTGCCAGACGACGACCGCGTGTCCCTCCACGTCGATGCCGCGCCGCCCGGCGCGCCCGGTGAGCTGCGTGTACTCGCCGGGGGTGAGCTGGACGTGGGCCTCGCCGTTCCACTTGTCGATCTTCTCGATGACCACGGTGCGGGCGGGCATGTTGATGCCCAGCGCCAGGGTCTCGGTGGCGAACACGGCGCGGATGAGCCCGCGCGAGAACAGGTGCTCGACGATCTCCTTGAACGTCGGCAGCATCCCCGCGTGGTGGGCGGCGATCCCGCACTCCAGGGCGCGCAGCCACTGGTCGAACCCCAGGACGGCCAGGTCGGCGCCGGGGATGTCGGCGCAGCGGGTCTCCGCGTACTCGCGGATGACCTCGGCCTCCTCGGGGGTGGTCAGGACCAGCCCCGCGGACAGGCACTGGCGGACGGCGTCGTCGCACCCGGCCCGGCTGAAGATGAACGTGATGGCCGGCAGCAGCCCCAGGTCGTCGAGCTCCTCGACGATCGCCGGGCGCGAGGGCGGCGCGAACCGGCTGCGCGGGCGCATGTTCCCGCGCGAGCGCGCCTGCGGGTGCCGGCGGCGGTGGGCCAGCTGGGTCAGCCGGGAGTCCTCCTCCGCGATGCGCGACAGCCGCGGGTTGATCCGCAGAGTCTGCCCGCCCACGCGGATCTCGCGGGGCTGCCAGCCGCGCTCGCGCCTGCGCTTCTTGCCGCCCTTGCGGTTCCTGCCGCGGTCCCGGTCGCCGGCCTCGGAGTCCCCGCCGTCCCCGCCGGTCCCCTCCTCCGCCTCCAGGTCCACGAACAGGTCGTGGATGCGGTCGCCCACCATGACGTGCTGCCACAGCGGGACGGGGCGCTTCTCGTCCACGATGACCGTGGTGTCGCCGCGCACCTGCTGCAGCCACTCGCCGAACTCCTCGGCGTTGGACACGGTGGCGGAGAGGGCGACCATGCGCACCGACTCGGGCAGGTGGATGATCACCTCCTCCCAGACCGCGCCGCGGAACCGGTCGGCGAGGTAGTGGACCTCGTCCATCACCACGTACGCCAGGCCGCCGAGGGTGGCCGAGCCCTCGTAGAGCATGTTGCGCAGCACCTCGGTGGTCATCACGACCACCGGGGCGTCGCCGTTGACGCTGTTGTCACCGGTCAGCAGCCCGACCCGGTCGGCGCCGTAGCGCGCGACCAGGTCGTTGAACTTCTGGTTGGACAGCGCCTTGATGGGCGTGGTGTAGAAGCACTTGGTGCCCTCGGCCAGGGCCTGGTGGACGGCGAACTCGCCGACCACCGTCTTGCCCGAGCCGGTGGGCGCGGCCACCAGCACCCCGTGGCCGTTCTCCAGGGCCTTGCAGGCCCGGACCTGGAACGGGTCGAACTCGAACCCGTACAGCCCCTGGAACGCCTCGATGGCGGGGCTGGAGGCGCCCTGGCGCCGACGGAAGGCGGCGTACCGCTCAGCGTGACTACTCATATGGCCTCCAGCCTATGAGGTCAGCTCCAACATCTCGACCGACTTCGGCACCACCTCGCACACCAGCGGCGCCCCGCCCAGGCGTTCCCCGTCGGCGTAGACCGGCACGCCCTCGGCGCGGACGGTGACGGTGCGCCCGCGCTCGGAGACGATCTCGGGCCGGTCGAGGTGGCCGCCGGTGAAGACCAGGGGGAACAGCAGCAGGAACCGGGCCAGCGGCGTCTCGCGGCCGAAGACCACGTCGATGAGGCCGTCGTCGGGCTCGGCGGCGGCGCACACCTTCATGCCGCCGCCGTAGGAGGTGGTGTTGCCCACGGCGACGAGCATGCCGGGCTCGTCGATGACCCGGCCGTCCACGTCGATCTCGTAGCGGGCGGGCTTGAAGGAGCCGAGTTCGGCGACGACGCCCGCGAGGTACCCGGCCCGGCCGATCCTGAACCGGAACCCGTTGACGCGCTCGTTGACGCGGGCGTCGAACCCGCACGCCAGCACGCTGAGGAAGTGGCGGCGGGTCCCGTCGGCCAGCTCGACCCGCACGCAGTCCACCGAGCGGGTGCGCCCGCGCAGGATGGCGGCGGCCACGTCGCGGGCCGACCCGCGCGGGCGGCCGAAGGCGCGGGCGATGTCGTTGCCGGTGCCGGCGGGCACCACGGCCAGGGGCACCCCGGTGCCGACCACGCCCTGAAGGGCCTGGTGGACCAGCCCGTCGCCGCCCACGGCGACCAGGGCGTGCGGTGCGTCGGCGGCGGCGAGGCGGGCCAGGCGGCGGCTGTCGGCGGCCGAGCCGCCGCTGTAGACGTGGACGCGCGCCCCGGCCTCCCGCAGCGCCTCCTTGAGGCGGACCGCGGTGACGGCGGCGCGGCGCCGTCCCGACTTGGGGTTGACCAGCAGGGCGATGTGAGGGGACTGCATGGGGGTCCTTCGCTACCCGGGGGCGGGGAGGGTGTACGGACGGCGCGGGGACGCCGCACACCCTCGCGCCCGGGTGTGCGCGAACCGCTCAGGGGGCGTCGGTCCCCCGCGCGGCCGCGTCGGCCTCCTCGCGCTGACGGCGATGGTACTCCTCCATCGCCTTGGGGCTGTTCAGCGGGGAGGGGACCCATCCGACCTCGACGTCCACCTCGCCGCGCTGGATCCTGGCCTCCTCCTCGGTGAGGTACTCCTCGGGGATGTCGAACTCGCCGTCGCGGGCCCCCAGGACGAACGCCTCCCACTCCGCGGGGGTGAAGAACAGGGTGCCCTTCCCGGGCGACTTGCCGTCGCGCACCGCGCGGAAGCCGTCGTCGAAGGTGGCGACCTCCACGATCGCCTCCGAGTCGGGGTTGGAGAGGGAGGAGCGCATCCACACCGCGTCGGTGGTGTCGTGCCACTTCTCGTTGCCCATGGCCTCGGGCGGGAGCTCCCGCCCGGTCTGTGTCTGCTCGCTCATCGGATGTCCTCTTCACACTGCCGGGGACGCCGTCCGGGGCGGAGAAAAAGGGGCCGGCGCCGGGGGCCCGACGGCCCCCGACGCCGACCCTAGCGCGTACGGGAGGTGCTCAGGAGCGCTTGCCCGCTTCCTCCTCCAGGTCCGGATCGTCCAGGGAGGAGGGGGTGTCGTCCAGTTCGGAGATCTCGTCGTCGGACAGGCCGGCGTAGGGGTCGTGGCGCTTCTTGCGGCGGTCGTTGAAGAACGCGAAGAGCTCGGCGAGCTCGAACAGGAGCACCAGCGGGACCGCCAGGGCCAGCATCGAGATGGGCTCGGCGGGGGTGACGACGGCGGCCAGGACGACCGCGCCGAAGATGATGACCCGGCGCCACTTGGCGATGGCGGCGTGCGGCAGGACGCCGATGATGTTGAGCAGGGCGACCAGCAGCGGCAGCACGAAGCCCAGGCCGAACATGGTCATCATGATGAGCATGTAGCTCAGGTACTCGCCGATGGTCAGGAACGGGTCGGCGTCGTCGGGCAGGAAGCTGAACAGCACCGTCAGCGCGTAGGCCGTGATGTAGTAGGCCAGCGCGGCGCCCGCGACGAACAGCACCGCGGCCAGCGGGGCGAAGACGTAGGCGTAGCGCTTCTCGCGGGTGTGCAGCGCGGGGGCGACGAAGGCCCACAGCTGGTACAGCCAGAAGGGCGCCGAGACGATCGCGCCGACGAACAGCCACACCTTGAACGCGACGAAGAACGCGTCGAAGGGGCCGGTGACGATGAGGGAGCAGCCGTCCTGCGCGGCGACCTTCGACTCCGGCAGCGAGCAGTAGGGGGCTTTGAGGAACTCCCACACGTAGTCGTAGGCGAGGTAGCCGACCACGCATCCCAGCGCGAGCGCGATCACCGCCTTCACCACGCGGCCGCGCAGTTCGCGCAGGTGCTCCATGAGCGGCATCCGGGCATCCGGGTTGGCCGCCCGGCGTCGGGCCCTCATCCTGTGGTCACTCTTCTCTCCCTCGGGGCCGCGCACCCGTGGTGCGGCCGCCTGCCCGGGCACGGCGCGCCCCTGGGCGCCGCGCCCGCCGCCGCGGCCCATCGGGACCGCGCGAGCCTGCCGTTACTGCTGGTTGTTGTAGGGCTGGGGCTCGCCGGCCTCGTTGACGATGCGCTGGCCGGGCGGCAGCTGCGGGTAGGAGGTCTGCGCCTGCGGCTGCTGCGGCTGCGCCTGGGGCGCGGCCTGCGGCTGCGGCTGCTGGGCCTGCGGCTGCTGCGGCTGCTGGGCCTGCTGGTTCTGGTCGTCCTCGTTCTCCACCAGGCCCTTGCTCTCGGCCTTGAGGATGCGGGCGCTGCGGCCCAGGGAGCGGGCCAGGTCCGGGAGCTTCTTGGCTCCGAACAGCAGCAGTGCGATGACCAGGAGGATCAGGATCTCACGTGCCCCGATACCCATCCTTCTCACTTCCTTTCGCGGCGCGACCAGGCGCCTTCGATGGTACGCGCACCGGACACGGGGTCGTCACCCGTCCCCGCCACGGCGGAGGGGGAGCGCCTGCGCCCCCTCGGTCCGGTGCTCGCCCGACGCCCGCGCCACCTGTCGGGCCAGCGCGTCCGCCGCCCGGCGCACACGCAGCGCGAGGACGCCGATGAGGACGCCTCCCACCGCAAACGCGCCGAACAGGACAGTCAGGACGATCACGCTTGTACCTTATCCCTTCCACCCCGACCTACACCCTGCCCCCGGATGAACAACCGAGGCTCACTCGTGCGACGAATCGGTCTCGGCCGACCGTCCGCGGGTTTCAGGAAGCCCGGTAGAGCTCCAGCGTCCGGCGCGCCTCGGCCCGCGCCTGCTCGGCCAGCGCCGGCGGCGCCGTGATCCGCCCCCGCGGACCGAGCCGCAGGGCCAGCCGCACCACCCAGGCGGGCGCGGGGGTGCGCAGCGAGGCGCGGACCCCGCCCCCCGGCAGCTCCGCCGTCGACTCGCACACGTAGTCCTCGGTGACCCATCGGGCCGAGGACTCCAGGTCCAGGGTGACCAGCGCGTCGCGGTCGGAGAGCTGGAGCAGCCCGCCGGACAGGTCGCGGCGGCCCACCCCCTCGGGCACCTCGGCCGGGTAGGGCAGCACGGTGAGGGCCAGCACCCGGTCCAGGCGGAACAGGCGCACGTCCTCGCGCAGCCGGCAGTACCCCTCCAGGAAGGTGTGGCCGTCCTGGACGACCAGGCCCATGGGGTCCACGTCGCGCTCGGTGACCTGGTCCAGGTACCCGGACAGGTAGCGCAGGTGCAGGCGCTGGCCCGACTCCAGGGCCTCGGCGCAGCGCCGCCGCGTCTGCTCGACCTGCTCGTCGTCGGAGTCCTCCAGGCGGACCTGCACCGAGTCGGCCAGGGAGCCCAGGGCGGTGCCCGCGGCGGTGCGCAGCTTCTCCGAGACCCGCTTGAGGGCGCCCGACTCCAGGCCCTCGGCCTCGGGCAGCGCCTCCAGCAGCGACAGGCCCACGACCAGGCTGGCCGCCTCGTCGGCGGTCAGCCGCAGCGGCTGGGCCAGCGTGTCGGCGTTGCCGATGATGATCTCGCCGGTCTCCCTGGCCGCGTCCAGGTCCACGTCGATGAGGTCGCCGGGGGTGTACCCGGGCAGGCCGCACATCCACAGCAGGCTCAGGTCGGCGACCACCTGCTTCTCGGTGAGGCCGAAGTGCTCCGCCACCTCCGGCACCCGCACGTCGCGGCCCAGGGCGTAGGGCACGAGCATCAGCAGGCGGCGCAGCTGGTCGGCCGAGCGCGGCCCGCGCGCCGGGCCGCCGCCGGGGGCCGCCTCGGCGGCCGGGGCCGGGTCGGGGTCGGGGACCCCGGCGTCGGCCGTCGCCGACAGGTGCTCGACCACGGCGGCACGGGCCTCGGCGGGTTCGACGATGACGGCGTTGGCGCCGTAGGAGGCGACGTGCTCGACCAGGTCGGGGACGTCGGTGTAGGGGACGGTGAGGACGTCCCAGCCGCCGTCGGCGCCCTCGCGCCCGCCCGGGACCACGCGCAGCGCCCCGCGGCGCAGGGCGTGGGCGGTGTCGGTGCGCACCCGCACGGTGGCGGTCGCCTCCGGCTCGGCGCGGTGCCCGGCCGCCACCGACCGCAGGTCGACGCCCTCGGGCACGACCACGTCGGGGCCGCCGCGCAGGACCTCCACCTCGCCGCGGATGCGGCCCAGGCGGAACACGCGGCGGGCGTCGCGCAGCCGGTCGTGGCCCACCACGTACCAGTGTCCGCGCAGGTTGACGATGCCCCACGGCTCGACCTCGCGCCGCTCGGGCTCGGACTGGCCGGGCTTGCGGTAGTCGAAGGCGATCGGCCGCCGGTCGCGCACCGCCTGCCAGACCGGCCCGAACGCGGGCTCGTCGGTGCGCATGGCGGGGGTCAGCCCCGGAGCGGCCTCGGTGTCCACCGGCACCCCGGCCGAGCGCAGCTTGAACAGGGCGTTGGCCGCGGCCTCGCCCAGGGAGGCGTGCCGCCAGGCGCGGGCGGCCAGGCCCAGCACCACGGCCTCGTCGGGCAGCAGCTCGATCTCGGGCAGCTCGTAGTCGGCCCGGGAGATGCGGTAGCCCTCCTCGCCGCTGATCGCGTCGCCGGTGCCCACCTGGATGGGGATGCCGCTGTCGCGCAGCTCCCGCTTGTCCCGCTCGAACATGCGCTTGAACGCCTGCTCGCTGTCGGCCTCGGCGTAGCCGTACACCGTACGGCGGATCTCCTGGGCCGTCAGGTGGCGGCGCGTGGACAACAGGCAGATGACCAGGTTCAACTGCCGTTCCGTCTTCCTGCGCGACATCGCCTGCACCCTCTTCTCGCCCGCGTGTGGAATGCCGTCGGCCCCGGGGCGCGTCGTCCCCGTACCGACTCAGCAACGAAGGTACCGTGCCTTGCATGATCCGGTGGCGCCGTGGTGAAGTCCGTGAACTCCTCCCGTCCTGGCCCGGGGTGCGGGTGTGCCTGACCGCCGTCGGGGACGGCGCGGGCGGGGAGGCGCAGTGCCGGGCGATCGCCTACACCGGTCTGGTGGGCGACCCCCTCCCCGGCGACACCGTGCTGCTCAACACCGGGGCCCTGGACCTGGGGCTGGGCACCGGGGGGTACGCGATGGTGGTGGCCCTGCCCGACCGGCTGCCGCCCGACCGGGAGGGGCCCGGGCACCTGGTCAAGGCGCGGTACACCCCGCTCCAGGCGCTGGTGGAGGGCGCCGACGAGCAGGACTCCCCGCACCACGCGACGCTGCGCGACGCGGCCGGGCTGGCGGGCATGCCCGTGGTGGTCGCCGACCTGCACTCGTCGCTGCCCGCGGTGCTGGCCGGGGTGCTGCACGAGCGGCCAGGGGCGCGGGTGGTCAACGTCATGACCGACGGCGGTGCGCTGCCCGCCGCGTTCTCCCGGACCCTCGGGGTGCTGCGCGAGGAGGGGCTGCTGGCGGGGTGCGTGACCACCGGGCAGGCGTTCGGCGGCGACCTGGAGGCGGTGACGGTCCACTCCGGGCTGCTGGCCGCCCGGCACGTGCTGGGCGCGGACGCGGCGGTGGTCTGCCAGGGCCCGGGCAACCTGGGCACCGGGACCCCCTGGGGGTTCTCGGGGGTGTCCTGCGGCGAGGCGGTCAACGCGGCGGCGGTGCTGGACGGGCACCCGGTGGCGGCGCTGCGGGTCAGCGAGGCCGACCCCCGCCCCCGGCACCGGGGGGTGTCCCACCACAGCCTGACGGCCTACGGACGGGTGGCGCTGGCCCGCGCCGACGTGGTGGTGCCGCTGCTGCCGGGGGTGTTCGGGGAGCGGGTGCGCGCCCAGGCGGCGCCGCTGGGCGCCCGGCACACGCTGGTGGACGTGGGTGTGGAGGGCCTGGAGGAGGCGCTGCTGGCGCTGCCGGTGAAGCCCTCCACCATGGGCCGGGGCCTGGAGGAGGACCGGGCGGCGTTCCTGAGCGCGGCCGCCGCGGGCCGCCACTGCGCCGCCCTCATCTGACCCTCAGCGGACGGCCCTCGCCCCCGGCACCTCCTTCACGGGGCCGTCGGGGCCGGGCGCCTGTCCGGGCACCGGGACCGGCCGGGACGGGGTGAGCGAGTGCGGCGAGGGCTCGTCGAAGAACGCCCCGGGCCGGAACATGGCCAGTGACGTCGGGTCGGCGCGGATCCCCTCGTCCACGCGGATCGCCGCGGGCACGAACACCGCCCCGTCCCCGCAGGTCACACCCCACACGCGGCCCGGTCCCGCCGACACCACCTCGCCCGGGGCGCCGCCCCGGACCCCCTCGTCCAGCACCCCGGCGCACAGGGTGATGCGGCTGCCGCCGAACATCGCGAAGGCGCCCGGGTAGGGGTCGGCCAGGGCCCGCACCAGGCGGTCCACGTCGCGGCCCGAGGCGGTGAAGTCGATACGCCCGTCGCTGGGCCTGCGGCGCGGCCACACCGACGCGTGCCCGCGCTGGGGCCGCCGGGGCGCGGTGCCCGCCAGCAGGTCGTCGATGCGGGCCGCGAGCATCTCGGCCTGGCGGCGGGCCACCCGGTCGTACAGGCCGGTGGCGGTGATGTCGGGCTCGACGTCGAACCACGCCTGGTCGATGATGTCGCCGGTGTCGCCGCCCCCGTCCAGGTGCAGCAGGGTGACGGCGCTGGCCCGCATGTCGCGCAGGATCGTCCACGGGATGGGGGCGCGGCCCCGGCCGACCGGCAGCGGAGCCGGGTGCAGGCCGACCCCGCCCCTCGGCAGGGCCGCCAGCAGGCGTTCGGGCACGGGGCTGGACCACCCGGCGACGACCAGCAGGGCGACGCCGCGGACCGCGAGCGCGTCGCGGACCTCGTCCGAGCCCAGGTCGGAGGCGCGCAGGTGCTCCAGGTCGTGGCGGCGGGTGACGGCCTCGTAGTCGACGTAGCCGGAGCGGTGGGCGAGTTCGGCGGGGTAGGAGACCACCAGGGACGGCGGGCGCCCCTGGGCGCACAGTTCCTCCAGGGCGGGGACCCCCAGGCTCAGCCCCGACACGTAGCAGTAGCGCAGCCGGTCCTCCACGGACTCCCCCTCCGCTCGGTCCACCCTTGGCACGACTCTACGCAGCAGCGGGGCGGAGCCGCCGGAGGCCGCCGTCGCTCTGCGTGTCCGGGGCGGCCCGCGGGGAACGCGCGGGGGCCTCCCGGCGGTCGCCGGGAGGCCCCTGTGCTCGCGGGATGCGGGAGTGCGCTACTCGGTCGCCTCGCCCTCGGGGGACTCCTCGTCCGCGGGGGCCTCCTCGCCGCCGTCCTCGGCTCCCTCGGAGGCGCCCTCCTCGGGCTCGGCCGGCGGCGGGTTGTCGAAGGCGCCCAGGACGTCCACCACGAAGACGAGGGTGCCCGCCGGGGCGCCCATCGCCTCCTCCTCGGTCTCGCCGTAGGCCATGTCGCCGGGCACGACCAGGAGCAGGCGGCTGCCGGTCTTCTGGCCGACGATGCCCTCGTCCCAGCCCTTGATCACCGAGCCCGCGCCGATGGTGGTGTCGAAGGGGGCGCCGCCGCGGGTCCAGGTGGAGTCGAACACGGGGTGGTCGCCGTTCTCGTCGGCCTCCCAGCGCACACCGGTGTACTGGACGATGACCTGCTGGCCCTCCTCGACCTCGTCGCCCGTCCCCTCGATCAGCGGGACGACCTCCAGCTCCTCGGGCGCGTCGCCCTCGGGGATCTCGATCGTGGGCTCGCTGTGGCCCTCCTGGGTCACGGTGGGCAGGCCGTCGCCGCCGTCGGTGGTCTGCTCGCCGGGCACCACCGAGCCCATGCCGAAGCGGTCCAGGATGTCGACGACCAGGACGCTGGCGCCCACCTGGGGCGGCTGGCCCATGGACTCGGCCTGGGCCTGCTCCTCCTCGGTCAGCGGCGGGAAGACGTACACCGCGCGGCTGCCGACGGCCTGGTTGACCAGGACCGAGCTGATCTGCTCGGGCATGTCGGTCATACGGATGAGGTCCGGGGCCCCGGTCTCGTAGCTGGACTGGCCCTCGACCGGCTCGCCCTCGCCGGGACCCGTCCACTGGAACTGGGCGACGTTGGCGATGACGAGGTCGTCGGCGCGGACCAGCTCCTCCTCGCTGGGGCCCTCGTCCACGACACCGGAGAGCTCCTCCTCGGGGGGCTCGATGTCGGGGAAGGCGACCTCGGGCGCCTCGCCGACGTCACCGGTGACGGTGGGCAGCCGGGAGTCGAGCTGGTCACCGTCCATCCGCATGAAGGCGGGAGTGCGCCACTCCTCGGGGATGTTTCCGCAGCTTGAGACCGTCAAAGCGATGACGGTCAGGGGCACCGCGAGGGCGGCGGCACGTCGGTGCATGGGTCACTACCTCTGTTTTCCGGCTCGGGACAGGGTCACACTACCGAAAAGCGCGACCTCCACCACCTCCCCCCGAGGCGGAACATCGGTAACAAAAGGTCACCGCGGCCCTGCGCGGCGCCCTTTTCGAAAGCGCCGGGAGGCGTTCCGGCCCCACTGCGGGGCGGTCCCGACGGCGGGCACGGCACGGCCCCGGCGGCGGGGGAACGCCGCCGGGGCCGCTGGTGCCGCCGGTCACATCCCGGCGATGAGCTTCTCCACCCGCTCGTCCACCGACTTGAAGGGGTCCTTGCACAGCACGGTGCGCTGCGCCTGGTCGTTGAGCTTGAGGTGCACCCAGTCGACGGTGAAGTCGCGGCGCTGCTCCTGGGCGCGGCGGATGAACTCGCCGCGCAGCCGGGCCCGCGTGGTCTGCGGGGGCACCGACTTGGCCTCGAAGATCTTCAGGTCGCCGACCACCCGCTCCATCTGGCCGCGGTTCTGCATCAGGTAGAACAGGCCGCGGTCGCGGTGGATGTCGTGGTAGGTCAGGTCGAGCTGGGCGATCCGGGGCGAGGACAGGGACAGGTCGTGCTTGGCGCGGTAGCGCTCCAGCAGCATGTACTTGGCGACCCAGTCGATCTCCCGGGAGACCGACTCCAGGTTCTGGGTCTCGACCGCCTCCAGGGTGCGCTGCCACAGCTCCAGGACCCGCTTGCCGGTCGCGTCGGTGCCGTGCCGGTCGACGTAGCTCTGCACCTTCTCCAGGTACTCGCGCTGGATCTCCAGCGCGCCCGCCTCGCGCCCGTTGGCCAGGCGCACCTTGCGGCGGCCGGTCATGTCGTGGCTGACCTCGCGGATCGCCCGGATCGGGTTCTCCAGGGTGTAGTCGCGCATGACCACGCCCGCCTCGATCATCCGCAGCACCAGGTCGGTGGAGCCCAGCTTGAGCAGGGTGGTGGTCTCGCTCATGTTGGAGTCGCCGACGATGACGTGCAGGCGGCGGAAGCGCTCGGCGTCCGCGTGCGGCTCGTCGCGGGTGTTGATGATCGGCCGGGACCTGGTGGTGGCGGAGGAGACGCCCTCCCAGATGTGCTCGGCCCGCTGGCTGACGCAGTACAGGGCGCCGCGCGGGGTCTGCAGGACCTTCCCGGCCCCGCAGATGATCTGCCGGGTGACCAGGAAGGGGATGAGCACGTCGGCCAGCCGCCCGAACTCCCCGTGCCGGCCCACGAGGTAGTTCTCGTGGCAGCCGTAGGAGTTGCCGGCGGAGTCGGTGTTGTTCTTGAACAGGTAGATGTCCCCGGCGATGCCCTCCTCGTGCAGGCGCTGCTCGGCGTCGACCTGCAGCCCCTCCAGGATGCGCTCACCGGCCTTGTCGTGCGCCACCAGGTCCACGAGGCTGTCGCACTCGGGGGTGGCGTACTCGGGGTGGCTGCCCACGTCCAGGTAGAGGCGGGCGCCGTTGCGGAGGAACACGTTGCTGCTGCGCCCCCAGGAGACCACCCTCCGGAAGAGGTAGCGGGCGACCTCGTCCGGCGACAGCCGGCGCTGTCCCCGGAAGGTGCACGTGACCCCGTACTCGTTCTCCAGCCCGAAGATCCGTCGTTCCACGCGGCCTCACCAACTTCCCGTCACCGTCGGCCCGGGACGACGGGGCCGCGTCGTCCGCCGGCCGGTGCGGCGCCCGCGGGGCGCCGCACCGCTTCTGCTATGCGTCGTCCTCGGTGGTGGTACCGCCGGGGGCGGCCCCGCCGCGCCCCTCCTGGAGGAGGGAGACCAGGCGCTGCCCCTGGATGCGGCGGAACTTGCGGTGCTCCCTGGAGCGCTCCAGGACGGCGACCTCCAGGTTGGCCGCCTCCAGTTCGCGCTCCTCGCCGTTCTCCCTGGCCAGGGCGTGGGTGGCGGCGTTGAGCGCGGCAGCGAGGGAGGCGGTCGCGGAGAACCGGTCCTTGAGCGCCTGGGAGACGTGGTCGGAGGACCCGCCCACCGCGACGAACCCCTGCTCGTCGACGATGGAGCCGTCGAAGGTGATGCGGTAGATCTCGTCGCCGTCGGCGGTGTCGCCGACCTCGGCGACGACGATCTCCACCTCCCAGGGCTTGAGGCTCTCGCTGAACACCGTGCCCAGGGTCTGGGCGTAGATGTTGGCGAGCTGGCGCCCGCTGACGTCGCGGCGGTCGTACTGGTACCCGCGCACGTCCGCGAAGCGCACGCCCATCAGGCGCAGGTTCTCGAACTCGGGGTAGCGGCCGACCGCCGCGAAGGCGATGCGGTCGTAGAGTTCGCTGATCTTGTGGAGTGTGCGGGAGACGTTGTCCGCCACCAGCAGGATGCCGCCCTCGTACTGCAGGACGACGGCGCTGCGGCCGCGCGCGATGCCCTTGCGCGCGTAGTCCGCCTTGTCCTTCATCTGCTGTTCGGGGGCGACGTAGAACGGCATCGACACCGCGGATCGTTTCCTTACCTAGAAGTCCAATGGGGCGGGTGGGGCCGGGCCGGCGGCTCAGGCCAGGGGGGCGGTGGGGCCGTCCGGGTGGACGGCGCGCCCCTCGACCACCTCGGTCGCCAGGCGGGCGACGTCCTCGGCGGGCAGGCGGCGGTGGCCGTCCGCGGTGATCACGTCGACCAGGGGGAAGATCCTGCGGTGCAGGTCGGGGCCTCCGGTGGCGGAGTCGTCGTCGGCCGCGTCGTAGAGGGATTCCAGGGCGGCCTTGACGGCGTCCGTCTCCGTGAGGTCATCGCGGTAGAGCTTCTTGATGGAGCCCTTGGCGAAGACCGATCCGGAGCCGATGGAGTAGTAGCGCTGCTCCTCGTAGCGGCCGCCGGTCGCGTCGTAGCTGAAGACGCGGCCGCGGCCCTCGTTCTCGTCGTAGCCGACGAAGAGGGGGACCACGACGAAGCCCTGCATGGCCAGGCCGAGGTGGCCGCGGACCATCTGCGCGAGCTTGTTCGCCTTGCCCTCGAGGGAGAGCGAGCGGCCCTCCATCTTCTCGTAGTGCTCCAGTTCCACCTGGTAGAGACGGGCCAATTCGATACCGAAGCCGGCGGAGCCCGCAATGGCCACCGCGGAGAACTCGTCCGTTCGATAAACTTTTTCCATGTCGCGGTTGGCGATCACGTTGCCCTGGGTGGCGCGACGGTCGCCCGCGATCAGGACGCCCCCGGGGAAGGTCAGCGCGACGATCGTCGTCGCGTCGGGGGCGAGGTGCTCGGCGGCGGCCCCCTGCGCCTGTGCCGACAGTCCGTGGCCGGGCATCAGTTCAGGCCTGACCTCCCGGAGAAACTCGGTGAAGGACGAGGTCCCCGCACTCATGAAAGCGGCGGGCAACCCCTTGCCCTCGAACCCTTCGAACACGCGACTCCCTCCACTCGCGCCCCGCCCCGACGCGGGCGGGACGCCTCGTCCTCAGTCTTCTCGGATCAGACCCTAGCCGGGTCCGCGGCGGCGCCGACGGCATCGCCGGTGCGCTGTCAGCGAACCGCCGCGGGGCCGGGCCGCCGGGCTACTGTCCGCCCTTCTGCACGAACTGCCGGACGAAGTCCTCGGCGTTGCTCTCCAGCACGTCGTCGATCTCGTCGAGGATGTCGTCGACGTCCTCGTCCAGCTGGTCCTTGCGCTCCTGAACGTCGGCGGAGGCCTCGACCTCTTCTACCTCTTCGTCGCGGCGCGACGCGTGCTTCTGACCGCCGGTGTCCTTCGCCATACCTGCTACCTCCCGTTCGGGGCTCTCGCCCTTATCTTGGCCCAACACCGGGCACCTCAACCCACTTCCCGGAGCCCGATACCGGCTGGTTACCTCGAACCACTGGGCGTACGCGCGGCCGGAATCCGCACCGGCGGCCCCCGCTCCCGGGCGCGTCGCACCGTGACCGGCCGTCCCCGCGCGCCCGGGCGGGCGGTCGCCGCGGGAGCCCGGCCCTGCCGCGGCGCCGGTCGGACCGGGCGCTGCGGGCCGGTGCTCGGATGATCCCAGGTGGTGACCGAACGGAAAAGCGGGCATACCCGGGGCCACGAGCCCACAGGGCCCGCTCCCCCCGCCCCTTCCCACAAGGAAGTCACCCCCATGAAGCACTCCCCCGCTCTGGCCGCGCTGGGCCTGGCCGCCGCGATGCTCGCGTCGGCCGGCCCCGCGGCGGCCGACACCGTCGAGGACGCGCTGGTCCGGGACCTGGGCCTGACCGCCGAACAGGCGCACGGGCTGCCGCGGGCGCAGGCCCGGGCCGCGGAGATCGACGCCGCGGCCGCGGACCTGGACGCCTACGCCGGGTCGGTGTTCGACGTCCGGACGCGCGTGCTGACGGTCCACGTCACCGACGGGTCCGCCGTGGCCGCCGTCGAGGCGTTGGGCGCCGCGGCCGAGGTCGTCGACGGCGACCCGGACGGGGTCGTCCGCGCGCTGAACGCCGCCGAGCCCCCCGAGGGCGTCGTCGGCTGGTACCCCGAGGCCGACGCCGTCGTGGTGGAGGTCCTCCCCGGCTCCGGGGTCTCCGCCGCCGACCTGGGCGTGCCGGACGACGGGGTGCGCCTGGTCGAGGCCGCCCGGCCGTCGACCTACGGACGGATCATCGGCGGCCACCGGTTCACCGCCCACGGCGGCAGCTGCACCATCGGCTTCTCCGCGCGCGGCGACGGCGTCGAGGGCTTCCTGACCGCCGGCCACTGCGGCCGTCCCGGAGACGTCCTCCAGGGCCCCGACGGCCCCGTCGGCGTGTTCCGGCACTCGGTCTTCCCCGGCTCCGACGGCGCGTTCGTGCAGGTCTCCCCGCCGTGGGTGGTGACCAACCTGGTCGAGCGCTACAGCACCGCATACCTGGAGGTGGCGGGCTCCACGCCCGCCCCCGTGGGGTCGGCGCTGTGCATGTCCTCGCCGGCCTACGGCTGGCAGTGCGGCACCCTCCAGGCCCGCAACCAGACCGTGAGCTACCCCCAGGGGACCGTGCGCGGCCTGTTCCGGACGAACCTGTGCGCGGGCCCCGGGGACTCGGGCGCGCCCATCGTGGCCGGGGACCAGGCCCAGGGGATCGTCTCGGGCGGCTCCGGTTCGCCCGGGGGCGGGTGCACCACGTTCGGCCAGGAGGTGAACCCCCTGCTGGCGATGTGGGGGCTGACCCTGGTGACCTCGTGACGGCCCCCTTCCGGGAGTAGGCCCTCCGCGTCGGGGCCGGGCTGCGGCCCGGCCCCTCCTCCTTCCGGCCCCTCGCCCCGGCGCGCTCCCCGACCGTCCCGGCACCGGTCGCGCCCCCGCGGGCGGCGGCACCGTGACCTCGGTTGTTACCGCCGTGTAGCCACGCGGTCACGAAGGGGACGGGGTTCCCTGGCCGGATCCGGCCAGGGAACCCCCCTTGCGACGCCAGACTTTACGCGCAGGGTAACCGGGCGACTGCGGAAAAATACAGGTCGTTCAACATTCGACTACCAACAGCCACCGCGGGACCCCGTCTCATCGGATGATCCCCTTGCCACTTGGTCGCTTTCCGGAGAAAGCGGGTCTTTCCCTCGCCAAAGTGTCCACTTATGGTTTGGAATCGTTTACCGAGCGTCTCGGTGAGCTTCGCGGAGTGGACCAATCCCACTCCGCGGAAGGGCCGCCCGTCCCCACCGGAACGGGAGCCCATTCCCCCGTCAATCCCCCTGGAGAGTAGGGATCATGCGACCCTCCCCCGTTATCTCCGCCGTCGGAACGGGAGCCCTGGCCTTCGGCCTGGTGCTCGCCATGTCCCCCGGCGCCTACGCGGCGACCGCACCACAGACCCCCGTGGCCGATGACAGCGCCGCCACCATGCAGGAGGCACTGGCCCGCGACCTCGACCTGACCCAGGCCGAGGCCACCGAGCTCCTGGAGGCCCAGGAGGAAGCCCTGGACGTCGACGCCGAGGCGACCGAGGCCGCCGGCGACGCCTACGGCGGCTCGCTCTACGACATCGAGACCCAGGACCTCACCGTCCTGGTCACCAGCGCCGACGCCGTCGCGGCGGTCGAGGCGACCGGCGCGCAGGCCGAGGTCGTCGAGTACGGCACCGAGGGCCTGGCCGAGGTCGTCGAGGCCCTCGACGCGGCCGACGCCCCCGAGGGCGTCACCGGCTGGTACCCGGACGTCGCGAGCGACACCGTCGTCCTGGAGGTCCTGGAGGGCACCGACGTCGACGCGCTCCTGGCCGACGCCGACGTGGACGCCTCCGCCGTCGAGGTCGTCACCACCGACGAGGCCCCGCAGCTGTACGCGGACATCATCGGCGGCCTGGCCTACTACATGGGCGGCCGCTGCTCGGTCGGCTTCGCCGCCACCAACAGCGCCGGCCAGCCGGGCTTCGTCACCGCGGGCCACTGCGGCACCGTGGGCACCGGCGTGACCATCGGCAACGGCCGGGGCACCTTCGAGCGCTCGGTCTTCCCGGGCAACGACGCCGCGTTCGTGCGGGGCACCTCGAACTTCACCCTGACCAACCTGGTCAGCCGCTACAACGGCACCTACCAGTCCGTCACCGGCACCACCCAGGCGCCGATCGGGTCGGCGATCTGCCGCTCCGGCTCCACCACCGGCTGGCGCTGCGGGACCATCCAGGCCCGCAACCAGACGGTCCGCTACCCGCAGGGCACCGTGAACGCGCTCACCCGCACCAACGTGTGCGCCGAGCCCGGCGACTCCGGCGGTTCCTTCATCTCCGGCTCGCAGGCGCAGGGCGTCACCTCCGGCGGCTCCGGCAACTGCTCCAGCGGCGGCACCACCTACTACCAGGAGGTCCTGCCGATGGTGAACTCGTGGGGCGTGCGGATCCGCACCAGCTAGTCGTCCCGCCCACCCCCTCCCCCGGTGTCCCCGCCCGCGCGCACAGCGCGGGCGGGGACGCCCCCGTTCCCCCGCGGGTCCCCGGCCGGGAGGGCCCGCCCCTTTCCCGGACTCGGGGATGCGCGGGCCTCAGGCCCGGTGGACGACCTTCCCGTCCAGCACGGTCAGCCAGGCGTTCACCGAACGCAGCTCATCCGGGCCCAGCCCCTCGACGTCGCGGTCCAGGACCACGACGTCGGCCAGGTACCCCGGCCGGAGGGCGCCGAGCCGGTTCTCCATCCCCACCGCGTGGGCGGCGTCCAGGGTGTGCGCCCGCAGCGCCTCGTGCAGGGTGACCGCCTGGTCGGCGCCGATCTCGTCGCCCTCGCGGGTGGTGCGCCCCACCGCGTTGGCGATGGTGTCCATCGGGCGCAGGCTGGAGACGAACGCGTCGCTGGACAGCGCCGGGCGCAGGCCCAGGTCGAGTTCCTCGCGCATCGGCTGGAGCCGGTGGGCCCGGTCCCCCAGGCGGCGCAGGAAGTCGCGCCCGCTGTCGTAGAGGAAGTTGGGCTGGTTGACCGGGATGACCCCGTACTCGGTGAACCGCTTGGCCTGTTCCACCGTCGGGTACCCGCAGTGCTCCACCCGCGGGCGCGGGTCGGGCCCGGACACCTTCGCCGCCGACGCGATCGCGGCCAGGGTGTGCTCCATCGCGGCGTCGCCCTGGGTGTGGATCGCCACCTGCCAGCCCTCGCGGGCGGCCCGGGTCACCAGGTCCACCAGCTGGTCGGGGTGGTGGTACAGGCTCCCGGCGAACTGGCCCCGCTCGCCGTAGGGGACGGTGAACTTGGCGGTGCCGCCCAGCAGGGTGCCGTCGGAGTAGAACTTCATGCCGGTCAGGCGCAGCCAGTCGTCGCCGAACGGCGAGGCCAGCCCCGCCTGGGTGAGGGCGTCGAGCTGGTGGGACAGCGGCATGCCGAAGGTGCGCAGCGGCAGCGTCCCGGCGTCCCGCGCCGCCCGGTACACGCGCAGCTCGCGCGCCGACACCTGCGGGTCGCACACGGTGGTCACGCCGGCGGAGAGGTAGGGGCGGGCGGCGTCGGACAGCCAGCCCAGGAGGTGCTCGGTGGGCAGGTCGGTGTGGAAGTTGGGCCCGTGGCAGCCGATGTCGACGGCCAGCGGCAGCAGCAGCTCCATCGCGGCGTCGGTGACCATGCCGGTGAGGCGGCCGCCCTCGTCGCGCACGAACGAGCCGCCCGCCGGATCGGGCACGTCCTCGCCGATGCCGCTCCAGGCCAGGGCCGCGGAGTTGACGACGGCCTGGTGACCCGACACGTGGTAGACGATCACGGGGTGCTCGGTGGTGGCCGCGTCCAGGTCGCGGCGGGTGGGACGGCCCTCGGGGTACTTGGCGTCGTCCATGGAGAAGGCGCGGATCCACTGCCCGGCCGGGGTGCGGGCGGCCTCGGCGGCGATGGCGGCGACCAGCTCGGCGGCGCTGCCCACCCGGGGGTAGCGGGCGTCCACGGCGGCCAGGGACTCGGCGGTGGACAGCAGGTGGTTGTGCGGGTCGATGAACCCGGGCAGGACGGTGCGCCCGCCCGCGTCGATCTCGGTGGCACCGGGCCCGGCCGCGGCGCGGGCCTGCTCGGCCGTGCCGGCCAGGAGCACGCGCCCGTCGCGCACGGCCAGTGCCTCGGCGCGGGGGCGGGAGTCGTCCATGGTCAGGACGGCGGCATTGTGGATGAGCAGGCCGGACACGGCTTCCTCCTCGGTTCGGATACGGGTGGGAGCCCCGGGGCGGGCCGGAGGACGGCCGGCCCGCCCCGGGGAGACGGAAGAACGTCGATCGGTGCTTCCGGTTCGGGGGGTGCGGGGTGGTGCGGGCCGGCTCAGGCCGACGCGGACTCCAGCAGGTCGGCGTCGCGGTGCCGGGGCGCGTTGGCCAGGCAGATGATGCTGACCACCGCCATCGCCATCAGCAGGCCCGCCACCGGCAGGATGCTGCCGGTCGCCGCGTACAGCGCGGTGCAGGCCAGCGGCGACAGGCCGCCGAAGATCGCGCCGGCGACCTGGTAGGCGATGGAGATGCTGGTGTAGCGGGCCCGCGGCGGGTACATCTGCGCGAGCACCCGGGCGATCGGGCCGTAGACCGCGGCCATGGCCAAGCGCATCACGCACAGCGACAGGAAGATCAGGCCGACGCTGCCGGTCTCCAGGACCAGGAACTGCGGGATCGCCAGGACGATGACGCCGACCAGGCCGATGGTGACCACGCGGACGGTGCCGAAGCGGTCGCCCAGCCAGGACACCCCCAGGGTGGCGACCAGCTCCACGAACGCGGCCAGGCTCAGGCCGTTGAGGATGACCTGTTCGCTGATGCCGACCTCGGTGACCCCGTACCCCTGGAGGAAGGTGGTGACGATGTAGTAGCCGCCGACCGCGACCGGCAGGATCCCGATGCCCAGCAGCAGCGGCCGCCAGGAGGTGCGCAGCGCCTCGCGCACGGGCAGCTCGGTGGGCGCGTCCTTCTGCTGCGCGGCCTCGAAGACCGGGGACTCCTCCACCTTGAGGCGGATGAACAGGCCGACCAGGACCAGCAGCACCGACGCCAGGAACGGCAGGCGCCAGGCCCAGTCGTGGAGGGCGTCGGCGTTCCAGGCGGCGATGAGGCCGAACGAACCGGTGGCCAGCAGGGCGCCGGCCGGGTTGCCCAGCTGGGCGAAGGAGCCGTAGAAGGTCTTGCGGTCCTCGGGCGCGTGCTCGACCGCCATGAGGACGGCGCCGCCCCACTCGCCGCCGACGGCGATGCCCTGCACGAACCGCAGCACCACCAGGAGCAGCGGGGCGAGGAACCCGACCTGCTCGTAGGTGGGCAGCAGGCCGACGCAGAAGGTGGCCACGCCCATCATGAGCAGGGTGATGACCAGGGCCGACTTGCGGCCGAGCCGGTCGCCGTAGTGGCCGAAGACCAGGCCGCCCAGCGGCCGGGCGAAGAAGCCGACGGAGAAGGTCGCGAAGGAGGCCATCAGGCCCACGACCGGGTCCGTCCCGGCGGGGAAGAACTGGGTGGCGAAGACCAGGGCCGCGGCCGTGGCGTAGACGTAGAAGTCGAACCACTCGATGGTGGTGCCGACGAAGGCCGCCACGGCCGCACGCGCGGGGTGCGAGGACGTGGGGGCGGTCCGCTCTGACATGGGAACTCCGGTTGCGTGTGGCGCGATCGTCGGGCGCTGCTCAGGTGTTGTTGTGACCGTAGACACTCCCCTGTCACCGGCGCCGGGATGTTCCGCACAGGGCTTACCGTGACAAAAGTGCGGCGCGCACAGTCGGTCCCACCGCGCGCCGCCGGGACGCACGACCGGGACCCGGGAGCAGCCGTGAGCATCACCGTCCGCGACATCACCTCGGCACCGCACCTGGAGGTGCACGCCTCGGCCGGGTCCCCGGGGCTGGACCGGGTGGTGCGCTGGGCACACGTCACCGAACTGCCCGACCCGGTGCGCTGGCTGCGCGGCGGCGAGCTGGTGCTGACCGTGGGACTGGGCCTGGGGGCCGGCGAGGAGGAGCGGCGCGCCTATGTCCGGCGGCTGCACCGGGCGGGGTGTGCAGCGCTGGCCTTCGCCATCGACGTGTGGCTGGGCGGGACGATCCCGCCGGAGGTGCTGGACGAGGGCGACCGGCTCGGCTTCCCGGTGCTGCGGGTGGAGGGCGAGACGTCGTTCATCGCCGTGGTGGAGACCGTGGCCGACCACTACGCCGCCGAGCGGAGCAGGGAGCAGGGCAGGGTGCTGGCCGCCCAGGACGCGATGGCGCGGGCGGCGCTGCGCTCGGGGCCGGCGGGGGTGATGCACGAGCTGGCGTCGGCGGCGTCCGGGGAGTGCCTGCTGCTGGACCGCAACGGGATGACCAGCCGGGCCGTCCCGGACGCCGAGCCGGCCTGGCACGCGCCGGTGCGCGCCGCGGTGGCCGGGTCCGGCGGCACGCCGGGCATGCGGGTCCTGGCCGGGGACGGCCGGGGCGCGGCAGGCGCGGACGGCCCGGGCACCGCCGAGGCGGACGGCACGGGGACGGGCGGTGCAGCGGACGGCGAAGGGGTGATCCTGCTGCAGACGCTGGGCACCACCGGCCGGACGCTGGGGTGGCTGGCGCTGCGCTGCGCCGCCCCCTCCACGAGCGTGCGGGTGCTGGCCAACCACGCCGCGTCGCTGCTGGCGGTGGACCTGCTGCACTCGCGCGACGCGCGTCGGGCGATCTTCCGCGAACGCGCCCCGCTGCTGCGGGCCGCCGTGCTGGGCGGGCCGGTGGGCGTTCCGCTCACGCTTCCGCCCCCGCCCTGGGAGGTGGTCTGCTACCGGGCCGGCGGCGAGCGCGACCCCGCTCCGGGGGCGCCGAGCGCGCTGGACGCGGCGGCGGACGCCCTGGTGGACGTGCTCGGGGACACCGGTGCCGCGCAGAGCGCGGGGCTGTGCCCGCTGGACGGGGTACTGGTGGCGGTGCTGCCCGACACGGGCCGCCCGCACGCCGGGGAGCGCCTGCTCGCACTACTGCCGGGGGTGCCGGCGGCGGGGGCCTGCCGTGCGCGCGGGCCGGCCGACCTGGCCTCGGCGGTGTCCCGGGCCCGCGACGCGGTCCCCCCGCAGGGGTACCGGCACGTGGACGAGGCGGACGCCTGGGCTCTGCTGCGGTCGGCGGTCCCCGAGAGCGGGTCGCGGGCGTTCACCGAGGCCGTGCTGGGGCCGCTGCTGGAACACGACGTGCGCAACGGGACGGAGCTGGCGCACACCCTGCGGCACTACCTGGACTCCGGGGCGCAGGTGGAGGGGACCGCCCGGGACCTGGGGGTGCACCGCAACACGCTGCGGGCGCGGCTGCGCACCGCCGAGCGGGTGCTGGGCCGCCCGCTGTCCGATCCGCGGACCCGGCTGGAGCTGTGGACGGCGCTGAGCCTGCGCCCCCTGCGCTGCACCGACGGCACCTGGCACGACTGAGCGCCCACGGGGGGGCACCGGCGGTCCTCCCCGCCGCACGTGGGGAGGACCGCCGGCGGTCAGGCGGCGACGGTGTAGAGCCGTCCGGAGTGGGCGTCGGTCTCGATCTCGTCGACGAAGGCGACGGCGTAGTCGGCGTCGCTGAGCCGGCTGCGCCCGTGCTCGTCGGTGAGGACGACGTCGCCGCCGGTCCGGTAGCGGCCGGTGCGCTCGCCCTCGCTGACGAGTTCGACCGGCGGGGCCAGGTAGGTCCACCGCAGGTCGAGGCTGATCTGGTAGAGGAAGTAGGCGCGTTCCAGGGAGCGCGCCAGGTCGCGCAGGGGGCCGCGGGCCATCCTGCTCTGCCAGTAGGTGGCGGTCCTGGACTCGTCGGCGTACAGGTGTCCGTGGCTGCCGGCCACGAGGAGCCGCACGGAGGTTCCGGTGAGCAGCGAGATCAGGTGGCGGTCGACCTCTATGTGGTCGCGTTCGCGGCCCACCTGGGCCTGGTGGGCGTTGACGAGGACGTCCAGGCCGTCGAGGTCGCCGTAGCCGATCTCCAGGGGGTCGCGGCGGATGTCGCACACGTCGTGCCCTCGCTGACGGGCTTCGGCGGCGATGAGCGCTCCGATGCCCGCGGTCGCGCCGATGACACCGATCCGCAGGGAAGTGGCGTTGTCTTGCATGGCGGGTCCTTAGGGACAGGTGCTGTGACCCGGTGCGGGGCCGTCGAACCCGAAGGGACGGCCCCCACCGAGGAGAATGAAGTGACGGAGAGGTCTCCGCCACGTACACAGAACTTACCGGAGAGGTCTCCGCCAGGCAATCCCGAAAACCTGTGACGCGAGCCGCAGCACCCCCGGGAAACATCGTCTGAACTGGGATGACAAGAAATCGAAATATCGGCTAACCTATGACGGAGAGATCTCCGCCAACGAAGGACCACGACCGTGTCGACCAAGCGCGTCGAGCAGCTGCACGCCCAGGGCGTCCGCACGCGCGCCCACCTGCTGGAGACCGCCCGCGAGGCGTTCTCCACGTGCAGTGACGCCTCCCTGAACTCCATCGCCAAGAAGGCCGGGGTGGGCATCGGCACCCTGTACCGGCACTTCCCCACCCGCGAGGACCTGGTCTTCGAGCTGTACCGCGCCGAGGTGCAGCAGATGGCGCAGGCCGCCGACGACCTGCTCGACGAGCACCCGCCGCTGGACGCCTTCAAGCTGTGGCTCACCCGGTTCGCCCGCTACGCCATGACCAAGGCCGGCCTCATCGGGGCGCTCCAGAGCGCCACCAGCAGGGGCCGGTTCGCCCAGGAGGCCCGGGGACCGCTCACCTCCGCGCTCCAGCGGCTGCTCGACGCCAACCGCGCCGCCGGGACCCTGCGCGAGGACCTCGAACCCGACGACGTACTGCTGGCGATCGCCGGGCTGTACCAGCTCGACCCGGCGGGCGACTGGGAGCCGCGCGCCAGGCGCCTCCTCGAACTCGTCTGCCTGGGCCTGTGCCGCCGGGACACCGTCCTGCCGGGCGGGACCGTACGGGCCTGACCCCGCGCCCCGGCGGGGCGGTCAGGGCAGGATCGAGTCCACGTAGCCGCCGTCCACCCGCAGGGCGCCGCCCGTGGTGGCCGAGGCCAGCGGCGAGGCGAGGTAGACGACCATGTTCGCGATCTCCTCGGGCTCGATGAGCCGCTGGATCAGGGACATCGGGCGGTGCTCGCGCATGAACACCCGCTGCGCCTCCTCCCAGGGCAGGTCCCGGTCCACCAGCTCGTAGACGAAGTCCTCGACCCCGCCGGTGTGCGTGGGCCCGGCGATGACGGAGTTGACGGTGACCCCGGACCCGGCGGCCTCCTTGGCGAAGCCGCGGGTGACCGAGAGCAGGGCGGTCTTGGTCATGCCGTAGTGGATCATCTCGGCGGGGACCACCACCGCCGAGTCGCTGGCGATGTTGAGGACGCGCCCCCAGGAGCGCTCCACCATGCCGGGCAGGTAGGCCCGGGTCGTGCGCACCGCGGTCAGGACGTTGACCTCGAAGTAGCGGCGCCACTCCTCGTCGGTGATCTCCAGGGCGGGGCGGGCGCCGAAGACGCCCAGGTTGTTGACCAGGACGTCCACGGCGGGGACGGCGTCCAGGACGCGCCGCAGGCCGCCGTCGTCGGCCAGGTCGCCGGGGGCGGCGACCAGGTCGGCTCCGGGGTGCTCGGCGGCGATGCGCTCCAGCGCGCGGTCCACGGTCTCCGGGCTGCGCCCGTTGACCGCGACCCGCGCCCCGGCGCGGACCAGGCCGGTCGCGATCGCCGAGCCGATGCCCTGGGTGGATCCGGTGACCAGCGCCGTCTTCCCGGTGAGGTCGATCTGCATGGTGCGCCCTTCGTCGGAGTCGGGAACGAAGATATTTGCACACGCGCTCTAAGCGCAAGGGCACATAACCGGCGTGTCGCCCGTACCGGGCGGTCAGGCCCGGACGGCGGCGACGGCCTCGTCCCAGAGGTCTTCGAGGGGGACCGCCCCGTCGACGCGGAGCCAGGTGTCCGTGGCGACGTCGATACAGGTGAGCGCGGTGGCGATGATCGCGGCGGCACGGTGGTCGGCGCTCACCCCGTCGAGGCCGTGCGCCTCGCGCAGGCGCCGGGCCAGCTCGGGGACCAGGACCTCCTGCCAGGCGAGGTGCTTCTCCAGGCTGCGGGCGCGCAGCGACGGGGTCCCGTGCAGCATCCGCCCGATGCGCAGCTCCTCCTCGGGGCCGCCGGAGGACTCCTCGCGCAGCGCCATCAGCGCGGCCCGCACCGCCGCCCAGGGCTCCTCCCCGGAGGGGCGCGCGGCCAGCGCCGCGCCGATGCGGTGCCCCCGCTCGATCATGTCGCCCAGGACCACGTCCTCCTTGGTCGCGAAGTAGCGGAAGAAGGAGCGGCGGGAGATCCCGGCGGCCTCGGCGATCTGGTCGACGGTGGTCTCTTCGAAGCCCTGGTCCAGGAAGAGCGCCATCCCGGCCTCGGCGATCTCGCGGTGGACCGCGCGGCGCGTGCGCTCCCGCAGGCCGGGGGTCGGTTCTCCGGTCGTCATCCCGCCAGCCTACAAGGAAAGGCACCCAGGAGCGATCTTGACACCGAGTGTCATACATGGCGTAGGGTGTCGACATGACCCTTGATCATGCCTCCCAGACCACACTCATCACCGGTGCCAGCTCCGGCATCGGCGCGGCCCTGGCCCGCCTGCTCGCCGCACGCGGCTCCGGCCTGGTGCTCGTCGCCCGCCGCGCCGAACGGCTGGAGGCCCTGGCCGCCGAACTGCGCGGGGCGCACGGCGTCCGCGTGGAGACCGTCTCGGCCGACCTCGGCCGCCCGGGCGCGGGCCGGGACCTGGCCGCCGAGGTCGACCGCCGCGGCATCCGCGTGACGAGCCTGGTCAACAACGCGGGGATCGGCGCCGACGGCGCGTTCGCCGAACAGGACCCCGACGAACTGGAGGCGCTGCTCGCGCTCAACGTGACCGCGCCGGTGGACGTGTCACGGGCGTTCATCGGGCGGTTGGACCCGGGCGGCTACCTGGTCAACATCGCGAGCATGGCCGCCTACCAGCCGATCCCGGGGATGGCGGTGTACGCGGCGAGCAAGGCGTTCGTGCTGAGCTTCACCGAGGCGCTGTGGTGGGAGACCCGCGGGAGCGGTCCGCGCACCCTGGCGTTCTCGCCGGGCCTGACCCGCACGGAGTTCTTCGACGGGATCGGCACCGAGGGGTACCCGGGGGACTTCCGGACGCCCGAGCAGGTCGCCGCGGCGCTGGTGCGCGTCCTGGACCGGCGCCGGTCGGCCCCCAGCGCGCTGTCGCGGGCGGCCGACGCCGCCGCCCCGTTCCTGCTCCGGCTGTTCAGCCGCCGGTCGGCCGTCCTGACCACCGCCCGCGTCGCCGGTTCGGCGGACCTGGTGCGCAAGAATCGCCCCGCGGCGGTGTGAGCCCGGGGCCGGTCAGCCGGCGGACGGGGGGACGCGGTCGGCGGGGAAGCCGCCGGTGGCGATCGGGCCCCAGCGCCGCGGGGTCACCCGGACCAGCGCCTTGCCCTGGCGGCGCATCGCCTCCCGGTACTCCGCCCAGTCCGGGTGCTCGCCCGCGATCACGCGGAAGTACTCCACCAGCGGCTCGACGGCCTCCTCGCCGTCCAGCACCTCGGCCTCCCCGTCCACCTGCACCCAGGCGCCGCCGAAGTCGTCGGACAGCACCACCACGCTCACCCGGGGGTCGCGCGCGGCGTTGCGGGCCTTGGCCCGCTCCGGGTACGTGGAGACGACGATCCGCCCCTGCCCGTCGACACCGCAGGTCACCGGGGACGCCTGCGGCCCGCCGTCGCCGCGGCGGGTGATCAGCAGCGCGTTGTGCCGGGGCCGCACGAACTCCAGCAGCCCGGCCAGGTCGACGGTGGTGTTGGTCGCGATCGAAGGACTCATGGGCCTCTCTCCTCAGCGGGAACGGGCCCAGCCTATCCCCGCGGGCCCCGGCCGTTCCGGGTCCCGCGCGGCCGCCCTATAGTCGGCTGCGTGCTTCCCGTCGTATGGCTGCTCGGCGCCTCGGGGGTGGGCAAGTCCACCGTCGGGTACCGCATGCTGTCCGCGGCCGCGGACGCGGGCGTGACGGCCGCGTTCGTGGACGCCGACCAGCTCCGGCTGGCCGCCGGGGTGACGGCCACGGAGACCGGGCTGATCGCCTCCGCCCTGCCCGCCCTGTCCCGCGGGTACCGCGCGCACGGAGCGGAGGTGCTGGTCGTGGCCGGGCAGGCCGACGGCCCCGGCCACCTCGCACGGCTGCTGCCCGGCGTCCCGCGCGACCGGGTCCTGGCCGTGCACCTGGACGCGGACGCGGACACGATCCGCGAGCGGGTACGGCGCCGCGGATGGCTCGTCGGACTCGCCGACGAGGCCGCGGAGCACGCCGCCCGGCTCGACCCGGGCGCCGCCGACGTGCACGTGGACACGGTCGGCCGCTCCCCCGCCGACATCGCCGCGCAGGTCGCCGCCGCGGCGCTCGGCGGACCGCTCCGGACCACCGCCGACGACGACGCGCCCGCCCCCGGGGCGGCACCGCGGCGTACCGCCGTGGTCACCGGCCCCGGCGGGGCCGGCCTCTCCACGGCCGGGTTCGGGGCGTTCTCCCGGATCGCGCGCGCCGGCGAAGCCGTGGGGTACCTCGACGCCCACCAGCTCGGGTTCCTCGGAACGCGCACCCGCGCGGACCGCCTCGCGCCCCTGCGCGCGGCGAACACCCGCGTGGCCGCAGCGAACCTGGCCCGCGGCGGCGCCGGGACCGTCCTGGTCAGCGGCGACCCCCGCACCGCCCGGCTCCTCCGACGCCTGTGGGACCCCGGGGGCGTGGCGGTGTTCTGGCTGCACGCCTCCCCCGCCGTCCTCGCCGAGCGCATCACCCGGCGCGCCCGCGGCGACGGGCCCGCCATCCCCGGCGACCACCGCGCCGGCCTGAGCGGCCCCGCCCTGAGCGCGGCCGTCGACGCCGCGGTCCGGGAGAGCAGGCTGCCGCGGCCCTCGGGCGCCCGCGTCATCGACACCGACGGCCTGGACGCCGCGCAGGTCGCCGCCGCCATCGCCGCGGCCCTTCCCTGACGGTGGCGGCGCGCCCGCCGCGCACACCCCCGGACCGCGGAGGTCACCGCTCTCTCCGATCAGCGGCCGGATCCGTCCCCGCAGGAGCGGGGCCACCGGTTCGGGCCGCGCGACCGATGGTGTGCGATCGGACCACCTCCGCGTGAACGGGGCACGGGGCGGGGGCGGCGCGCCGTCCCCGCCCCGCCGCGCGCCCGCGGTCAGCGGCCGCCCGACAGCACCGCCACCAGGTCGGCCGCCGTAGGCGAGGCGTCCAGCAGCTTCCCCACGTGCTCCTTCGTCCCGCGGCGGGGCTCCAGGGTGGGCACCCGCTGGAGCGAGTCGTAGCCCGGCAGGTCGAAGATCACCGAGTCCCACGACGCCGCCGCCACCGAGTCCGCGTACTTGGCCAGGCACCGGCCGCGGAAGTACGCCCGGGTGTCCTCCGGCGGCTCGGTGACCGCCCGCTGCACCTGGGGCTCCTCCAGCAGCCGCTTGACCCGCCCGCGCGCCGCCAGCCGGTTGTAGATCCCCTTGTCCGGCCGCACGTCCGAGTACTGCAGGTCCACCAGCTGCAGCCGCGGGTGCGACCAGTCCAGCCCGTCCCGGGAGCGGTACCCCTCCAGCACCTTGAGCTTGGCCACCCAGTCCAGCTCGTCGGCCAGGTCCATCGGGTCGTTGCCCAGCCGGGTCAGCGCCGACTCCCACCGGTCCAGCACGTCGGCGGTGTCGGGGTCCACGTCCGTGCCGTAGCGGTCCTCCACGTACTTGCGCGCCTGGTCCAGGTACTCGCCCTGGAGCTCCAGCGCGGTCATCCGGCGCCCGTCGCGCAGCTTCACGCGGTGCGCCAGCGTCGGGTCGTGGGACACCGCCCGCAGGTCGGCGACCGGGGTCTCCAGGGACAGGTCCACGCTGATGAACCCGTCCTCGATCATCGACAGCACCAGCGACGTCGTCCCCAGCTTGAGGTAGGTGGAGATCTCGCTCATGTTGGCGTCGCCGATGATCACGTGCAGCCGCCGGTACTTGTCCGGGTCGGCGTGCGGTTCGTCCCGCGTGTTGATGATGGGACGCTTCAGCGTGGTCTCCAGCCCCACCTCGACCTCGAAGAAGTCGGCGCGCTGGGAGAGCTGGAAGCCGGTCCCCTGCCCGTCGGAGCCGATGCCCACCTTGCCCGCGCCCACCACCACCTGGCGGGACACGAAGAACGGGACGAGGTGGCGCACGATGTCGCCGAACGGCGTCGACCGCTGCATCAGGTAGTTCTCGTGGCAGCCGTAGGACGCGCCTTTGTTGTCCGTGTTGTTCTTGTACAGCTGGATGGGCTCGATCCCCGGCGTGGCCCCCGCCCGGGCGGCCGCGTCCGCCATCACCCTCTCGCCAGCCTTGTCCCACAGCACCGCGTCGCGCGGGTTGGTGACCTCGGGCGCCGAGTACTCGGGGTGGGCGTGGTCCACGTACAGCCGCGCCCCGTTGGTGAGGATGACGTTGGCCAGCCCCAGATCCTCGTCGGTGAGCTGCGTGGGGTCGGCCACCTCACGCGCCAGGTCGAAGCCGCGCGCGTCGCGCAGCGGGTTCTCCTCCTCGAAGTCCCATCGTGCCCGTCGCGCCCGGGCCGCCGAGGCGGCCAGATAGGCGTTGACCACCTGGGTTGAGGTGACCATCGCGTTGGCCCCGGGGTTGCCCGGCACGGAGATCCCGTACTCGGTCTCGATACCCATAATCCGCCGCACACTCATGGTGAAGAGATTATCCACCGGGGGCCGGTCTTGAACGCTTCCGCGTCGATTGTGGCCCAAGCGCCGTCTTCCCGGGAGTTCCGGGCCTCCCGGCGCGCCGTTGTCATCGCAGGTGGGACCGGCTTTCCCCGAGCCGGGAAAAACCTTTCACCCGTTTTCCGGGAAAAGTCGGCCGACCGTTGCCGCCTCCCTTGCGGCCGCGGTCCGCGCGGCAAAGCGCAAGACACCCCGAGGACACGGGCAAGGCCCGGCGATACGGACCCATCCGCCTAGATTATGACCATGTGCCACATGGCGAACACGCCGGGCGACGATCGCCCCGGACCCCGCGAGCGGCCGGCATGAGCGGCGCGCACGCCGCCGAGCGCGCGTCCGGGGGCGCGCCGGTCAGGCTCACCCTGCCGACCCTGACGGCGATGGTCGTCGGCTCGATGGTCGGGGCCGGGGTCTTCTCCCTGCCGTCGCGGTTCTCCGAGTCCACCGGCGTGGCCGGGGCCCTCATCGCCTGGGTGATCGCGGGCACCGGCATGCTCATGCTCGCCTTCGTCTTCCAGATGCTCGCCGTGCGCAGGCCCGACCTGGACGCCGGGGTCTACGCCTACGCCAAGGCGGGCTTCGGCGAGTACCTCGGGTTCTTCGCCGCGTTCGGGTACTGGGCCAGCGCCTGCGTCGGCAACGTGACCTACTGGGTGCTCATCATGTCGACGCTCGGGGCCCTCTTCCCGGCCCTGGGCGACGGCGACACCCTCCTGGCCGTGGGGCTGTCCTCGGTCGGCCTGTGGGGGTTCTTCCTGCTGGTGCGCCGGGGCGTCAGGGAGGCCACGGCGATCAACCGGGTGGTCACCGTCGCCAAGCTCGTGCCCATCCTGGTGTTCGTCGTGCTGGCCCTGTTCCTCCTGGACCCGGCGGTGTTCGCCGGCAACCTCACCGGCACCGCCGGCGCCGGGACCCTCTTCGACCAGGTGCGCGGCACCATGCTGGTCACCGTGTTCGTGTTCCTGGGGGTGGAGGGGGCCAGCGTCTACTCCCGCCACGCCGCCCGGCGCGAGGACGTGGGCCGGGCGACCGTCCTGGGCTTCCTCAGCGTCTTCGCGGTCTTCGCCTCGGTCACCGTCGTGTCCTACGGCATCATGCCGATGGAGGAGATCGCCGCCCTGCGCCAGCCCTCGATGGCCGGGGTCCTGGCGCACGCCGTGGGCCCCTGGGGGACGGTGTTCGTGAGCGCCGGGCTGATCGTCTCGGTGCTGGGCGCCTACCTGGCCTGGACCCTGATGGCCGCCGAGGTGCTGTTCGTCGCCGCCCGGGACGACGACATGCCCCGCTTCCTGCGCCGCTCCAACGCCGCCGACGTCCCGGTCCCGGCCCTGGTGATGACCACCGCGCTGTCCCAGGCGGTCCTGGTCGTCACCCTGTTCTCCGAGGACGCCTTCGACTTCGCGCTCAACATGACCAGCGCGCTGACCCTGATCCCGTTCCTGCTCGCGGCGCTGTTCGCGGTCAAGGTCGCGCGGGACCCCGCCGCGGGCGCCGGGGCCGGGGCGTCCCGGGGCGCCCTCGCGATCGCGGTGCTCGCCACCGCCTACACCGCCTTCCTGCTGTACGCGGCCGGCCTGAAGTACGTCCTGGTCTCCCTCATCGTCTACGCGCCCGCCACCGTGCTGTTCGTCAAGGTCCGGCGCGAACAGGGCCGCCGCCTGTTCACCCCGGCCGAGCTCGCCGTGTGCGCCGTCTCCGTCGCGGGGGCGGCGGCCGGCGTGGCCGCCCTGGCCACCGGCCTGATCACGCTCTGAACCGCTCCGAAGGGACTCCGCCATGCCCGACACCGCCCCGCCGCCGCACGGCGTCCACTCCGAGGTGGGCCGCCTGCGCAAGGTCCTGGTCTGCTCGCCCGGACTCGCCCACCGCCGCCTCACCCCGACCAACGCCGCGGACCTGCTCTTCGACGACGTCATGTGGGTGGACAGCGCACTGCGCCACCACGAGGAGTTCGTCGCCGCGCTGCGCGGCCGCGGCGTCGAGGTCGTCGAGCTCCACGACCTGCTCGCCCGGACCCTGGCCGTGCCCGGGGCCCGCTCCTGGCTGCTGGACCGCAAGATCACCCCGAACGAGGTCGGGACCGGCCTGATCGAGGGCACCCGCGCCTTCCTGGAGTCCCTGGACCCCCGCGGCCTCGCCGAGCTCCTCATCGGCGGCATGGCCGCCGACGACCTGCCCGACGAGTACCGCTCGCCCTACCTCTCGCTCGCCCAGGAGTCCACCGGCGGCCGCGAGTACCTCATGCCGCCGCTGCCCAACACCCTCTACACCCGCGACACCACCTGCTGGCTCTACGGGGGCGTCACGCTCAACCCGCTCTACCGGCCCGCCCGCCGCGACGAGACCCTGCTGATGAAGGCCGTGTACCGGTTCCACCCCGACTTCGCCGGGGACACCGTCTGGTGGGGCGACCCCGAGCTCCCCTGGGGCCAGGCCACCTTCGAGGGCGGCGACGTCATGCCCGTGGGCGACGGGGTCGTGCTCATGGGCATGAGCGAGCGCACCTCGCGCCAGGCCGTCACCCAGGTCGCCGCGGCGCTGTTCTCCGCCGGGGCCGCCCGCCGGGTCATCGTGGCGGGCATGCCCAGGCTGCGCGCCGCCATGCACCTGGACACCGTGCTGACCTTCGTGGACCGCGACGTGGTCACCCTCTACCCGCGCATCATGGACGCGGTGCACACCTTCTCGCTGTACCCGTCCGACCGCGCCCCGGGCGTGGAGGTGGTGGACGAGGGCGCCCGGGCGTTCACGGACGTGGTGGCGAAGGCCCTGGGGCTGTCCGCGCTGCGGACCATCGAGACCGGCGGCGACGCCTACGCCTCCGAGCGCCAGCAGTGGGACAGCGCCAACAACGCGGTCGCCGTGGAGCCGGGCGTGGTCTTCACCTACGACCGCAACACCCAGACCAACGCGCTGCTGCGCGCGGCGGGCATCGAGGTCCTGCCGATCGTCGGCGCCGAACTGGGCCGGGGGCGCGGCGGCGGCCACTGCATGACCTGCCCCCTGGTCCGCGACCCCGTGGACTTCTGACCGGTCCGCGCCCGGCCGCCGGACGCGGCGGGGGCCGACCGGAAGTCCGGTCGGCCCCCTCTGTCGTCCTCTCAGGCGCGGCCGTCACAGGCACCGGCCGGTGCCTGCCGCCGTCGCAGGCGGCCCGCCCCGCGCCGGCGGCAAACGGACCCCGGTGGCCGACGCGGTCACAGGGCGTGCCCGCCGGCGACCTGGAGAACCTGCCCGGTGACCCATCGCGCTTGGTACGAGGCCAGATACACCACCGCGTCGGCGACGTCCTGCGGCTCGCCCACCCTGCTCATCGGCACGATCTCCTCCGCCCGGGCCAGGAGGTCCTCGTCCATCCAGCCGGTCTGGACGGGCCCCGGAGCGACGGCGTTCACCCGGATGCCGCGGGCCGCCAGGTCCAGTGCGGTGGACCGGGTGAGCGCCTCCAGCGCCCCCTTGGACGTCCCGTAGCCGGTCTGGCCGGGGAAGGCCCGCGCGGCATCGGTGGTGATGTTGACGACGCACAACGGGTCGTCCTCACGGTGCAGCCGCGCCACCTCGGCGGTGAGGAGCGCGGGGGCGATGGCGTTCACCCGGTAGTGGCGGTCCAACGACGCGGCGGTCAACGTGTCGACGGTGTCCGGCGTCTCGCAGTGGGCGGCGTTGTTGACCAGGACGTTGATCGCGCCGACCCGGGCCGCGACGTCGCGCACCAGCCGGGAGGCCGCCTCCGGTTCGGACAGGTCGGCGCTGACGGCGAAGGCGCCGTTGCCGAGTTCCTCCGCGAGCCCGTCCGCCTCCTCCGCGGCGGGGGTGACGTGCGCCCATTCGGTGCCCGCCGGCGCGGGGGGATCCTGGGCGAGGTAGTGGATCGCGACGCGTGCCCCCTGCGCCGCGAAAGCGCGGCCGATCGCCGCGCCGATATTGCCGGAACCGCCGGTCACCAGGACGTTCCGGCCGGCGAGGCGGGTATCGATCATCGTGTCTCCTCGTCGGAAAAGTGTCGACGCCCTGCTGGCACGGAGCCCGGGGACCACCGGCACGAGCGGGGGCCGACCGGAAGTCCGGTCGGCCCCCTCTGTCGTCCTCGGAGGTGCGTTCCTACAGGTACTGGCCGGTGTTGGCCACCGTGTCGATGCTCCGCCCGGAGTCCGCGCCCTTCTTGCCCGTGACGAGGGTCCGGATGTAGACGATGCGCTCGCCCTTCTTTCCGGAGATCCGCGCCCAGTCGTCGGGGTTGGTGGTGTTGGGCAGGTCCTCGTTCTCGCTGAACTCGTCGACGCACGCCTGGAGCAGGTGCGCGACCCTGATCCCCTTGGAGTCGTGGTCGATGAAGTCCTTGATGGCCATCTTCTTGGCCCGCGAGACGATGTTCTCGATCATGGCGCCGGAGTTGAAGTCCTTGAAGTACAGGACCTCCTTGTCACCGTTGGCGTAGGTGACCTCCAGGAACCGGTTCTCCTCGCCCTCGGTGTACATCCGCTCCACGACCGTCTGGATCATGGCGTCCACCGTGGCCTTGGCCGAACCGCCGTGCTCGGCCATGTCGTCCTCGTGCAGCGGCAGGTCCTCGGTGATGTACTTCGCGAAGATGTCCCGGGCCGCCTCGGCGTCGGGCCGCTCGATCTTGATCTTGACGTCCAGGCGTCCGGGCCGCAGGATCGCCGGGTCGATCATGTCCTCGCGGTTGGAGGCGCCGATGACGATGACGTTCTCCAGGCCCTCGACACCGTCGATCTCGCTCAGCAGCTGCGGGACGATGGTGTTCTCCACGTCGGAGGACACGCCCGAGCCGCGGGTGCGGAAGATCGAGTCCATCTCGTCGAAGAAGACGATGACCGGCGTGCCCTCGGAGGCCTTCTCCCGGGCCCGCTGGAAGACCAGGCGGATGTGCCGCTCGGTCTCGCCGACGTACTTGTTGAGCAGCTCCGGGCCCTTGATGTTGAGGAAGAAGCTCTTGCCCACGTCGCGGCCGGTGCGCTCGGCGACCTGTTTGGCCAGCGAGTTGGCGACCGCCTTGGCGATGAGCGTCTTGCCGCAGCCGGGCGGGCCGTACAGCAGCACGCCCTTGGGCGCGCGCAGCTTGTGCTCGCGGAACAGGTCCTTGTGCAGGTAGGGCAGCTCGACCGCGTCGCGGATGAGCTCGATCTGCCCGGACAGGCCGCCGATGTCGGTGTAGGCGATGTCGGGGACCTCCTCGAGGATGAGCTCCTCGACCTCCGACTTGGGGATGCGCTCGTACACGTACCCCGAGCGCGGCTCCAGCAGCAGGGAGTCCCCGGGCCGGATCGGCTCGTCGCGCAGCGGGTCCGCCAGGCGGACGATGCGCTCCTCGTCGTGGTGCGAGATCACGAGGGCGCGCTCGCCGTCCTCGAGGATCTCCTTGAGCATCACGACCTCGCCGACCGTCTCGAAGGACTCCACCTCGACGACGTTGAAGGCCTCGTTGAGCATGACCTCCTGGCCGGGACGCAGCTCGTCCACGTCCACGGAGGGGCTCACGTTGACCCGCATCTTGCGGCCGTTGGTGAAGATCTCGACGGTCTCGTCGTCGCGCCCGCCCAGGAAGACGCCGAAGCCGGACGGCGGCTGCGCCAGCCGGTCGACCTCCTCCTTCAGGGCCACGATCTGCTCGCGGGCCTCCTTGAGAGTGGAGACCAGCCGCTCGTTCTGGCCGTTGGCCGCCGCCAGGTTGGCCTGGGCCTCCCTGAGGCGCTCCTCGAGGAGGCGTACATGTCGGGGCGAGTCGGCGAGCTTGCGCCGGACCACGCTGAGTTCCTTTTCCATGTAGGAGACCTGGGCCGTGAGTTCAGCGACTTCACGGTCCCGGTCGCTCTGACGCTCGTCGTCGCGCTCGGCCACGTCCGCCACCTCCTTTTAGAAGGACGACTACTCGGGAGCGTACCTACCCCTGCCCTATTCCTAACCTCCCAGCCCCGACGAGTGTCGTAGGCCTCATTTCAAGACCTTGCGTCACCGCAGGTCAGGCTGCTAGAGGATGACCCGACGTAATGAGAAAGTAACCTCTCGGGCGGGACCGGGTCACGCTTCGGCCCCTTGACGGCGCGGCGGCGCCGTGCACGTCGCCGGGGATGAAACGGACATGTTTACGGTACTCGAACGCCGGGGAGCGCCCCGGGACGCCCTTTCGGGAAACGCGACGGCCCGCCCGGAGACGTGCTCCGGACGGGCCGTGCCGCGGTTGCGCCCGCCGCCCCGCCGGGGCCGCGGGGCGTCCCGCGGCCGGTGCGGGCGGCGCGTCCCCGCGCGGGGGTCACTCCGCGGCGGTGTCCTGTGCGGCGGAGTCCTGCGCGGGGGACTCCTGGGCGGTCGGCTCCCGCTCCGCCCCGGCGGCGGGCGCGACCTCGGCGGCGGGCGCGGCGGCGCCGCCCGCGGCCGCGCGGGCCGCCTCGTAGTCCTGGCCGTAGGCGCCCTTGGCCGGGCGGCGGCGGCGCTCGGGAGCCTCCACCCCGTCGGCCAGGCGGCGGGCCACCACCAGGAACCCGGTGTGCCCGATCATGCGGTGGTCCGGGCGCACCGCCAGGCCCTCCACGTGCCAGGTCCGCAGCATGGTCTCCCACGAGCGCGGCTCGTAGAACCGCTCGTCCTCGCGCAGCTCCTCCACCACGCGCGAGAGCTGGGTGGTGGTGGCGACGTAGCAGCACAGCAGGCCGCCGGGGATGAGCGCCCCCGCCACGGCGTCCAGGCACTCCCAGGGGGCCAGCATGTCCAGGAACACGCGGTCCACGTCGGTCTCGTCGAGCTCCTCGACGAGGTCGCCGACGGTCAGCTTCCACGCGGGGTGCGGGCCGCCGTAGAACCGCTCGACGTTCTTGCGGGCGATCTCGGCGAAGTCGGCGCGGCGCTCGTAGGAGTGCACCATGCCCTTCTCCCCCACCGCGCGCAGCAGCCAGCTGGACATGGCGCCGGACCCGGCGCCGGCCTCCACGACGCGCGCGCCGGGGAAGATGTCGGCCTCCACCAGGACCTGGGCGGCGTCCTTGGGGTAGACGATGGTCGCCCCGCGCTTCATCGACAGGGTGTAGTCGATCAGCAGGGGGCGCAGCGCCACATAGGCGGTACCGGTGTTGGAGCGCACGACGCTGCCCTCGGGCCGGCCGATGAGGTCGGAGTGCTCGACCTTGCCCTTGTGGGAGTGGAAGGTGCCCCCTTCGTGGAGGGTGATCGTGTGCATGCGCCCCTTGGGGTCGGTCAACTGCACGGTGTCACCGTCGGTGAAGGGACCACGGCGGCCATGGATACCGGTCAACGTCGCTCTCGTCTTCCCAGATTCGGTTCGGTCGGGGCGATCGTCCAGCGTATCGGTCCGCCGACACCACCTGGGCCCGTCCGCGGCGGGCGGACACGCGCCGGCCCCGTGTGCGAAGCCCCGCCCGTCAGGGCAGTATCAGCCCAGCGGGCCGATCTGCTCGCCTGAGCACGGACACGGAGACGAGGACCCATGTCAGAGCCGACCACCGGGCTGGGGATCGACATCGGCGGCAGCGGCATCAAGGGGGCCCCGGTCGACCTGACCACCGGGGAGTTCCTCGAGGACCGCCTGAAGATCCTCACGCCCCACCACGCCGGACCCGAGGAGGTCGCCGAGATCGTCGGCGAGATCGCCGCGCACTTCCCCCAGGCGGACGGCCCTCCCCTGGGCGTCACCTTCCCGGGCGTGGTGCAGAACGGTGTGGTGCGCACCGCCGCCAACCTGCACAAGAGCTGGATCGGCACCGACGCGCGGGCGCTGTTCGCCCGGGTCACCGGCCGGCCGGTGCGGCTGCTCAACGACGCCGACGCCGCGGCGGTGGCCGAGGCCCGCTACGGGGCCGCCAAGGGGGTCTCGGGCGTGGTGCTGATGACCACCCTGGGCACGGGGATCGGCACGGCGCTGGTGGTGGACGGGCACCTGGTGCCCAACACCGAGTTCGGGCACCTGGAGATCGACGGCCACGACGCCGAGACCAAGGCGTCCTCGGGCGCCAAGGAGCGCGAGGGCCTGTCCTACCACGAGTGGGCCCACAAGCGCCTGCAGAGGTACTACCGGGTGGTGGAGGACCTGCTGTGGCCGGACCTGATCGTGGTCGGGGGCGGGGTGAGCCGCAAGTCGGACAAGTTCCTGCCACTGCTGGACATCCGCACCCCGATCGTCCCGGCCGAGCTGCGCAACACGGCGGGCATCGTGGGCGCGGCCCTGGCCGCCCACGGCCCCGGCGCGGCGCTCCCGGGCGCCTGACGCCCCGGCCCGCGCCTCGGACGGGGGCGGTGGCGCGCCCCGGCCGCAAAGGGGAAGGGGCCGGGGCGCGCCCCGTCGTGAACCGCCCGGGGGCGCGGGGCGGGACCGCCGCGGCACGGGGGACCGTGCCGGCGGTCGTCGTGCCCCGGCCACGGGGGAGGTGCGGCCGGAACACTTCCGGACCCGGCCCGGCCGCGGAGGGACTGCGGTCGGGACGTTCCGGTCTCCCCGCCGGACCCGGGCGCGGGGGGCGCGGTCCGGGGGCGGGGCGGTCGGGCGGGCGGGGCCGGGCGGCCCCGCACAGAGGGAGACTGGGTTCCGGGGAAGCCCATGCACCGCCCGCCCTGGGGCGCGGGCCGGATCCGCGCCCCGGGGGGCGCGGTGCGGACCGCGCGGTCTCAGGTGCGGTCCAGGGCCCCCAGGATGCGGCGGACCGCCTCGGAGGTCCGTGTGGCCGGGGACAGGGGCACCCCCGCCAGCGGCCGGGGCTCCCCCGGCCACCGCATCCACCACCACAGGTCGCCCCGGTGCGGCCGGAGCAGCGCGTGCTGCGGCCCGGCGTGCACGATCCCGTGCACCCCGTCCTCGCGGGCCTCCACCCCGTGCGAGCGCAGTTCCGCGGCCAGCCCGCGCAGCACGAGGTCGATCTCGCCCGGACACCGCATGTCCGGGTCACCCGCCGGTGGGGTATCGACGGTCACTCAGGCCTCCCCTGTGGTCGCCAACGACGTTCTCACTCTGCCCCACCGCCGGGACCGGAAAAGCACGCCTATGCGGATCACGCATGAGCGGTTATGCGTGGCCCTCCCGGGGAAGGCGGAACCCTCCCGGAGAACACCCCCGGAACACAATGAAAGCCGACAGAAGGTTTTTATCGCCCTTATCTCAACAACCCATGCCACAAGGGGCGGAGCGCTCACCTAAGAACGTTAGAACGGGGTTGTGAGAAGCCACGAAAAACCGCGATCCCGGGCTTTACCCGGTACCGCCGGACCGAACACGGCCACCTCCGGCACCGCGAATCCCTAATCTGAACTCCATGTCCCAACTTCCACCGGACCTGTGGTCCCGGCCGCGCATCGCGGCCGCCCTGGCCACCTGCGACATGGCGACCGTCATCGAGGGGGTGCGCACCGCCCGCGGCTGGTCCCAGGGCGACCTGGCGCGCGCCGTCGCCTACTCCCAGAGCTGGGTCTCCCGGGTCGTCAACGGCCAGCAGTCGCTCACCGTCACCCAGGTGCACGACCTGGCCCGGCGTCTGGACATCCCGCTGCACCTGCTGCGCTTCGACGGCACCCTGCCGCTCGACGCCGACGAGGACCCGGCGCCCGCGCCCGCCCCGGCGGCCTCCCGCGCCGCCGACGCCGGCGCCGCCTTCGGCATCCCGCCCGAGGGCGGCCACGCCGCCGTCGACGAGACGACCGCGCCCGCGCTGCGCTCCATCACCGGCGGCCAGCGCCGCATGGACTCCACCTCGCCCGCCCGCGACCTGCTGCCCAGCGCCGTGGCCCACGTGCACCTGGCCGAGCGGATGCTCCTCAAGGCCCGCGGCACCGCCCACCACTCCGCCGTCAGCGCCGCCGCCAGCGAGGCCTCCGGGTTCGCCGCCTGGCTGCACGCCGACCAGGGCGACATGGGGTCGGCCCGCATGCACTACCGCACCGCCGTCATCCGCGCCCGCCAGGCCGGGATGCGCCTGCTCGACGTGTACATGCTCGGCTCCCTGGCCGCCTTCGAGATCGACACCGCGGAGGACCCCGAACTGGGCCTGGGCCTGGTCCAGGAGGCCGAGCACGTCCTGGGCCCCTCCGCGCACCCCACCGCCCGCGCCTGGCTGGCCTGCGTGGGGGCGCTGGCCCACGCCGGCATCGGCGACCGCTCCGCCGCGGCCCACGCCATCGGCCGCGCCGAGAAGGAGATCGCCCGTTCGGGCAACGTCAACCCGCCCTGGCCCTGGGTGTTCGCCTTCGACCAGGCCAAGGTCTCCGGCTACCGCGCCCTGGTGGGGGTGCGCCTGCGGCGCCCGCACGACGCCCGCGACGCCTTCGCCGAGGCGTCCGGCCCCCAGGGGCGGGGCGCCAAGCAGGCCGCGGTGCTCAAGGTCGAACTGGCCGCGGCGCACGCCGAGGCGGGCGACGTCGACGAGGCGTTCCGGCTGGCCGTGGAGGCCCTGGAGACCGGGACCCGGTTCGGCTCGGCCCGGGTCGTGGACCGCGTCCGCTCGTTCAGACGGCGCTACAGAGGGCCGCAGGCCGCGTGTGTCCGAGACCTCGACGACCGCCTCGCGCTGCTCGTGAACGCCGTCCCTGCATCTGGGTACAAAGGCGGCTAAACGAACAGCAGGGAGGGTGACGTGATCCGCATCGGCATCACCGGCCATCGCAACCTGACCCCCGGTGTGGGCGACGCCGTCGCCGCCCTCATCGACTCGCACCTGGAACCCTACGGATGCGACCTGGTGGGCCTCTCCTGTCTGGCCGACGGGGCCGACGCCCTGTTCGCCGCCGCGGTCCTGGACGCCGGGGCCCCGCTGGAGGCGATCGTCCCCGCCCGGGAGTACCGCGACGGGCTCCCCGCCGGACACCACCCGCTCTATGACCGCCTGCTCGCCCAGGCCGTCCTCGTCCACACGCTGCCGCACGTGGAGTCCACGCCCCGGGCGCACCTGGAGGCGGGCCGCCTCCTGGTGGAGCGCTGCGACCAGCTCGTCGCGGTGTGGGACGGCGAGCCCGCCCGCGGCCCCGGCGGCACCGCCGACATCGTCGCCTACGCCCGCTCCCTGCACCGCCCGGTGTCCGTCCTGTGGCCCGAGGGCGCCCGCAGATGAGGGCTGCGGCGGGCGGGCGGGCGGGGGCGGGGGCGGCGTCACGGCGCCGCCCGGCTCACTCCCGGCCGGACATGGCCGCGTTGACGTCGGCGGCGCGCAGCACCCCGTGCACCGCGCCGTCGGCGTCCGCCACCAGGTACTCCGGAAGCGGATGGGAGGTCAGGCGCTCCAGCATCTCCTCCCCCTCCAGGTCCAGCGGGAGCACCGAGTGGGCGGTCAGCGCCCGCGCCACCTCCGCCACGGGCACCCACGCCCGCCGCGCGTCGGTGACCTCCGCGGCCAGCCCGGGATGCACCACCGCCGTCGGCGTGCCCTCGGAGTCGGTCACCACCAGGGCCGTCGCCCCGATCACCGCGGCCCGCCGCTCGGCCTCGGCCAGCGGGGTGTCGGCCGGGACCGCCAGCGCCGCCCGCGCCAGGTCGCGGACCCGCAGCCCCGGCACCCGCGAGCGCACCCGCGCGGCCCGCAGGGAGTCGGTGGCCCCCATCCACATGAACCCGCCCAGCACCAGGCCCCAGACCGTGCCCCACGGGTTGAGGGCGCCGGCGGCCCACCCCAGCAGCAGCGGCACCGCCACCACGACCAGGGCCAGCACCCGGCCGCCCCAGGCCGCCGCCACGCTGCCCGCCAGCGGCCGCCCGGTCAGCTTCCACACCGCGGCCCGCACCAGCCGCCCGCCGTCCAGCGGCAGCCCCGGCAGCAGGTTGAACACACCCACCAGCAGGTTGGCAACCCACAGCTGGAACAGCAGCTCGCCCACCACGGAGAACGGGTCCGCCAGCCGGAACAGCCCGTACGCCCCGGCCGCGATCAGCAGGGAGAACAGCGGGCCCGCGAACGCGATCCAGAACTCCCGCCCCGGCGTGGGCGCCTCCTTCTCGATCTCGGAGACCCCGCCCAGCACGTACAGCACGATCCGCCGCACCGGCAGCCCGTACCGCCGGGCCACCACCGAGTGCGCCAGCTCGTGCACCAGCACCGACGCGTACAGCAGCAGCGCGAACACGAACGCCATCGCGTAGGAGAACACCGACGGCAGGGCCAGGCGGTCCTGCACGATCCCGCCGTACACCAGGGTGATGAGGACCGCCACCACCCACCATGACGCGGTGACGTACACGGGGACCCCGAAGGGCCGGCCCAGGAGCAGTCCGTTGGAGCGGTCGCGGGGCGCGGGGCGATCGTTGCCGGTGGTCACGCCCCCAAGGTTACGGGGCCGCGCCGCACCCGGCACGCGGGCCCCGGCACCACAGGGCCTGCGCGCACGGGTGTCGTCTGTCACGCCCTTCTCATAGGCTCACGTGTATGACCACCGTGCTCCTGCCGTCCGCGCTCTCGCCCTCCCGGGCGTCGGACTTCCTCCAGTGCCCGCTGCTCTTCCGGTTCCGCACCATCGACCGGCTCCCGGAGGCACCGAGCGCGGCGGCCCTGCGCGGCACCCTGGTCCACGCCTGCCTGGAGCGCCTGTACGAGCTGCCCGCCGAGACCCGCACCCCCCGCACCGCGGTCGGCCTGGTCGACCCCCAGTGGAACAGGCTCCGGGAGAAGCGCCCCGAGGTGGAGTCGCTGTTCGCCGACGAGGCCGCCCGCGACGCCTGGCTGGAGTCCGCCCGCGACCTGGTCCGCCGCTACTTCGACCTGGAGAACCCCACCGCCCTGGAGCCGCGCGAGCGCGAGATGCGCATCTCGGTGGAGCTGCCCACCGGCCTGCGGCTGCGCGGCTACGTCGACCGCCTCGACGTGGCCCCCGACGGGCGCATCCGCGTCGTCGACTACAAGACCGGCAAGTCCCCCTCCCCGCGCTTCGAGGACAAGGCCAGGTTCCAGATCTTCTTCTACGCGGTGATGATCTGGCGCGACCTGGGCGTGGTCCCCACCCGGCTGCAACTGGTCTACCTGGGCGGGGACGGGGCGATCCGCTGGTACGACCCCACCGAGGACGAGCTGCGCGCCGCCGAGGCCGAGATCTCCGACATCTGGGCCCGGATCGAGGCGGCCGGCCGCGCCGGGGTCTGGGAGCCCAAGAAGAGCAGGCTCTGCGACTGGTGCGAGCACCAGGCCATCTGCCCGGCCTTCGGCGGCACCCCTCCGCCGCTGCCCACCGCCCTGCCCCCGGGGGCCTGACGTCGGGCACCGTCCCCGCGGGGCGCCCCGGATGCGGCACAATCGGCCTGTGCCCGTCTCAGTGCTGCTGGTCGACGACCAGCCCCTCGTCCGCGCCGGCTTCCGGATGATCCTGGAGGCCGCGCCGCACCTGTCGGTGGTCGGCGAGGCCTCCGACGGCCGCGAGGCGGTGGAGGCGGCCCGCAGGCTGCTGCCCGACGTCGTCCTCATGGACGTGCGCATGCCCGGCATGGACGGCGTCGAGGCCACCCGCCGCATCGTCGAGCGCTCGCGCTCCCTGGACCAGGAGGTCCGGGTGCTGGTGCTCACCACCTTCGACCTCGACGAGTACGCGGTGGGCACCCTGCGGGCGGGCGCCCACGGGTTCCTGCTCAAGGACTCCCCGCCCGAGGAGCTGGTCGCGGCGGTGGAGACCGTCGCCTCCGGCGGCGCCGTGGTCTCCCCCCAGGTGCTGGAGCGGCTGCTGGCCCGGTTCGCCCCGCTGCTGCCCGCCCCCGACGGCTCCGGGGACGCGGCCCCCGACCCCCTCACCGACCGCGAGCGCGAGGTGCTGCGGCTGGTCGCGCGCGGCTGGTCCAACTCCGAGATCGCCGCGCATCTGATCGTCGGCGAGACCACCGTCAAGTCGCACGTGGGCCGCATCCTCACCAAGCTCGGCCTGCGCGACCGCGTGCAGGCCGTGGTGCACGCCTACGAGAGCGGACTGGTGCGCCCCGGGGAGCGGGACGGATGACCCCCGATCCGCCCCCGCGGCCCCCGGCGCGTTCAGCCGCACGGGCCCGTCCGGCTTGGGAGGATGATCCGGTGATCGAACTCACCGGTACCCGGTCCCCGGGCGGGCGAACCCGAGCCGACGGGCCCGCGTCCCCTGAAGGGGTCGTGAACACCGGGTCGACCGCCGCGGGGCGGCGGCGGGAAGGGGAGGACGGACATGGGGGACAAGCGGGGCCGCCCGCCGTCGGGTGAGGACCGCATGCTCAGCCGGATGCGCGACTGGCGCGCCCGGCACGAACGCGACCTGGCCCCGGACGAGGAGGAGGACGAGCGCCCCCTCCCCGACGCCCGGGCCATCGACCTGGTGCTGCGGGTCGGCGAGCTGATGCTCGCCAGCGGGGAGGGCACCGAGGCCGTCAGCGAGGCGATGCTCAGCCTCACGGTGGCCTTCAACCTGCCCCGTTCGGAGGTGTCGGTCACCTTCACCACCATCACCCTGTCCACGCACCCGGGCGGCGACCAGCCGCCCATCACCGGCGAGCGCGTGGTGCGCCGCCGCTCCCTGGACTACTTCCGGGTCAACGAGCTCCACACGCTGGTGCAGCAGGCCGCCCTGGGCCTGCTGGAGCTGGAGGACGCCGCCGCCAGGCTGGAGCACATCCGGCGGGCCCGCATGCCCTACCCCAACTGGGTGATCGTGGTCGGGTTCGGGCTGATCGCCTCCAGCGCCAGTGTGATGATGGGCGGCGGCCTCATCGTGGCGACGGTGGCGTTCCTGGCCGCGGTGCTGGGCGACCGCACGTCGGTGTTCCTGGCCCGGCGCGGGGTCGCCGAGTTCTACCAGATGACCGCCGCGGCGATGGTCGCGGCGACCATCGGCGTGGGGCTGCTGTGGGTGAGCCACGAGCTGGAGCTGGGGCTCCAGGCGGGGGCGATCATCACCGGCAACATCATGGCGCTGCTGCCCGGGCGCCCGCTGGTGGCCAGCCTCCAGGACGGGATCAGCGGCAGCTACGTGTCGGCGGCGGCCCGGCTGCTGGAGACGTTCTTCATCCTGGGCGCGATCGTGTCCGGGGTGGGCGCGGTCGCGTACACGGCGGTGCGCCTGGGCGTGTCCATCGACCTGGACGCCCTGCCCTCGGCGGGCACCGCCATGGACCCGCCCGTGCTGCTGGGCGCGGCCGGGATCGCGATCGCGTTCGCGGTGTCGCTGGCGGTGCCGCCCCGGATGCTGGTGACCATCGGCCTGCTGGGCGTGATGATCTGGGTGATCTACGCGGGCATGCGGGCGGTGTTCGAGGTGCCGCCGGTCGTGGGCACCGTCGTGGGCGCGGTGGCCGTGGGGGTGGTGGGCCACTGGCTGGCCCGGCGCACCCGCCGCCCGGTGCTGCCCTACCTGGTGCCGTCGATCGCGCCCCTGCTGCCGGGCAGCCTGCTGTACCGGGGGCTGATCGAGTTCACCCAGGGCACGGCGGTGGCGGGTCTGCTCTCGCTGGTGGAGGCGGTCATGGTCGGCCTGGCGCTGGGCGCCGGGGTGAACCTGGGCGGCGAGCTGGTGCGAGCGTTCCAGCGCGGCGGCCTGGCCGGGGCCGGGATGCGCAGCCGTCCGGCGGCGCGCCGGACCCGGGGCGGCTACGGGTACTGACCCCGCGCGATCCGGTCGAAGGTGATGCGAACCACAGGCGATCCGCGGGTATCTCACCGTGTGAGAGCGGACGACGACACCGACCGCGTGTTTTCGCCCCGAAACGCGACAAGCATGTGATGTGAGCCACTATTCTTGGCGTCAGCTCAATGACGAGTCCCTAGCGAAAGGCCGATCCCATGTGCAGCCACGAACCCGCCTGCCCGTCCTTCGAGGACACCGACCGCGAGGCCGCGCGCGTCGTGTCCAGTCACCCGGAACAGGGCTGGAGCCTGCTCTGCAACGGCGTCGTCCTTTTCGACGACACCGGTGAGCTGCTGCCCGACGGCGCCGTCGTCGCCCCGCACCGCCCCCGCGTCCTGGCCGCCTGACCCGCGAACGCCCGACCACCACCGTCCCCACCGGTCCCCCCGACGGGCCGGACGAACCCCGCCCGGGAGCAGAGCCCCCGGGCGGCGGTACGCGCGGACCGCTCCGCGGCCCGCGGCCTCACAGGCGCTCGGGCCAGTCCTCGGGCAGCAGGTCGCGCTCACCGGTGGCCTCCGCCAGCCGGCGCCGCAGATCCGCGTGCAGGCCCGGCCCCCACACCAGTTCGTCGGGGGTGCGCACCGCCTGGACCAGCGCCTCCCGCAGCCGCGCCGGGTTCGCCTCCCCCTCCAGCGCGGGCAGCGCCGCCAGGGCGTGCATCCGCGTCAGCACCGCGAACAGCTCCGCCGCCAGCGCCGGCGCGCTGGCCGTGGCCACCGCCTCCGTCAGGTAGGGCTCCCACCAGGGCACCCCGTCCTCCTCGCCCCCGTGGGCGAACCCGCGCCGCAGCCGGGCGCCGACCTCCTCGGCGGTGGCGTCCCCGAGGTCGCGCAGTCCGCCGCGCCACACCCCGGCGGCCCCCTCGGCGTCCCCGCGCAGCGCCAGCAGGCCGGCCAGCAGCTCCACGGCGGCCCCGGCGGTCGGCGGGGCGGCCGGCTCCCCGCCCTCGCCGGGCGGTTCGAGGACCGCGTCCAGGTCGGCGATGGCGTGTTCGAGGTGGGCGGCGGCGCGCAGCAGGCGCAGCTCCGGGTCCTCGGCCGCGGCCAGTCCCCGGTCGGCGGCGCTCAGGGCGGCGCCCGGCGCCCCCCGGCCCAGCAGCCTCCCGGCCAGGTCCCGGGCGGCCTCGGCCACGGTCTCGGTGTGCAGCCGCTCCGCCCGTTCGGGCGGCGGGGCCAGCGCCGCCTCCCAGTGCTCCTCGGCGGCCCCGGGGTCGCCGCGCTCCTCGGCCGCTCGGGCCAGCCCGTAGTGGGCGACGGCGGTGTGCCCGGGACCGCCCAGGTCCAGCAGGCGGCGCCAGACCCGCTCGGCCTCGGCGCCCTCGCCGTCCTGCTCCAGCGACAGCGCCAGGTGGTGGGCGGCGCGGGGCGCGTGCCGGGCGTCGCCCGTGTCCAGGGCCCGGCGGGCGGCGTCGCGCGCGGCGGCGGTGTCGCCGCGGCCGTCCTCGACCACGGCCAGGCCCAGCAGCGCGCGGGCCAGCACGTCCGGGGGCGGGTCGGCGGCGACGGCGCCGCGGTAGAGCTCGGCGGCGCGGTCGAGGTGGCCGTTCTCGGCCAGGTCGCGGGCCTGGTCGCACAGACCGGCCGCCTCCGACGCCGAGGGCGCGGGTCCGGCGGGGGCGTCCCGGGGGTCGACGGCCCGCGGCCGGGGGTCGACGGGGCCGCCGTGGCGTGCGGAGGGTCCGGACGTCGTGGTCATGCTGGGCGCTTTCCGGTGGGGGTCCGCGCGGTGGGACACGCGGGTGTCGCCGCAACTCTAACGCGCGCGACGGCGGCGGGAGAGTGCCGTGGGGGCCGGTGTCGCCCTTCGGGGCGCGTGTGCCCCGTGGGAGCCCGGAAGCCTCACCTTTATGTCGTAGATTTTCCTTATGTCCGAATAAGGGGCTCCGCCCGGATCCGGACGGAGCCCCCGGTGCCCTACCGGGCCGGACTACAGCTCGAAGGCCTCCGGCGGCGGGCAGGAGCACACCAGGTTCCGGTCACCGTAGGCCTGGTCGATGCGGCCCACCGGCGGCCAGTACTTGTCGCGGCGCAGCGACGGCACCGGGTAGGCGGCGTCCGCGCGGGTGTACCCGTGGGTCCACTCGTCGGCCGTGACCTCCTCCGCCGTGTGCGGGGCGTTCTTGAGCGGGTTGTCCTCGGCGTCCCACTCCCCCGCCGCCACCTTGTCGATCTCGCCGCGGATGGCGATCATCGCCTCGATGAACCGCTCCAGCTCAGCCAGGTCCTCGCTCTCGGTGGGCTCCACCATGAGCGTCCCGGCCACCGGGAACGACATCGTCGGGGCGTGGAAGCCGTAGTCCATCAGCCGCTTGGCCACGTCCTCGTTGCTGATGCCGCTCGCCTTCTGCAGCGGGCGGATGTCGATGATGCACTCGTGCGCGACCAGGCCGTCCGCACCGGTGTAGAGCACCGGGTAGTACGGCTCCAGGCGCTTGGCCACGTAGTTCGCCGACAGCACGGCGACCTCGGTGGCGGTGCGCAGCCCCTCGCCGCCCATCATCCGCACGTACGCCCAGGAGATCGGCAGGATGCCGGCCGAGCCGAACGGCGCCGCCGACACCGGGCCCACGCCCGTGTGCGGGCCCGCCTCGGGCTGGCCCGGGTGGTTGGGCAGGAACGCCGCCAGGTGCGAGCGGACCGCGACCGGGCCCACGCCCGGGCCGCCGCCGCCGTGCGGGATGCAGAAGGTCTTGTGCAGGTTCAGGTGGCTGACGTCGGCCCCGAACTCGCCCGGCTTGGCCCAGCCCACCAGCGCGTTCAGGTTGGCGCCGTCGACGTACACCTGGCCCCCGGCCTCGTGGACCAGGCGGCACACCTCGGTGATGGTGTCCTCGTACACGCCGTGCGTGGACGGGTAGGTCACCATGATCGCGGCCAGCGCGTCGGCGTGCTTCGCGATCTTGGCCTTGAGGTCGTCCACGTCGATGTTGCCGCCCTCGTCGCAGGCCACCACGGCCACGCGCATGCCGGCCATCACCGCGCTGGCGGCGTTGGTGCCGTGCGCGGAGCTGGGGATCAGGCACACGTCGCGGTGGTCGTCGCCGCGCGAGCGGTGGTAGCCGCGGATGGCCAGCAGGCCGGCGAACTCGCCCTGGGAGCCGGCGTTGGGCTGCAGGGACACCGCGTCGTAGCCGGTGATCTCGGCCAGCCAGGACTCCAGGTCGCGGATGAGCGCCACCGAGCCGGCCGCCTGGTCCAGCGGGGCCAGCGGGTGCAGGCCCGCGAACTCCGGCCAGGTGACCGACTCCATCTCGGTGGTGGCGTTGAGCTTCATGGTGCACGAGCCCAGCGGGATCATCGTGCGGTCCAGGGCCAGGTCGCGGTCCGACAGCCTGCGCATGTAGCGCAGCAGCGAGGTCTCGCTGCGGTGGGTGTTGAACACCGGGTGGTCGAGGTAGTCCACCCCGCGCGCCAGGTCCCCGGGCACGCGGTCGGCGTCCCCGTCCACGGCCACGGCGGCCTTGGGGCCGTGCCCCGCCCCGCCGAACGCCTCGGCCAGCGCGGCCAGGTCTGCGACGGTCGTGGTCTCGTCGACGCTGACGCCGACGGTCGAGGCGTCCACGCGCAGCAGGTTGAACCCGGCGGCCAGGGCGCTCTCCACGACCCGGTCGGCGCTGGGCACCCGCACCCGCAGGGTGTCGAAGAACGCGCCGTGGACCACCTCGAAGCCGCGCTCGGCCAGGGCGTCGGCCAGCGCCGCGGTGCGGGTGTGCACCTGGCGGGCGATCGCGCGCAGGCCGTGGGGGCCGTGGTAGACGGCGTACATCCCGGCCATGACGGCCAGCAGCACCTGCGCGGTGCAGATGTTGCTGGTGGCCTTCTCGCGGCGGATGTGCTGCTCGCGGGTCTGCAGGGCCAGGCGGTAGGCCGGGCGGCCCGCGGTGTCCACCGAGACGCCGACCAGGCGGCCCGGGATCTGGCGGCGCAGCTTCTCGGCGACCGACATGTAGCCGGCGTGCGGGCCTCCGAAGCCGAGGGGGACGCCGAAGCGCTGGGTGGAGCCGACGGCGATGTCCGCGCCCAGGGAGCCGGGGCTGCGCAGCAGGGTCAGCGCGAGGATGTCGGCGGCGACCACGGCCAGGGCGCCGCGCTCGTGGGCGGCGGCGATGACCGCGCCCGGGTCGCGCACCGCACCGCTGGAGGCCGGGTACTGGACCAGGACGCCGAAGGCGTCGCCCTCGGGCAGGCCCCGGGAGAGGTCGGCGACGACGACCTCGATGCCCAGCGGCTCGGCGCGGGTGCGCAGCACCTGGAGGGTCTGCGGGAAGACGTCGGAGTCGACGACGAAGACGTCGGCCCTGCTCTTGGAGGCGCGGCGGGCCAGGGTCATGGCCTCGGCGGCGGCGGTGGCCTCGTCCAGCAGGGAGGCGCCGGTGACGGGCAGGCCGGTGAGGTCGGAGACCATGGTCTGGAAGTTGATGAGGGCCTCGAGGCGGCCCTGGGAGATCTCCGGCTGGTAGGGCGTGTACGCCGTGTACCAGGCCGGGTTCTCCATGATGTTGCGCAGGATCACCGGCGGGGTGAAGGTGCCGTAGTAGCCCTGGCCGATGAGGGGCTTGACGACGGTGTTGCGGTCGGCGAGCGCGCGCAGCTCCGCGAGGGTCTCGGCCTCGCCGATGGCCTCGGGCAGGTCCAGATCCGCGCTGCGTCCGGGGGCGCTGAGGATGGACGCGGGGACGGCGGCGGCCATGAGCTCGGCGGTGGAGCCGTAGCCGACCGTCTTGAGCATCTCCTCGACGGCGCCGGGCGCGGGTCCGACGTGGCGGTCGGCGAACACCCGGGCGGGCGCGCCGGGGACGTTCACGGGCTGGTCGGACACGGAGACCTCCTGGTGACAGGGCCGATGCGGATCGGCGGTGTTCCTCACGGTCTCCCCCTCTGTCACCGGGCACGGCGGCGCCCAGGCTTCAGAGCGGCCTTCTCCGCACGGTCCGTGGTGCCTGAGAGGTTACTGGGGAGTATTGCCCCGTCGGCGCCCCTGGGTCAGGGGTCTCTCCCGCGCGGTATCGACAGCCTGCTGACGCTGTGTTCACTTGTACGGACAGGGCGAATGTCGGTTTTCATCCCTGTTGTGGTTACGACCGTACTCGATCACATCGCCACAGGCCGAGTCCCCCCGCGCGTTCCGCGCGCCTCGCGCGCCCGGGCGCGACGAGGGCCCGTGCGGCCGTCCCTCCGCACGGACCCTCCACCGTCCTCTCTCGGACGGTCCCCGGCGGGGCCTTCGCGCGGCCCCGCACTCCTCTCTCGGACAGTCGCGCCGCCCCCGCCGCTCCCCCACCCCCGGAACACACCGTGTCCCGCATCACACCCCGCCCCGGGTCGCCGTCGCCCCCGGCGAGGACTCCCCTCCGCGCCCACACAGCACCACAACCCCCGCCCGCCCCAGCGGCCCCACCCGCACCACCCACACCGCCACCCCCGGCCCTGGGCAACGTCACCCCAGAAGAGGGCTCCCACCCGCATCCACACGGCACCACGGTCCCCGCCCGCCCCAGCGGCCCCGCCCGCATCGCCGGCACCGCCACCTCGGGCCCGGTGGTCCCGGGGCTCCCCTCCCGGTGGCCGTCACGTGTGCCGGGGCGCGCGACCGCCTTCGACCCGGGGGTGGAAAGGGGGGAGCCCGTGCGGCCGTCCCTCCGCACGGGCTCCTTCTCCCATCCCTCTCGGACAGGGTTCGAGGAGGGCTTCGCACGGCCGTCCTCCGCACGAAGCCCTCGACTCTCACTCTTTCATCCCTCTCGGACGATCCGCAGCCACACCGCCGTGTCGGACGGCAACCGATCGCCCTCCAGGGGCCCGCCGGCCACCAGCACCCCCCGGTGCGCGGGCAGGTCCGCCGGGTCCCCGCCCAGGTTGACGACACAGGCCACGTCGCCGCGGGCGAACGCCAGCACCTCCTCGGGCGCCTCCAGCCAGCGCATCCCCGGGCCGTCGGCGGGCGGGGCGCCCAGGGCGGGTTCGGCCCGGCGCACCGCCAGCGCCCGGCGGTACAGGTGCAGCATGCCGTCGGGGTCGGTGGCCTGGGCCGCGGCGGTGCGCGCGGCCCAGCCCGCGGGCTGCGGCAGCCACGGATCGGCCGCGCCCGGCGGCCCGAACCCGAACGGCGGCCCCTCCCCCGACCACGGCAGCGGCACCCGGCAGCCGTCCCGCCCCCGGTCCGCGCCGCCCGAGCGGACGAACACCGGGTCGTCGATCAGCTCCTCCGGGACGTCCACCTCTTCCAGCCCCAGCTCCTCGCCCTGGTAGACGTACACCCCGCCGGGCAGCGCCATCGCGAGCAGCGCCGCCGCCCGCGCCCGCCGGGTGCCCAGCTCCAGGTCCACGGGCTCGCCGTGGCGGCGGTCCGCGAACGAGAACCCGGTGTCCCCCGCCCGCCCGTACCGCGTGACGTGCCGGGTCACATCGTGGTTGGACAGCACCCACGTGGCGGGCGCCCCCACCGGGGCGTGCGCGGCCAGGGTCCGGTCGATGACCGACCGCAGCGCCTTGGGCTCCCAGGGGCAGCTGAGGAAGTCGAAGTTGAACGCGCTGTGCAGTTCGTCGGCCCGCAGGTACCGGGCGAACCGCTCCGGGTCGGGCAGCCACATCTCCCCCACGAACACCCGGTCGGGCCCGTAGGACTCGGCGATCCGCCGCCACCGCCGGAACACCTCGTGCACCCCGTCGCGGTCGGAGAACGCGCTCTCGTCCCCCTCCGGGGCGTCGGGCAGCCCCGGGTCCTTGACCATCCCGTCGGCCACGTCGACGCGGAACCCGTCCACCCCCCGGTCGAACCAGAACCGCAGGATCGCGTCGAACTCCTCGCGCACCCGCGGGTTCTCCCAGTTCAGGTCGGGCTGCTGCGCCGAGTACAGGTGCAGGTACCACTCCCCCGGGCTCCCGTCGGCCTCGGTGACCCGGGACCAGGCGGGGCCGCCGAACCGGGACCGCCAGTTGTTGGGCGGCAGCCCCCCGTCCTCGCCCCGGCCGGGCCGGAACCAGAACAGCGAGCGCTCGGCCGAGCCCGGCCCGGCCGCCAGCGCCTCCCGGAACCACACGTGCTCGCTGGAGCAGTGGTTGGGCACGATGTCGATGATCACCCGGATACCGCGCTCGTGGGCGGCGGCGATGAGCCGGTCGGCCAGGTCCAGGTCGCCGTAGACGGGCGCGATGTCGGTGTAGTCGGCCACGTCGTACCCGCCGTCGGCGAGCGGCGACGGGTACCACGGGCTCATCCACAGCGCGTCGACCCCCAGCTCCGCCAGGTGGTCGATCTCCCGCAGCACCCCGGCGAGGTCGCCGACGCCGTCGCCGTCGCCGTCGGCGAAACTGCGCGGGTAGATCTGGTAGATGGCGGCGCCGCGCCACCAGTCCGGGTCGTGGTGTCCGGTCACGTTGCGGTGTCCTTGTCGTCGGAGGGGGCGGGAGGGACGGTCATCCCTTGAGCGCGCCGGCGGAGAGCCCGGCGATCACCTGGCGCTGGAACACCAGGAACAGGGCGAGCACCGGCAGGCTGGAGACGACCATCCCGGCGATGAGGAGGTTGAGCGGCATCTCGGTGGAGATCCGCGCCAGGTGGACGGTGATGGTCTGCACCAGCGGGTCCTGGAGCACCACCAGCGGCCAGACGAAGTCCTTCCAGGCGGCGACAATCGCCAGGATCGACACCACCGCCAGGATCGGCCGCGACAGCGGCAGCACGATCCGCAGCATGATCTGGGCGGGTCCGGCCCCGTCCAGCCGGGCGGCCTCCACCAGTTCGGCGGGGACGCGGTCGAAGAACTGCTTGAGCACGAACACGTTGAACGCGTTGGCGGCCATCGGCAGCCACACCGCCCAGGGCGTGTTGAGCAGGTTGACCCCGATCAGCGGCACGTCCGCGACGGTGAGGTAGGTGGGGACGAGCAGCGCGGCGGCCGGGAGCATGAGGGTCGCCAGCATCATCCCCAGCACGGCGTTGCCCAGCACGGGGCGCAGCCGCGACAGCGAGTAGGCGGCCGGCACGGCCACCCCCAGCTGGAACAGCCAGGCGCCGCCCACCACCACGAACGTGTTCCACAGGTACCGGCCCAGGTCCAGGGTCTCCCAGGCGAGGGGGTAGGTTTCGGGCCGCCACTCCTGCGGCAGCAGGGTGGGCGGGGTGCGGACCAGTTCGGCGGGGGGCTTGAGGGAGCCGCTCACCGCCAGCAGCATCGGCCCCAGGAATACCACGGTGAACAGGACGATCACCAGGAGCAGGACCACCCGGTAGCCGATCCTGCCCCGGGGGCTGTTGAGGGTGAGCGGGGAGACGAGGGTGCGCTCCCCGGTGCGCGCGGGCGGGCCGCCGCGGGCCCGCCGGGGCCGGGTCGGGATCATGGCTCTCCTTCGAGGGGCGGGTCAGCGGGCGCGGGTGGCCCACAGGTACAGGGCGGAGAACACGGCCAGGACCGCGAAGAGCATGAGGCTCAGGGCCGCGGCCGCGCCGAAGTCGCCGAAGGTGAAGGCGTAGCGGTAGATGAGCAGCAGGACCGTGGTGGTGGCCCCCTCGGGTCCGCCGCCGGTGAGGATGTAGGGCTCGACGAACACCTGCATGGTCGCCACGACCTGGAGCAGCAGGAGCACGAGGATCACGAACCGCATGTGCGGGATGGTCACCGACCACACCCGCTGGAGCAGCCCGGCCCCGTCGAGTTCGGCCGCCTCGTACAGCTCGCCGGGGACGGCCTGGAGTCCGGCCAGGTAGATGAGGGTGGCGGTGCCCAGGTTGGCCCAGGTGGAGACGATGACGAGCGAGATCATCGCGGTGTCGGCGGAGTTGGTCCACCCCAGCCCGGGCAGGCCCACCGCGCGCAGCGCCCCGTTGAGCAGGCCGGGGCCGGGGTCGTAGAACCACTTCCACAGCAGCGCCGACACGATCGGAGGCAGCATCACCGGCAGGTAGACGACCAGCCGCAGGTACCCGCGGGCGTGCCTGAGCTCGTTGAGGACGAGCGCCAGCACGAACGGCAGCGCGAAGCCGAAGACCAGGGCCAGCAGGGTGAACCGCGCGGTGTTGGCCCAGGCGGTGGCGAACAGCGGGTCCTCGGCGAGGGTCCGGAAGTTCTCCAGCCCCACCCACACCGGGTCGGCGACGAAGTTGACCCGCTGGAAGGCCAGCGCGACGCCCCGGGTGACCGGATACCAGGAGAAGACGGCGAAGCAGAGGATCGCGGCGGACAGGAAGGCGTAGGCGACGGCGTTCTCGGCGACGCGGCGGCGCAGTGCCCCGGCCGGCCGGCGGGGGGCGCGGGCCGGGGCGGGTGGTGCCGGCGGCGCGGGAACGGTCGCGGTGCCGGTTTCGGGCATGGCGGACTCCGTGGGGACGGGGCGGCGGCCCGGGGTGCGGGCCGCCGCCGGGGGCGGGGGCGTCACTCCAGGACGGCGTCGATCTCGTCGCTCGCGGTGGCGAGCAGCTCGTCGATGTCGGCGTCCTCGCGGGTCAGCACCGCCTGCATGGCCGTGTCGAGGATCGCGTAGACCTGCTGGGCCTGCGGGGGCTCGACGAAGCCGGGGATGTCGGGCTGGGCGTCCACGAAGCTCTGGTAGTTGTCCAGCGGGACGTTGGCGTTGGCCTCCTTCAGGGCCAGCTGCTCCTCGCGGGTGCCGCCGACCCAGATGTCGGGCGTGGGCGCCATCGGCAGGCCGACCGGGGAGCCCAGTTCGAGGGCGTCGTCGATCATCTCCTGGAACCGGTCGGGCTCCAGGAACTTCCACTGGAGCCAGGTCAGGCCCGCCTCGATCTGCTCCGGGGTGAGCCCGGCCCTGAACATGTAGCCCTCGCCGCCGATCAGCGTGCCCTGCTGCTCGGGCATGGGGGCCAGGCCGTAGTCGTCGTAGTCGCCCTCGAAGTTGTCGACGATGGGCTTGAGGTTGTCGGGCGCGCCGATGTACATCCCCAGGGTCCCCGCGCCCATCATGCGCTGGAGGTCCTCGAACTCCAGCATCTGCCGGTCGCCCATGGAGCCGTCCTCCCAGCGCATGGCGTGGAGGGTCTCCAGGATCTCCCGGCCCTGGGCGCCGTCGACGTTCGCGGTCATGGTGCCGCGGTCGACGGTCTCGGCGCCCAGGGAGTTCATCCAGGCGTTGAAGTGCCAGCCGCCCTGGTTGTTGGTGCTCAGCTCGGCGAAGCCGACGTAGTCCTCGCCCAGGTCGCTGATGGCGTCGGCGGCCTCGCGGACCTCCTCCCAGGTGGTGGGCGGGGAGTCGGGGTCCAGTCCGGCCTCCTCGAACAGGGTCCGGTTGTAGACCAGGCCCATCGAGTAGTTGGCGGTGGGCAGCCCGTACAGGCGGCCCTCCTCGTCGCGGAACACGTCGAGCAGCCCGGGCTGGATCCGGTCGGTGATGCCCAGGGCCTCGGCCTGCTCGGTGATGTCGGAGACCTGGCCGCGCTCGATGAGCGCGGCGGGGTCGGTGAAGTAGACGTAGAAGACGTCCTCCAGCTGCCCTCCGGCGAGCTTGGTCTGGAACGTCGCGGGGTCCATGAACCCCTCGCGGGGGTCGATGCGGATGTCCTCGTGGAGGGAGTGGAACTCCTCCACGTCGTCGTCGAAGATCGCCCGCTCGACCGGCTTGGTCCGCTCCGGCTGGCCGTTGACGACGATCGTGACGGTGCCGTCGGCGGCCGGGGCGTCGGAGCCGCAGGCGGTGACGCCCACCGCCAGGGCGACGGCGGCGGCCGCGAGTGCGGTGCGCCGGGGAACTGCGACACGGTGTGTGCCCATAACCTGCTCGTTCCTTTCCGGCTCCTCCCCCGGGGAAGCCATGTGGTGGTGCCGGAACGATAAAATAGCCGGACACACTTCTGCAAGAAATGAACATGAGTCTGCAAATCAGCTACACAGCCTGGAAATACAGGCATAATGCGAGCTGGATCACACAGGGGAGCCGGGCGAACCCGCCTAACGAAGGCGTAACGAAGCCCCGCGGAACCGCCCGGACGAGGACATCCGGCGCACGGGGTCCCGGACACGACAGAGGGGGCGTGCGCGGTCGCGCACGCCCCCTCCGGGGTCCCCGTGTCTCAGCCCCGGACGGTCTCCCTCTCGCCCCGGGGGCCGCCGTCCGGGCGGGCCGGGGCCGGGCCCGCCGAGGCCCGCACCACCAGCTCCGGCTCGAACATCAGCTCCTCGCGGGAGACCCGGCCGCCGTCGATCCACCGGGCCAGCACCTCCACCGCCGACCGGCCCATCGCCTCGATCGGCTGGCGCACCGTGGTCAGCGGCGGATCGGTGCAGGCCATCAGCGGGGAGTCGTCGTACCCGACGATCGACACGTCCCCTGGCACCGACAGCCCGCGCCGCCGGACCGCGCGCACCGCTCCCAGCGCCATCACGTCGCTGGCGCACAGGATCCCGGTGACCCCGCGCTCCAGCAGCCGCTCGGCGGCGGCCCGGCCGTTCTCCATCGAGTACAGGGCGTGCTCCACCGGGGGCGGCGGGCCGTCGCCGAAGCAGGAGCGCAGCGCCGCCCGCTTGCGCTGGGAGGGGACGTGGTCGGGCGGGCCCGCCACCAGGCCGATGCCCTCGTGGCCCAGCGCCCGCAGGTGGGCGACCACCTGCTCGACGGCGACCGCGTCGTCGCAGGCCACCCGGGGGAAGTCCAGGGAGTCGACGGCCGCGTTGACGAGCACCGTGGGCAGGTTGCGCTCGTGCAGGTCGGCGTAGTGGTCGTGGGCGGCGTCGCCCTGGGCGTACAGCCCGCCGGCGAAGATGATGCCGGAGACCTGCTGGGACAGCAGCAGCGAGACGTAGTCGGCCTCGGTGACCCCGCCGGCCGTGCGCGTGCACAGCACCGGGGCGAAGCCGCGCCGGGCCAGTTCGGTGGCCATGACCTCGGCCAGGGCGGGGAAGATGGGGTTCTGGAGTTCGGGCAGCACCAGGCCCACCAGGCGTGCGCGCTCGCCGCGCAGCTGGGTGGGGCGCTCGTAGCCGAGGACGTCAAGGGCGGTCAGGACGGCTTCGCGCGTACCGGGGGACACTCCGGGCTTGCCGTTGAGGACCCGGCTGACCGTGGCCTCGCTGACCCCGACCTTCTCGGCGACCTCCGCGAGTCGACGTTTCATGCCCCTAAGGTACGGCATGGAACGCAAGCGGCTTGCATCCGCTTGCAGGAATCGTCATCGGCTTGCGGCGCTCGGCGCGGAGCCCGGGTCAGCCGGTGCGGCGCTCCTTGCGCCGGCGGGCCAGCTCGTCCACCGGGGCCGCGGGCGGGGCGGGGGGCAGTTCGCCGCGCTCCTCGGCCGGGACCACGCCCAGCGCCTCCTCCAGCTCTCGCCAGACGTTGGCCAGCGCCAGCCCGAACATGCCCTGGCCGCGCTGCATGAGGTCGACGACCTCCTCGGGGGAGGTGCACTCGTAGACGCTGACGCCGTCGCTCATGAGGGTGATGCGGGCCAGCTCGGGGGCGGGGCGGCCGCGCAGGTGGTCCACGGCGGTGCGGATCTGCTGGAGGGATATCCCGGTGTCCAGCAGCCGCTTGGCCACCTTGAGCAGCAGGACGTCGGGGAGGCTGTACAGGGGGGCGTTGTGGGCACCGGTGTGCACGCTCGGCTCCACCAGGCCGGTTCTGGCCCAGTAGTCGAGCTGACGGTAGGTGATCCCGGCGGCCGTACAGGCCGCGGGACCCCGGTACCCGACGTCCATAGGCGGCGCCACCACGTCCTCTTCGCACGGTAGGCCCTGCTGCCCCGCTAGCCGCAGCGCGGACCGCCTGTCATGGGGTTCCCGCTTGCCGCTCGCTACCGCCACGCCGACCTCCGGCTTCTCGTCCCGCGGCGGTCTCGACAGGGGATGTCCACAGAGGGAACGGGTGCGCCGCGGGTTCCACTGCACCGACCGTAAGGCGGCCGGAGGGCAGCGTCAACGACACCCCTCGGCGCGTCGCCAAGTGCGCGCCCCCGGGTGCCGCGGAGCCGCGGTGGTCACGCCGTGTGCGCGCACCCCGTTTTTCGGCCCCGACCTCGACGTTCACTTCCCCGTCCCCAATCTAACACCGGCACCCCGGAACATCACCGCAGGTCGCGGCCGTGTTCCGGGGCGTCCCCGAGCGCCCGGCGCGGTTTCACTCCGTACGGCGCCCGAAATCCTCGGGCGTGATGTTGTCGAGGAATTCCCTGAACGCCTCGACCTGGTCCTCCTGCTCGTCCGGGATGGGCATCCCGGCCTCGTCGATCACGTCCTCGTGCGCGTAGATCGGCGTACCGGTCCGCAGCGCCAGCGCGATCGAGTCCGAGGGCCGGGCGCTGACCTCGGCACCGTTGCTGAACACGAGCTCGGCGTAGAAGATGCCGTCGTTCAGCCCGGTGATGTTGACCGTGGTGAGCTGGGTGTCCAGCGCGTCCAGCACGTCCCGGAACAGGTCGTGGGTGAGCGGCCGGGCCGGGACCACACCCTGCTGCGCGAGCGCGATCGCGGTCGCCTCCACCCCGCCGATCCAGATCGTGAGGTAGCGGTCCCCGTCGGATTCCTTGAGCAGGATTATCGGCTGGTTCGAGGGCATCTCAACCCGGACGCCGACGAACTCCATGTGCTTCACAGCGGCTCCGTCCCACGAGTCGTCATGCCGGATGGGCGCTCGTCCCTGTATCCCCCGTTGGATCAGGACCCGAGGGCGAAATCGGCACCCTTCGATACAAAGCTCTCCGGCGGCGGGGGGCCGCAAACCTACTCGGCCCCGGCCGCCGCCGTCAACGGTGCGCGCGCACGCCCGATACCGTTCCTCAGCGGCGCGGCTTGGTCAGCAGCACCATCCGGAACTTGCCGATCTGGATCTCGTCGCCGCCGCCCAGCTCGGCCTCGTCCACCGGCTCCCGGTTGACGTAGGTGCCGTTGAGGCTGCCCACGTCGCGGACGCCGAAACCGTTGCCGCGGCGGAAGAACTCGACGTGCCTCCGCGAGACGGTGACGTCGTCGAGGAAGATGTCGCTGTTGGGGTGGCGCCCGGCGGTCGTGACGTCGTTCTCCAGGAGGAAGCGACTGCCGGCGTTGGGACCGCGCTTCACCACCAGGAGAGCCGTACCGGGCGGCAGGGCGTCGACGTTGGTGGGGTCGACGTTGCCCGACTCGTCACCGGAGTCCTCCTCCTCCAGGGCCTGTATGCCGGAGATGGAGATGGTGGACGTGACGTCTCCGGCGGACTCCCCGCTCCCCCCGGGCCGGGGACCGGGCTGTCCGTCCCTGCGGACGGGGGTCCCACAGTGGGAGCAGAAACGGGCATCATCCGCAACGGCGTGACCGCACTGCGTGCAGTAAACGCTCGACATAGGTCGGCTCGGCCTCCTACCGCACGGGGCGGTGCTTGATTCGGCTGATCGGTGGCACGTTCCGGTCGTCGTGCGGGCGAGGGGCCCGCACGGCGTCCGGAACGCGGCGAGACGATCCGCTGTCGCGGCAGCGGCGCACCTCGCACGGTCGGTCGCTAGGTCTCATCCCCCATGTTGTACTCCTCATCACCTCTACCGGGTCCGCCGTTGCGGGAAGGCCCGTGCGGTAGGCGACGCGGCGCTCCAGGGAACACTCGACTTTAAACCATATCCCTGTCCGGGAAGGGCTTCGCTCCTCGTCGGCCTGCCGTGGACACCCCGCCTCGGGAGCGGTGGGGCGAACGGCGGATCCGGTGCCCGGAGCACCGACTCCGCCGGGGACGGTCCCGACGAGAAGAGACACCTCTCTGGTTACCGATGCCGCTCCGGGGGTTTTGGTTCGCTCCCGCACCCCACGGATTCGCCTCGCCGCCGCCGTACCACCACGACCTGTCGTTATGCCCAGTTTAGCCAGCGGGCACGGCTTGGCCACCGGCACCGGGGCCGTTGTTTCCACCGTACACCGAAGGGGGTGCGGGCCACACGGCCCGCACCCCGGCAGGGATCCGAGGTCAGCCCTCGGCGCGTTCGACGACGTTCGCCCACTCGGCCAGCAGCCGGTGGGCGGTGTCCGGGTCGGGACCTTCGGCCCAAAGATGGGTCACGGCCTCGGCGGTGTCCGGCAGGACCAGCGCCCAGCTGCCGTCGGGCTCCAGGACGCGCACGCCGTCGGTCGTGTCGAGCCCGCGGTCGCCCGCCGCCTCCACGACCGCCCGCATGACGCTGCCCTTGACGGCCCAGGGGGTGGGCACCGAGCGGCGCAGCAGGTGCGCGTGCGGGATGGCCCCCTCGATCCGGCTCAGCGTGCTGCGGGTCCGCGCCACCAGGCCCAGCAGCCGCACGAAGGCCGCGATGCCGTCACTGGTCGGGCTGAACTCGGGGATGACGAAGCCTCCCCGGCCGTCCCCGGCCAGGATGACGCCGTCCCCCTCCTGTACCGCCTTGGTGAGCTCGTTGATGGCCGTGGCCGTCCAGAGCACCTCGACGCCGTGGGCCCGGGCCACCTGCTCGGCCACGCGGGTGATGGTCACCGGCAGCGCCACGCTGCCGCCCTTGCGCTCGGCGCACACCAGGTCCAGGACCGCGAGCAGGGCGCGCTCGCCGTCCACCAGCTCGCCCTTCTCGTCCACGATGGAGAGCCGCTCCGCCACCGGGTCGAACCGCACCCCGAAGTCGGCCCCCGAGCCGGAGACCAGCTCGCCCAGGCGCTCCAGGTCGCGGTTGCGCTTGGCCGCGGTGTCGGTGGGCGAGTCCTCGTCGAGCCGGTTGTTGACGGTGAGCACGTCCACGCCGATCCGGCCCAGCAGCGAGGGCAGGATGAGCGAGCCGCTGCCGCCCGCGCAGTCGACCACGACCTTCAGGCCCGCCTCGGCGACCCCGGAGGTGTCCACCGCGCGCAGCAGGTCGTGGGCGTAGTTCTCCACGTTGCGCGAGGGGAACGTCAGCTCGCCGATCTCCCCGGGGAAGGCCCTGCGGTACTCGGCCCGGGAGAACACCCGGTCGAGTTTGCGCTGGGCCGCCGGGGACAGGTCGGCGCCGTCGGAGTCCAGGAACAGGATGTCCACCGACTCCGGGTCCCCCGGGGTGGTGCGCACGGTGATGCCGCCGCTGACCCCGCTCTGGGACGTGTGGAAGCGGGCCACCGGGAGCGGCACGACCTCCAGGTCGCGCACCTCGATGGCCGCCGCCGTCAGGGCGCTGATGACCGCCCGCTTGAGCGTCCGGGCCGCGCGCGAGACGTCGCGCGAGGTGGTGACGATCGCGCCCTTCTTGAGGGTGGTGGCGTAGGCGTTGGCCAGCCGCACCGCCAGCTCCGGGGTGATCTCCACGTTGATCAGGCCCGAGACGCCGCGCGGCCCGAACAGCGACCGCTGCCCGCGCGACTCCCAGATGACGTTGGTGCTGACGACCGCGCCGGCCTCGATGGTCTTGAACGGGTAGACCTTGACGTCGTTGTGGAGGTAGGCCTCGGACTCGATGACGCAGTCCTCGCCGACGACCGCGCCCTCCTCGATCCGGGCCGCCGCCATGACGTCGGTGTTCTTGCCGATGACCGCGCCGCGCAGGTTGGCCCCGCGGCCGATGAAGACGTTGTCGTGCAGCACGGTGCGGTGCGCGAAGGCCTCGGCGCGCACCACGGCGTTGCTGCCCACGACGGTGAACTCGCGCAGCTCGGCGCCGGCCTCCACCTTGGCGTAGTCGCCGATGTAGAGCGGGCCCTTGAGCACGGCCTCGGCGGAGACCTGGGCGCCCTCGCCGACCCACACGCCCGGGGAGACCTCGAACCCGTCGATCTCCACCGCGACCTTGCCCGACAGCACGTCGGCCTGGGCGCTGAGGTAGCTCTCGTGGGTGCCCACGTCCTCCCAGTAGCCGTCGGCGATGTAGCCGTAGAGGGGCTCGCCCTCCTCCAGGAGCTCGGGGAAGACGTCGCCGGACCAGTCGACCACCTCGCCCGCGGCGACCCGGTCCAGGACCTCCGGCTCCATGATGTAGATGCCGGTGTTGACGGTGTCGGAGAAGACCTGGCCCCAGGTGGGCTTCTCCAGGAAGCGCTGGATGCGGCCCTGCTCGTCGACGATGATGATGCCGAACTCCAGCGGGTTGGGGACCCGCTTGAGGGCGATGGTGACCTTGGCGCCCTTCTCCCGGTGGAAGCGCACCATGTCGGTGAGGTCGATGTCGGTGAGCGCGTCGCCGGAGATGACGATGAAGGGCTCGCCGCGCAGGTGGTCCTCGGCGTTCTTGACGCTGCCGGCGGTGCCGAGCGGGACCTCCTCGGCGACGTAGTGCAGCTTCATGCCGAGCTCTTCGCCGTCGCCGAAGTAGTTGCGGATCAGGGTGGCCAGGAACTGGACGGTGACCACCGTCTCGGTGAAGCCGTGCTTGCGCAGCAACCGCAGCACGTGCTCCATGATGGGTTTGTTGACCACCGGCAGCAGGGGTTTGGGCTGGTTGGCGGTCATGGGGCGCAGGCGGGTGCCCTCGCCCCCGGCCATGACGACGGCCTTCATGTTCGGTGAGGGCGCAGCGGCGCCCTCCTCGCGGGCGGTCATCGCCGGCACCTCCGCACGGTGGAGGGTGCGGGGACCGCGGGAGGCACCGCGGGGAAAAGGTGTTCGGAGTGCGCGGACGACCGCGCGGTGGGACATGTTCTCATGGTGGAGACGACACTCCCTTTCGTTCCGACAGGACTCGCGGTGAGCCGGTCCGTCGGTGGATCAGGTGCCCGTCCGCCCCTGCTCCCGGCCTGGCAGGCCGAGACCGTCGACGTCCGCGCCGGGGTCGCCGTCGGCGGTCGCCTGTGTGGCTGGATCGGAGCGACCCGGGTCGAGGCCGCGACCGGGGTCGCCGTCCTCGGCGGCACGGTGACCGTCGGTGAGATCGACGCGTTCGTCACGGCGGGTCTGGGCGATCAGGCGCAGTCCCTGAACGGCGTACAGCAGTCCGGCCCACCAATAAAGAGCCGTTCCCCACAGCGCGAAGGCCCAACCCATAATCTGCGCCACATCTCCGACGACGCTGGCGTAACCCGCGATGAACAGCAGGGGGAAGGCGTAGAGAAGGCACAGGGTGGCGGCCTTGCCGGCGAAGTTGACCGGCAGGGGGCCGTAGCCGAAATACCGCAGCAGCGGCAGGGCGCCGAGGATGAGGACGTCGCGCAGGACGAGGATGGCCATGAGCCACCACGGGACGATGTCGCGCACGACCAGCCCCAGCAGGGCGGCGAAGATGTAGAGGCGGTCGGCCAGCGGGTCCAGGACCGTGCCCAGCCGGGAGGTCTGGTTCCAGGCCCGGGCGATCTTGCCGTCGAGCCAGTCGCTGAGCCCGGCGAAGGCGAGCACGCCCAGCGCCCACCAGTCGGCCTGCGGCACCAGGACGAGCCACAGGAAGAGCGGGACGCCCAGCAGCCGCAGCATGCTCAGCAGGTTGGGAACCGTCCAGATACGGTCACTGACCGCCGGGCTGGCCACATCGCCCCCCGCCTCGAGTCTGCCATCTTCCGCGGATCGCCCCATGACGCCAACGATAACGGTCCGAGGTGTCGTTCTCCGCCACCGTGGTGCCCCACTCCCCCTGTGGCCCGGCAGGCGATCGCCCGCCCATCGTACCCTGCGGCATTACAGGTTGATTGACCGATATGTCGTTTTCGCTCCGTGCGATCCCCCAGGTCGAACGAACCGGGTCCCGGAAGCGTTCCCCCACGTGGCCGCCCCGGCGGACGCCGGCGCGCCCGCCGGCCGGGCGACGCGCCCGCACGCCGGGTGTGGCCGGGGCGCGGGGCCGTCTGCGAGGCTGGCCGGAGCAGAACCACAGCGAAACCGGGAGGACCCCATGCTCGTCGCCTTCTCCGTCAGCCCCATGGGCACCGGCGAATCCGTCGCCCCGGCGGTGGCCAGGGCCGTCAAGGTCGTGCGCGACAGCGGCCTGCCGAACCGCACCGACGCCATGTTCACCACGGTCGAAGGGGAGTGGGACGAGGTGATGGCCGTGGTCAAGGCCGCCACCGAGGCCGCGGGCGAGGGCGCCGGCCGGGTGTCCCTGGTGCTCAAGGCCGACATCCGCCCTGGCGTCACCGGGGCGCTGGAGGGCAAGGTCGAAGCGGTCGAACAGGAGCTGCGCGACCTCTGACCCGGCCGCGGGCCCGCCCCGGCGGGCCCGCGCCTCAGCCCTGGGCCTCCAGGACCATGTCCGCGGCGCGCAGCCCCGACAGCAGCGCGCCGTGCACCGTGGCGATGTGCTCGATCTCGGTGGCCTCCCCGGCGAAGAACAGCCGGTCGTCCACCGAGGCGCGCAGCGCCACCCGGTCCCCGTCGCCGGAGCCGACGGCGGTGTAGGAGAACGCGCCCCGCGCGAAGGGGTCGTCCGTCCAGGCGCTGAGGTGGTGGTCCACCGGGTCGGGCGCCTTGCGGAACATGGTGCGCAGCGACGCCATCGCGTGCTCCACCACCTCCCCCTCGGACATCTTCGCCAGGAACCGCGCCGGGGCGCCGCCGTTGCGGGACACCAGCACCGGCACCCCCAGCACCCGCTGGCCCGCGTACCAGTGGAACCAGGCGCCGTGCTCGGTGCCCAGGTGCACGAGCACCTCGGCGTCGCCCCAGAACACCTCGTCGAAGCGCAGGAACAGCTTCTCCAGGCGGCCGTTGCCCAGCCGCTCGATCGCCAGCCTCTTGTCCTCGGGCAGCTCCGGGCGGAAGTCCACCTGGCCCGCCTTGAGCACGCCCAGGGGCAGGGTGACCACGGCCCGGTCGGCGGTGAGGGTCTCCTCCCCGCCGGGGGTGTCCACCCGCACCGACACCCCGTCCTCGCCGTGGGACACCTCCAGGACCACGTGCTCCAGGCGCACGTCCAGGCCGCGCGCCAGGTGGTCGGTGATCTGTCCCATACCGTCGGGGAACACCACGTCGTCGCCGCTGAACTCGTGCAGGGCGCCCACCGCCTCGAAGGAGACCTCCTCGGCGTCGGCGCCGTGGTCGCCCTCGACCATGCGGTGCACGATCTCCTTGGCGTCGCGGGCGCGGGCGCGCACCAGGTTCGCGTCGTAGAGGGCCTGGTCGATGCCCTGCTCCATGGACTCCTGGGAGCCCGCGCCGATGTTGGCCCAGTACATGTGCTCGTGCAGGAGGTTGACGTCCTCCATGTTGCGGCGGTGCCGGTCGAAGAGCAGCCGGCGGCCCTTGGGGTCGTAGGCGGTCTCGGTGGAACGGTTGAACACGGCGGTGCGCAGCCCCAGGGAGCGGACCAGGTCGGCCAGGGGGTTGTTCTCCTCGCCGCGCATCCAGGAGGCCCCGGCGTCCAGGGTGGTGCCGTCCCATTCGCGGAACGTGTGGATGCGCCCGCCGGTGCGGGCCCGGCCCTCCAGGACGGTGACGCGCTCGCCGGCCTCCGCCAGGCGGTCGGCGGCCGACAGTCCGGCCATGCCCGCCCCGATGACGAGGGTGTGTCCGCGCCCGGGCGCCGCCTCGCGGCCCCGCGGTTCGGGGGCGGTGTCGCCCTCGACGGGTTCCTCGGTGATCTCCGCGCCGACGTCCTCCTGCATGGCACTCCCCTCCCGGTGACCGACAGTGCGACTTTATGTGCCCTTCGTGGCGATCGCCGGGATGACACCCCGGTGGGCACGGCGACCGCGAGCCGGGGAAGCGGAACCGGATCGACCGCTTTCCCTAACAATCCGCGGTCATGTGGTTACACTCCGGATGTCCACCTCCCGTCTTCCGAGGGGTCCACCGTGCGTCTCATCGCCGCCACCGTCACTTCGGCACTCGTCCTGGGCTGTGCCACCGCCGCCTCCGCCACGGTCGCGCCCCCGGTGACCGCCCTCCTGGCCCCGGTGGTGGAACTGTCGGCCGACCGGCTGGCCACCGCCGAACTGGTGGCGGCCGCCAAATGGCACAGCGGCGACCCGGTCGAGGCGCCCGAGCGGGAGGCGACGGTGCTGGCCGAGGCGGAGCGGTCGGCCCGCGCCCTGGGCGGCGACCCGGAGGTCGCGCTGGCGGTCATGCGCGACCAGATCGAGGCCAACAAGGTGATCCAGCGGGGCAGGCACGCCGACTGGTACGCCCATCCCGACCGGAGTCCGCTGCGACCGCCGGACCTGGCCGACGCCCGCGCCGACCTGGACCGGATCACCCCGGCCCTGGTGGGCGCGCTCACCGACGCCGGCGCCGGCCTGGCGGCCCCCGGCTGCGAGGCCGAACTGGCCCGCACCGCCCGCCGCGTCGCCGACGAGCGCGGCATGGACCGCCCGGGCCGCAACGCCCTGGCCGTGTCCCTCTCGTCGGTCTGCGCCTGACCGGCTACCCGGCCACGTAGGCCTCCACCTCGTCCGGCAGCCGCTCCCACAGGGTCCAGGCCAGCATGCGGTGCAGGCCGTCCAGGTGGGTGAGCCCCTCCCGGCGCTCCATCCGCTCGTAGTAGGGGTGGTCGACCGCGCCGTCGCTCAGGAACAGCGGGCCGTGCGGGGCCGCGGCCATCCAGGACAGCCGGCCCCAGCAGTCCGGGTTGGTGCGGTGGTAGTCCTCGCGCCACTCCCGCAGGGTGGCCGCCGCCTCGGCGACGGTGGCCCCGGCGGGGGGCACCGGCTCGCGCTCCCCGTACTCGCCGGCGTGCCAGGGCAGCAGGACCCCGGCGATGTCGTCGCCGGTCAGGACGGCCCGGTACCACCGGCCGCCGCGCTGCTCCCCCGCCAGCCGCAGGACGCCCTCCACGTACTCGTTGCCCGACCGCGAGACGGCGTCGGTCCCGGGGTAGGCGGCCAGGAACCGCCGCACCACGTCGTCGGTGGTGAGGGCTTCGAAGGTGCGCATGGGACGGTCCTCGTTCTCGTCGGGGCGTCGTCCCACTCTAGAGGTGGCCCCGGCTCCCCGGGAGGGGTGCCGGAGCCACCACCGCGGTCCGCCGGAGCGTCCGCGCCCCGGCCGACCGCGTCAGCGCCCGTCGGGGTTTCCGTCCTCGTCCTCGAACTCGATCCGCTCGGCGCGGCGCTCGCCCTCGACGTGCTCCTCGTGGGTCACCTCGCGCTTGCGCACGTGGATCTCCTCCACCGGCACCTGCCGCTTGGAGACGACCGGGCGCTCCTCGTAGAGGGTGAAGGTCTCCTCCCCCTCCTCCATGGAGTGCGCGTCCGTGACGTCGGCGGGGTCGGTGATCGGGCGGCGCTCGACCTCCAGCTCCTCGTGGGAGACCGGGACGGCCTCGTCGAACCGCTCGGTGTCGACGTGGCGGCGCATCCTGGCCTGGCCGGACTCGCGCCGCTCCACACCGATGTCGACCTCCTCCTCGGAGCGGATGACGACCTCCTCGTCGGCTCCGGCGGCCGCCTCGTGCTCACCGGTGCCGACGGGGCCGGGTCCGGCCGCGCGGGGCGGCGCCCCGGTCGGCTCGGCCCACCCCTCGGGGGCCGTGTCGGTCCGCCCCGCCGTGTCGGTGGTCCGGCCCTCGGCGCCCCACCCCTCGGTGGTCCGGCCCGAGGACGACGGCGCGTGCTCCTCGTAGTACCGGCGGACCGTCTGCTCCTCCTCCGGCGAGATGTGCTCCTTGGCGTCGATGTTCGGAGCGCCCTTGACGGTGGACTTGTCGTAGGGGACCTGGATGTCCTCCTGGATCGGCCGCGCCCCCTGGAGGGGGACCAGCGTCTCCCGCATGCCGAACAGCCCGGTGTGGACGGAGGCCCAGGTCGCGTCACCGGTGCGGTCGTCCAGGTACACCCGGGCGATCTTCCCGATGTCGTTGCCCTCGTCGTCCAACACGTGGTGCCCCACGAACCTCTCCGCACGGTGGCCTGCCATGGTCCTCCCCCTTCGGTCGGCGGGCGGGCCCGTCGACCCACCCCACACCCCGCCGCCCTACCCCCTGTGAGCGGGGGAAACGGCATTTTTCCCAGATCAGGGAAGAGATGGTCAGGGCTTGGGACGGGTTGACGGGCCGCCGACCCCGCGTTGGCGGAGACCATGCACACGGTCCGCCCCGGGGCGGACCGTGTGCGTCGGCCCGCCCCGGAGGGGGTCAGCAGCTGTTGTCGCGGCTGTTCACCCAGGTGATGTCGCGGACGACCGTGCCGACCGCGCAAGGGTTCTCGTTGAGGACGGTGTCGACCAGGCGCAGGCCGCTCAGGGTCACCCCCGAGGTGTTGGCGAACTCGGACCGGGCCGCGATCCGGATGTCCCCCGGCCCGGCGATCGTCCCCCCGGCGAGGGTGACGTTGTGGCAGTTCTCCACCAGGACGGCGTTGCCCCCTGTCCCGGAGACGTCCACCCGTTCGACGACCAGGCCGCCGCTCTCGGAGACGCAGAAGATCCCCCGGCCGCCGCCGCGGGCGCGGACCTCGCCGACCCGGATGTTGACGGGGTACCCGTCGCCGATCCGGCCGTTGCGGTTGGCCGTGCGGAAGGCGGCGTACCCGGTCCCCGTCCCGGCGTCCACCGCGTCGACCAGGCCGATCGAGGCGTTGGCGGTGTCGTTCAGCAGCAGGCCCGAGTAGCCGGTGTCGCGGGCTGTGACCGTGCCGATGGTCAGTCCGTCGACGCCGTAGGTCTCCACACCGTGGTTGTCGGTGCCGGAGACGTACACGTCGTCGATGCGGATGTCGCGGGCCCCGCGGACGGTGTCGTCGTCGCGGCTGTCGATCCGCATGCCCAGACCGCCCGACAGCCGCAGGTCGACCTGCCCGAAGTGGACGTCGGTCGAGGTCCGCACCCACACACCGAAGTAGGGGCGGCCGGTGAGGGACAGGTGGGGGACGGCGACGTCCCGGGCGTGGCGGATCCGGATCGCCGCGTTGTTCGCGGTGGGCGTGCCGGTGACGTCGATGGTGCCGCAGACCTCCAGGGAGGTGTGGCTGGGCAGGTCGAGGGAGGCGTCGGCCGGCATGGAGCCGGAGGTCCGCACCACCACGCGCTCGCGGGAGGTGCGGTCCGGGTCCAGCCCGCCGACCGCGGCGCGCATGGCCGCGAGCATGTCGCCGCCCTGGTAGAGGGTGGTGCCGCCGGCGCGGGCGGTGTAGGTGGAGCCGCTCCGGGTGACCTCGGTGTCGGCGGCGCCGTCACCGCAGGCGGAGGAGGACTCCGCGGCGGCGAGGGCGGCCGGTGCGGGGTCGGGAGGGGTGAGGGTCGCGGTGCCGGCGGCCAGAGCCGCGGCGACGGCGGCACCGAGCAGGGCGCGGCGCCGGGTCCGGGGGGTCGGGGATCTCATGGGGGTGTCTTCCTCCTTCACGCGGCCGCGCGTTCCCGCGGGCCGGGGGCGGGTGGTGACAGGAGCGCTCCCGGACTCGGGAACCTAACATGGAAAGCGCATTCCCGATACCCCTCAGAGCCGATCCGGCACTCTCCGCTACCACTCGGGCCCCGGCGGGGCGCCCGGACCTTCCGCGCCCGCGGAGGACCCGGGCGTACGCCCGCGTGCAGCCGTGCCCCGGGGGCGGGCCGGACGCGGCGGCCGGGTCTCCGCCGCCGGTGGCGGCCCCGGACGCGCGCCCGGTGAAGCCCGGCCGGACACGGCGGCCGGGCCCGCGCGCCCGCCCGGGTCAGACGAGGACGCCGTCCCTGGCCACCACGCGGCCCGCGCGCACCACCAGGTTCCGCGGCGGCAGGTCCACCACGACCTGGGGCGTGCACTCGCCCTCCACCAGGACGAAGTCCGCGGGGGCGCCGGGGGTGAAGTCCGCCGCGGGCAGGCCCACCACGGCCGCGCCGCCGTGCGCCGCGGTGTCCAGGGCCGCGTCGAGCTGCTCGTCGGTGCGGGCCCGGGAGACCTTGGCCAGCTGGTGGGCGCGGTGCAGCATGTCGGCGTCGCCGAACGGGCTCCAGGCGTCGCGGACCCCGTCGGAGCCCAGTCCCACGAGCACGCCGTGCCCGCGCAGCCGTTCCACCGGCAGCACCCGGTAGGGGTCGGAGGCGACCGTGGTCAGGGCGACCCCCGCCTCGCCCAGGGCGGCGGCCAGCGCGTCGAACCCGTCCCCGGCCTGGGGCACGGCGAAGGCGTGGCCGACCGTCACCTTCCCGCCCAGGCCCAGCGCCCGGGTGCGTTCGGCGATGGCGTACAGGGTGCGCGCCCCGGTCTCCCCGCCCTCGTGCAGGTGGATGTCCACGCCGACGCCGTACCGGTCGGCCAGGCCGAAGACCAGGTCGAGCTGCCCGGTGGGGTCCTCGTCGAACTCGGTGGGGTCGATGCCGCCGATGAGGTCGGCGGCCCCGGTGCGCAGCGCCTCCTCCATCAGCTCGGCGGTGCCGGGCGCCCGCCGCACCCCGTGCTGGGGGAACGCGACGACCTGGACGTCCAGCGCGTGGGCCAGGTTCCGCGCGGCCTCCCGGACGCCCTCGACCCCGGCCAGCCCGTAGGCGGGGGCGATGTCGGCGTGGGCGCGCATCGCCCGGGTGCCCCGGGTGACGGCGTGGCCCATGAGGCGCTCGGCGCGCACACCGACGGGGGTGGGCAGGGTGGCGAACACCTCGGCGTCCTGCTCCCCGAGTTCGGCGATGCCGCGCGCCGGCCGGCGCGAGTACCAGGGCTCGCCCCAGGTGGTCTTGTCCGGGTGGATGTGCGCGTCGACCAGCGTGGGCAGGGCGACGCGGCCGCCGCAGTCGACCACCTCCGCCCCGTCGGCGGGGCCGGCCGCCACCCGGCCGTCGACCACGACGAGGTCGACGGGGTCGCCGCCCAGGGGGCGCAGGTCGCGGAAGATCGTGGTGCTGGGGTGTGCGGTCACGTGGGGTCCTTCCCGGGTCCGGCGCGGCGGGCCCGGGTGGCGGGCGCCGTTGCCGCGCGAGAGATCGGCCGTCGGCTCAGCCCGACGGTTAACGGTATACCACTATCTCCTGGGGCGAACGGCGAAGGCGCGGGGCCGTCGCACGGCCCCGCGCCTTCGCGGTGGTTCTGGGCAGAGGTCAGACCTTGCGCCACTGCGGCACCCAGGCGCCGTCCTCCACGGTGTAGTCGCCGAACAGCGCCGGGGCCTCCTTCTGGAGGGTCTCCCCGATCCGGTGGAAGAGGAGGCGGATCTCCTCTTCGGCGCCGGGCGCGGTGCGGGCCTCCAGGGTGTGGCGCAGGGTGCGCACGTTGGCGGTCCACACCAGCCCGGTGGCCACGCCCTCGGGGGCGAACCGGCGCATGAAGGAGGTCTTGTGCTTCTTCTCCGCGAACTTCACGCCCTCGTCGTCGAGGCCGAAGTGGTCCGCCATCCAGAGCTGGAACTCCTCCATCTGCGCCAGCATCGCCTCGGCGCGCTCCATCAGCTCCGGGTCGTCCTGGGCCCAGTCGGGGAACCAGAACGGCAGGTCCGTGAGGCGCACGAACCGCAGCGACTCCTGGGAGATCGCCACGCCCGGGCGGTGCCGGATGAGCTCGTGGGTCAGGACGCGCGACACGTTGTGCAGCACGAACCCGAAGTTCACGTGCTCCAGCACCGAACCGTGCAGGCTGGCCAGGATGTTGCCCAGGTAGGCGTCCTGGTCGGTGCGCACCCGCGTGACGTTGGGGTTCAGGCCCGGCTCCCAGGAGCGGTAGCACAGCCGCCCGGCGAACTCGGCGAGGTTCTGCGGGTCGTTGAGGTGGTCGTCCAGGTCCCCTCGGTCGAAGCGCTCCAGCCAGGACTCCCCGCCGACCTCCTTGAGGTAGTCGGCGATCGCGTCGTAGTCCAGTTGCGGACGCGAGATCAGTCGGACCTGTGGTTCGACCCTCTTCACTGCACTGCCTCCCGTGTCATGGCCCCGGCCCGCGGGCACGCGTGAGCGCCGTGGCCTGGGGTTCGGGAACACGGGGGCGTGTGACGGGGTCGGGGCTGATCAGCCTTCCACGAGGGTACACGTCCGGCGGCGCGGCGGCGCTGGCCGCACGCCCGGCGGGCCGGGGCCGTCCGCGGACCGTCCGCGGGCCGCGAGGGAGCGGCCTCCCGGCCCCGCCGGGAGTGCGGGACGCCGGGCACTAGAGGCCGAAGAAGTAGCCGGGGGTCAGGATGAGGCCGAGCACGATGGCGATGATGCCCCACAGGAGCTGGCCCCGCAGCACCCCGAGGACGCCGGCGACGAGAAGGATGATTCCGAGGATTGTCAGCAAAATACCCATGCACAACCACTAACCGATAACGAATCGATCAAACTCACCGTCACCGCGAAGAGAGCGCACAGGCCCTGTGCCGCACCGGATCCGGCCTGGTGGGCGGCGCTCCGTGTGGGCCGCGACACGGTCGCGATCCGCCCGCGGACCCCGGCTCCGGGCCCCCGGCGCACCGCCCGTGCGGGCGGTGTGCGGCCGGGACCCGCGCAGGGGTCCCGGCCGCGCACCCGCGGGTCAGCGGCGGGCCAGGCGCAGCGCCCGGGCCACGATCTCCTCGCCGACCGAGGCGGTGAGGATCGACTCCGGGTGGAACTGCACCGCGTAGCGGCGGTTCTCCCGGTCCTCGATCGCCATCACCACCGGCTCCTCCCCCTCGGCGTCGATGACCGCGGTGACCTCGTAGTTCTTGACCTGGTCGGGCAGCGCGCAGGTGGAGTGGTACCGGGCCGCCTGGAACACCCCGTCCTCGCCCAGCCCGGCCACCAGGTCCCCGCCCAGGGCGCGGACCCGTCCCGGCTTGCCGTGCACCGGCGCGTCCAGGGTGCGCAGCTCCCCGCCCGCGTGCTCCACCATGCCCTGCAGGCCCAGGCACACCCCGAACACCGGCAGGCGGCGGGCCTCCAGCGCGTCGAGCAGGGCCGCCATCCCGAAGTCCTCGGGCAGCCCCGGCCCGGGCGAGAGCACCACCAGGTCCGGCGCCAGCCGGTCCAGCAGCTCCGGCTCGAACCCGTAGCGGACCGTGGTGACCTCGGCCCCGTGGCGGCGCACGTAGTCGGCCAGGGTGTTGACGAACGAGTCCTCGTGGTCGACCAGCAGCACCTTCAGGCCCTCGCCCGGGCGCTCGGCCGGCGCGTCCGCCTCCCGCCCCGCGGGCTCCCCGGCGGCGTCCGGGGCCTCCTCGCTCAGCGCCAGGGTCTCCAGCAGGGCGCGCGCCTTGAGGAAGGTCTCGCGCTCCTCCGCCTCGGGGTCGGAGTCGTAGAGCAGGGTGGCCCCCACCCGCACGGCCGCGACCCCGTCGCGGATGTGCGCGGTGCGCAGGGTCAGCCCGGTGTTCATCGACCCGTCGAAGTTGATCACCCCGACGGCGCCGCCGTACCAGCGGCGCGGGCTGGTCTCGTTCTGCTCGATGAACCGCATCGCCCAGGTCTTGGGCGCCCCGGTCACCGTGACCGCCCACATGTGGGTGAGGAACGCGTCCAGCGCGTCGAACTCCCGGCGCAGCGTCCCCTCGATGTGGTCGACGGTGTGGATGAGCCGCGAGTACATCTCGATCTGGCGGCGGCCGATGACCCGGACGCTGCCCGGCTCGCACACCCGCGACTTGTCGTTGCGGTCGACGTCGGTGCACATGGTGAGCTCGGACTTCTCCTTGACGGAGGAGAGCAGCTCCTGGATGTTCTCGGCGTCGCCCAGGGCGTCCTCGCCGCGGCGGATGGTGCCGGAGATGGGGCAGGTCTCCACCCGCTGCCCCCGGCCCGGCTCGCCGCTGACCCGCACGAACATCTCCGGGGAGGCGCCGACCAGGTACTCGCCCTCGCCCAGGTTGAAGAAGAACTCGTACGGCGCGGGGTTGCGCTCGCGCAGCTGCTCGTAGAAGCGGGCGGGCGAGGAGCAGCGGGCGTAGGTGCGGTGCCCGGGGACGACCTCGAAGAGGTCGCCGCGGCGGAACTTCTCCTTGGCGCGGGCCACCACGGCGGCGTAGGAGCCGGGCTCGGGCCCGTCGGGCACCTCGGTGGCGACCACCGGCGGGGTCGGCTCGGTCTCGCGGGGCAGGCCCCGGGTGTCGGCCGCGTCCCGGCCGCCGGCGGCCGGGACGGCGAAGTCGTAGGTGTAGCGGACGCACGTCTCGCGCTTGCGGTCGCGCACGACGATCGCGTCGGGCAGGTGCAGGACGAGGTCGCGGTCGGCGGGGTCGCGGTCGATGTACCGCTCGATGGGCTCGAATTGGAAGGCCAGGTCGTAGCCGAAGGCGCCGTACAGGCCCAGGTTGGGGTCCTCCGGAGCGCTCAGGGCGTCGATGACGGCGCGCAGCGCGGTGAAGACGCTGGGGCGGCGGCTGCGCTCCTCCTCGGTGAAGAACACGCCCGGGTCGGGCTCGGGGACGGTGACCGCGGCGTGCGCGGGACCGCTCTCGAAGTCGACGCCGGTGGGCTCCAGGGCGTCGGCGACGACGGGGAGCAGCACGCGGCCGCGGTCGTTGAGGGCGGTGGCGGTGACCCGGCGCCCGCGGGCGGTCAGCTCCAGGCAGGGGTCCACGTACCCCAGGTGCCAGCGGTCGTACCGGCCCGGGTACTCCATGCCGGAGGACAGCACGCCGCCGCGGCGGGTCTCGACGTCGCGGACGAGGTCGGTGAGGACCTCGGGGTCGCAGGGGGTGGCCTGGCGGTGGACGGTCACGCCGCCCCGGGTGCGGTACGTGGTGGTCTGTGCGTCGCTGGGTGTCACGGCCGGTCCTTCGGGCGCTGGTCGGTCGGGGTGGGCTGCACCGGCCGGGGCCGCGAAAGGAGAACGACCGCCGGTCCGGGGCGGTCGCTGCGAGAGATACGCGAAACGTGGGCGCCGCCTAGGAGCGGCGCCACCACTGGGCCTGAACGGAGGTGTTTCGCATGGGGCAGAGTGTAGCGGGCGCGCGGACCGCTGGGGAGTCCTTCGGGGAAATCCGCCGGAACGCGTCGCGGGCGGCGGAGCGCGGGTGGCACGCCCGGGGGCGGCGTGCTACGGTGAGGGGCTCTGCCCGATGAATACCTGACATCAGTCTTGATATCAACGCTGATCTTACCACGAGGAGACCAGTGAGTCAATCCGCTCCCGAAGCACGGTCGTCCGAACGGGAGGCCCTGGCCGCCGAGCAGGCCCGGGTCACCGCGATGTACGAGCGGCTGGACGAGCTGCGCGCCCGCACCGAGCTGCGGCTCTCCGACGCCCAGCTGCAGGACCGCAGCGGGTTCGCCGCCCTGGTGGAGCGCGAGACCCGCACCTTCGAGCACGCCCGGGAGCGCGCCCGCCTGGGAGCGGTCGAGGAGGGCCTGTGCTTCGGCCGGATCGACCTCGTGCACGGCGACGGCCCCGAGGCCCGCTACATCGGGCGGATCGGCCTGCGCGACGCCGACTACGAGACCATCCTCGTGGACTGGCGGGCCCCGGCCGCCCGCCCCTTCTACGCCGCCACCCCCGGCGACCCGAACGGGGTGACCCGCCGCCGCCACCTGCGGGTGCGCCGCCGCCGGGTGACCGGGGTGGACGACGAGGTGTTCGACCTCGACGGGCTCGGCGACGCCGATCGCCGCCAACTCGTCGGCGAGGCCGCCCTGCTGGCCGCGCTGGGCGGCGGCCGCACCGGGCGCATGGGCGACATCGTCGCCACCATCCAGACCGAGCAGGACCGGGTGATCCGGGCCCGGCTCGACGGCGTGCTCGTGGTCCAGGGCGGGCCCGGGACCGGCAAGACCGTCGCCGCCCTGCACCGCGCCGCCTACCTGCTCTACACCCACCGCGACGTTCTGGAGCGGCGCGGCGTCCTGGTGGTGGGGCCCAACCCGGCGTTCCTGCGCTACATCGGCGACGTCCTGCCCTCCCTGGGCGAGACCGACGCGGTCCTGCGCACGGTCGGCGAACTCTTCCCCGGGGTCTCCGCGACCCGGCACGACCCCTACCGGGTCGCCGCCCTCAAGGGCGACACCCGCGTCACCGCCCTGGTCCGCGCCGCGGTCCGGGACCGCCAGCGCACCCCGCGCGAGGCGTTCGGCTCCGACGACCTCCTGGTGGAGGCCGACGCCGGGGTGCTGACCGTGCCCGGGGAGGCCTGCGAGCGCATCGTGCGCACCGCGCGCGGCCTGCGCCTGGGGCACAACGTCGCCCGCAAGTACGCCGTCAACGCGCTGCTGGCCGAGCTCGCCCGCGCCGAGGCCGCGCTGCTGGGGCGCGCGCTGCCGGAGGAGGACGTGCGCTACGTCGGCGAGCGCCTGTGGGCCGAGGACCCGGTGCGCGACGCCCTGGACGCGCTGTGGCCGCTCCTGTCCCCGCGGCGGCTGCTGCGGGAGCTGTTCGCCGACGCCGACGCGCTGGCCCGGGTGGGCGGGCGGGCCGGGTACTCCCCCGCCGAAACCGCCCTGCTGCACCGGCCCGCGGACGGGGGCGCCGCGGACTGGACCGTCGAGGACGTGCCGCTGCTCGACGAGGCCGCCGAGCTGCTGGGCCGCGACGACTCCGGCCGCCGGGCCCGGGAGCGCCGCGCCGCCGCCGAGCGCGCCGAGGAGGAGCGCTACGCCCAGGGCGTGCTGGAGTTCACCGGCCTGTTCGAGGACGGGATGATGAGCGCCGCCGACCTGGCCGAGCGGCACCGCGACCGCGGCCCCGGCCTCACCACGGCCGAACGCGCCGGCGGCGACCGCGAGTGGACCTACGGGCACGTCATCGTCGACGAGGCCCAGGAGCTGTCGCCCATGGCCTGGCGCACGGTGATGCGCCGGGTGCCCACCCGGTCCCTCACCGTCGTGGGCGACCTCGCCCAGACCGGCAGCGCCGCGGGCGCCGCCTCCTGGACCGGTGTCCTGGAGCCGTACGCCCCGGGCAAGGTGCACGTGGAGCGGCTGCGGGTGAACTACCGCACGCCCGCGCCGATCATGGCCGTGGCCGCCGACGTGCTGCGCGCCGCCGCACCGGACGAGGAGCCCCCGGAGTCGGTGCGCGAGGACGGCGCCCCGCCGCGCGCCGTACCGCTGCCCGCCGACCTCGCGGGCCTGGCCGGCCTGGTGGCGGCCGAGCGCGCGGAGATCGGCGAGGGCAAGGTCGCGGTGATCACGGCCGACGCGCGCATCGGGGCGGTGCGGGCCGCCCTGCCCGGGGCCGCCGGGGCCCGGGACCTGGAGCACGACGTGGTGGCGCTGACCGCCACCGAGTCCAAGGGGCTGGAGTTCGACGCCGTGGTGGTCGTGGACCCCGACGCCCTGTTGGCGGCGCCGCGCGGCGCCAACGACCTGTACGTCGCCCTGACCCGCGCCACCCGCCGCCTCGCCGTCGCGCACACCGGCCCGCTGCCGCCCGTGCTCTCCCGGCTCGCCCCCTGACGCGGCTGTGCGGCCGCGGTGCCGCGGTGCGACGGCACCGCGGCGCCGTGGCGGCACGGCAGCGTGGCGCCGCCGGGCGGGTCTACCAGCCCGCCCCGGGCGCCAGGTCGCGGACCTGCGGGCGGGCCGCGTCCCAGACCGTGGTGAACCACGCCGAGAACGGCTCCGCGGCGCGCAGGCGCTCCAGCTCCTCGGGGCCCACCGCGAGGACCTCCTCGACCTCGTCGGGGTCGGGGTCGGCCGGCAGGTCCAGGCGCCCCACGAAGAGGTGGTTGAACTCGTGCTCCACCAGGCCCGACGCCGGGTCGGGGTGGCGGTAGGCCACCGTCCCCGCCTCGCGCAGCAGGGCGGGCGCCACCCCCAGCTCCTCGCCCACCCGGCGCAGCGCCGCGATCAGCGGCCGCTCCTGCGGGTAGGGGTGGCCGCAGCAGGTGTTGGTGAGCACCCCCGGCGAGTGGTACTTGCCGCGGGCGCGCCGCTGCAGCAGCAGGCGGCCCTCCCCGTCCACGAGGAAGACGGAGAACGCCCGGTGCAGGACGCCCGGCGCGCGGTGGGCCGACAGCTTCTCCGCGATGCCGGTGGTGACCCCGTTCTCGTCCACCAGCTCCAGCAGGATCGGTTCCTGCCCGGGTGCCGGGGCGGGGCGCTCGGGCGCCGCGGTGCTCGTACTCGTGCTCAGGGAGTGGGACATCGCCGTCCTCGGGTTCGATGCGGATGCGGGGGACCGTGCCCGCCGGAGGCGGGCACGGCGTGCGCCGGGGTCCGGGGCGCGGTCTCCCCGGGGCGGACCGGGCCGCTCCGGGAAGCACGGCGTCCGGGCCGGGGGCGGCGGCCCCGCGGCCCGGAGGCCTCAGATGCGGTCGGCCGCGATGAGCAGGTAGTGGAAGCTGCGCTCACGGTAGGCCGTCAGGAAGGGCTCCTCGACGCCCGTGGCGACGGAGGAGCGCTGCCGCAGCTCCCAGTAGGGGATGGTGGCGTCGGTCAGGTCCACCACGGAGATGGGGACCAGCCCGTTGGCCGCCATGGCCTTGAAGTAGTGGCTGCGCGGGTGGATGTTGCAGGTGTAGTGCTCGTCGATGCGGCTGACCGCCTTGGAGCGGCCGCCGGTCACGTCGTTGTAGCAGCCCGTGATGGTCACGTAGCGGCCGCCGTGCCTGAGCAGGCGGGCGTGCTCGGCGAAGAGCTCGAACAGGTCCACGTACATGGTGGACTCGTTGTTCCAGCTGGCGCTGAGCGAGCCGGTCTCGAAGCCGGTGTCGAGCATGTTGCGGAAGTGGAAGTTCACCTTGTCGTCCACCCCGCGCTCGCGGGCCTGGGCGTTGGCGAAGTCCACCTGCTTCTGGGAGATGCTGATCCCGTCCACGCTGCAGCCGAACCGGGCGTTGGCCATGAAGCTCGTCCCGCCGCGCCCGGACCCGGTGTCCATGATCCGGTCCTGGGGGCCGAGCGGGCCCAGGTGGTCCAGCAGCAGGTCGGCCTGGGCCGTCTCCAGGCGGTGCATCTCCTCGATGATGCGCCGGTCCCGGGTCTCCTCCGGTCCCTCCAGGACGGAGGGGTCGTAGTCCCCCACCCCGTAGTGGTGGTGGAAGAGGCCGTCGACCTCGCCGAGGCGGATGTTGACCGGGTCCTGCTCGGCGTTCCAGTAGGCGGCCACCGACTCCTGGTAGGCGGTGCGCAGGACCTTCTCCGAGGGTGCGGCCGAAGGCGCGGGCATGGTGTCGGTCATCGGGAGGGAACTCCTTGTCGTCGTGATGGCGCGGGGCGGCGCCCCGCGGGCACGCGAAAAGCGCGCGTGCCGGAAGGGTGTGCGTTGCGTTCGGGGGCCCGTGCCGGCCGTCAGGCCCGGGCGGTCTCGGCGGGCCGGTGGTAGCGGGCGGTGCTGGCGTGCCATTCGCGGCTGCCGCCCATCCAGGCCCACAGGCCCCACAGGAACCGGCCGAGCTCGGGCGGGCCGGTGGCGGCCAGGGCGGCGGCCTCCGCCTCGAAGGTGTGCATGAGCTCGTCGTGGATCTCGACGGTGCGCACCATCGCCTCGCGGGCCGTGCAGCCGTCCTCGGTCTCGATGAGCCGGGGCAGGCTGAAGTCGTCGACGTCCTCCTTGCCCATGGAGTAGAGGTCGTTGACGATGACGCTGGCGGATCCGGCCAGGGTGAACACCCGCCGGACCTCGGGGCGGCCGAACTGCTCGGCGGGCAGCTCGTAGCCGGCCACCGGGTCGATGAGGGCCATGCAGGGCACGAAGCTGTTCTCGTGCCGGTGCATGAGGAACTCCCACACCGGCGGGCGCTGCCCGCTGGTGTACCAGACGCCCTCCTGGTTGTAGGCGACGAACATGATGGCCAGCTCGTGCCGGAGCCTGCGCACCTGCTGCCAGGTGGCGTACCGGGCCAGGTTGTCGATGCTGGAGCGCAGCGCCACCGCGACCGGGTCGGCCTGTACCACCCGCTCCAGGACGGGCGCGTAGCGGCGCGGCAGGTGGGCCTGGTCGATCACCGAGTGGGCGATGGCCAGGCGCTGCCCGAGCAGGTCGTGCCGGGCCTCCTCGACCTCCCCGTCCACGTAGTGGTCGTCCACCGACCACTCGGCCAGGGCGCACTTGGCGGCGGCCAGCAGGCGGTCGGGGTCGTCGGTCTCGGGGTGGGCGAGCATGATGAGCCGCCCGAACCCGGCGGCCCGCACCCGGTCGAGCTGGCCGGGGTAGACGCCGACCTCCTCGGCCCACTCCACGAGCCGGTCGTCCACCTCGTCGCCCAGCGCCGGGTCGTCGCGCATGGCGGGCGGGCAGTACAGGACCGGCACGGGGTCGGCCTCCCCGCCCGCCACCCGGGTCCCGGGGTCGGCGGGGGACGCGGGGACCGCGGGAGCGGAGGCGACCGCGCCGGAGGACCCCGCCGGGCGCAGGCCCGGCGGGTGGACCGGCAGGGACGGGGATCCGACTCCGGCCCCCGGGCCCGCCGGGGCGGGGGCCCGCACCGGCAGCTCGGCCGGGCCGGGGCGCCGGGGATCGCGCAGCACCGCGTCCACCAGCGCCGCGATCTCGGGCGCGGCGGGAGCAGCGAACAGCCTGGACAGCGAGGACACCGTGTCACCCCTCCTTCGTCGGTGTCGTCCGCGGCGGTGCCGGTGGGCCCGGCACCGCCGCCGATCGTGTCGGCGATGCGTCAGGCACGCGGCCTGACCTCGATGTTCTCCAGGATCCCGACGGCGTCGGGCACCAGGATCGCGGCCGAGTAGTAGGTGCTGACCAGGTAGGAGATGACGGCCTTGTCGTCGATCCCCATGAACCGCGCGCTGAGCCCCGGCTCCACCTCGTCGGGCAGCCCGGTCTGGTGCAGGCCGATGACGCCCTCGTTGTCCTCGCCGGTGCGCACCGCGATGATCGAGGAGGTCCGGTGCTCGGTGACGGGGATCTTGCCGCAGGGCAGCAGCGGGATACCGCGCCAGGCGGGCACCCGGTTGCCGTTGATCTCGGCGGTGTCCAGGGACAGGCCGCGCTTGTTGCACTCCTTGGCGAACGCCGCGATCGCCTTGGGGTGCGCGTACAGGAACTGGGTGTTGCGCCGCATGGTGATGAGGTCGTCCAGGTCGTCCGGGGTGGGCGGACCGTCCTGGGCCTGGATGCGCTGGCCGAAGTCGGCGTTGCGGAGCAGGCCGAAGTCCTCGTTGTTGACCAGCTCGTACTCCTGGCGCTCGCGCAGCGCCTCGATGGTCAGGCGGAGCTGGTGCTCGGTCTGGTTCATCGGCTTGTTGTAGAGGTCGGCGACCCGGCTGTGGATGCGCAGGACCGTCTGGGCGACGCTGAGCTCGTACTCGCGGGGCCTGAGCTCGTAGTCGACGAAGGTCTGCGGGAGCTCGAACTCGCCGTCGTGGCCCGAGGCCAGCTCGATCTCGGCCTCGCCGTACTTGTTCTGGCGCTGCTCCGGCAGGGCCCCGAACATCTGCACGTGGAAGCTCAGCGCCTCGGAGCGGTCCACCGCCTCGGCGAAGTCGCGGCGGGTGAGCGAGAGCAGCACGCCCGCGGTGTCGGCCCGGTAGGTGGAGTCCCACACCGGGTCCTCCGCCACCAGGTGGGACTCGCCGAACTGCTCGCCGTCGGCGAGCACGCCCAGGCGGTCGGCGCTGCCGTAGCGGCCGGTGGCGATGCGGCTGATCCGGCCGTGCACGATGAGGTACAGGCGGTCCACCGGGTCGCCCTCGGAGACCAGGACCTGGCCGGGCTCGAACTCCTGCTGCTCGAAGCGGCCGGCGAGGTCGGCGAGCACCTCCTCGTCCTCGAAGCCGCGCAGCAGCGCCAGCTCGCCGAGTTCGCGGGGGATCACCTGGACCTGCGAACCGGTCTGCTGGAACTCGATGCGGCCGTCGCCCACGGTGTAGGTCAGTCGGCGGTTGACCCGGTAGACGCCGCCCTCGGTCTGCACCCAGGGCAGGGTCTTGAGCACCCAGCGGGAGCTCTTGCCCTGCATCTGCGGGGCGGATTTGGTGGTGGTGGCCAGATTCCGCGCGGCGGCGGTGCTCAGGCTCTTCTGCTGACCGCTACGCACCTCGGGGGCTTCGGTCGACATCGGCCGTCTCTCTCCTGTGTCGTGTGAGGGTCCCCGTTCCGCACCCGCTGAAAGGGACCCCGGAACAAGGTGGGAAAAGGTTCGATTCGGTCGCCGGACGCGGTCCGGAAGCGGCATGCGAATGCGTCCCCCGACCGCGAAAGCGCTGCCCACGCTAGAGGCGCCGCCACCGGCCCCGCAAGCGAACGGGGAATTTTCCCGGCGAACCGCGACCACTGGTGATCCGATAACCTAAAAGTACGAAGACCCTTAAAATAAACCCCGTCTTTCATTTCCGTGAGCCACGTCTCACGCACATGGGAATATCGCGACATAAAGCCGCGATCCGCCACTCCCACAAAAGCCTCAAGGAACACCAATGCCGCATTACCGGCCACGGTGCGACGCCCACCCGAGGGGTTCCCGGTCACCCCCGCTCCCCCGTTTCCGGCCCGGCCCCCGGTGACGGGTGGGAACCCCGTCAACGGACGGCGGCCCCCCCCGCGGGGGGGGGCGGGGGGGGCGCGGGGGGCCGGGGGGCGCGGAACGGGGGGGGGCCCCGCCCCCCGGTGCGGGGTGGTACCCCCGTCAACGGACGGCGGCCCGCCCGGCGGGGGTCGCCGGGCGGGCCGCGGGTCGCGGGGCGGGGGCGTCAGGTGGCGCCGATGGCCCCGCACTCCTCCTCGTCCGCGCGAAGGACCCCGTCAGGCGACAGAGCCGACTGCGCCGGCCACATCACGCCATCGGCGCAGGCGGACGGGAACCATCCCGCTCGCAGGAGGTCCGGGCCTCCGGTGGGGCCCCGGGGCGACAGGATCCGGGGCCGTCCGCCTCGTACTCCGCCCAGAGGTCGGCGGCGGTCCGGCAGTGGACCGGCACCGGACGGCCATCGGAGGCGTCGCCGCACTCGCCGCCATGGGCCTGCCGAGTGGCGGTACCGGCCCGGGCCCCGTCGGTTCCGGTGCGGTCGGGGGAGATCTCCCCGCCGCGGCCGACCGCACCGGCCGCGGTCCACAGGCCGGTGTCCGACAGGGGCACGCCGTACGGGCGACCGGGCGGTCCTGCCACCTCCGTGTCGGGCCGAACGCGGTACTCGGTCCGGTGCAGGTGGAGGTCGAGGCCCGCCCGTGCCGTACACACCAGGACGAGGCCGACGACCGCCCACCGGACTGCGCGCCCCTCGTCCAGAGCGAAGGCCGCCATGACGACGATCGCGCCCGCGGCCGCGGCGAACGCAGCCGCCCAGGACCAGCCCACGGGGGACCCGCCGGTGAGGTGCGCGGTGAGAATCGTCTGGAGATAGGACACGGCCACGGCGGCGGTGAGCATCAGCGTCCTGGCCCGGGGGCGGGCCACCCCGTTCCGCTCACCGAAGCGGACGTGCCCCAGGTGGAGCAGACAGACCACGCCGAGGGCCGCGAGGCCCCAGAGAACGAAGATGCTCCAGGGGAAAGGGCTGTCCGGAGGTCTCATCATCACCGAGAGCACCGCCGCCACGGGAACGGCGAGGGAGATCATGAAGAGCAGCAGAACGTACGAACAACCACCGAGGAGTCCGACAGGGAACAATTCGTCATCCGGTGCGCGCATGCGGTGCCCTTCCCGTCGGTCCACCCGCTGTGACGCACAGGTCGGCGGTTCCGTTCTCCCACGATGCACCCGCGAACACGGGCGGCCCGCCCGGCGGGGGCCGCCGGGCGGGCCGCGGGTCGCGGGGCGGGGGCGTCAGGTGGCGCCGATGGCCCCGCACTCCTCCTCGTCCATGTCGCGAGCGGACTCCAGGTCGTAGGGGTCGTCCTCGATCCAGCCCTCGGGGCGCTCGCCCTCGGGCGCCTCGTCGGAGTAGGCGGGCGTGAAGGTGTACTCGTCCCACACGCAGTGCACCGGGCCGGCCGAGCGCCACCAGTTCGGCCAGGCCTCCCAGCGGCCGCCGACGTCGTAGAAGGACACCTCCCCGTAGTGCGAGGTGACCAGGCGCACCGACACCTCCTCGCCCGGCCGGGCGACGGGGTGGACGACGGTGTACTCGGTGTGCACCGCCAGGTACGGCGTCCCGTACTGGTCCTCGGCGGTCTCCGCCCACATCCGGCCGTCCACCTTGACCACGTCGCCGATGGGCTCGGCGGTCCCGGGCGTGAGGTGGAAGAGCAGGGAGCGGCTGTCGAGCGCGGGGTCCTCGTGCCCGTGGTACTTCTCGTACCAGTCCATCGCCTGCCCGGACAGCAGGGACCGGAAGCGCATGTCGTCGCCGCCGAAGACGGAGTCCCGGTCCAGGTAGACCGCCTCCAGCAGCTCGCCGGTGGTGTCGTAGGCCTCCTGGACCCGGTCGGCGGGGTACTCGCCGACCGCGGCCGCCTCGGGGACGGTGAACTCCTCCCCGTACTCCTCGGCCTCGGTGCCGCCGAACGGGTCGTCGCGGTCGACCTGGTCATGGGTGATCGGGACACCGGTCACGTCCCGGACGACGTCGTTGAGGAGGTTCTCGGCGGGGGCGCATCCGGTCAGGGCCGTCGCCGCGACCACCACCGCGCACAGCGCCGCGCGCGGGTTCCGGGTCAGGGGTTTCAGGGACACGGGGGATCCTGTCTTCACTTGTCGGGGGATATACGAACTTCGCCCAGTTTTACCCCACTCCCACGACACTCCCCAGCCCCACCCGCCCCATGCCCACCACCGCCGGGGGACCGCGGCCGCGCCCCGCCCCGGGGCTCCCGGTCAGGGCCGGAAAATCCCTTTCCCCCGTTCCGGGACGCGGGGTACGTTCGCCCGGTGAACACTCGGAAACGCAACGGCACCGTATTGAGGCTCGACTCGGCGGCGTGCGGCCCGGTGCTGATGGCGGCCCCGAAGCGCCGCGCCGTCACCGGCCGCTGCGCCCGGCCCGGCTGCTCGTGCTCGGGCTGGTGCGCCCGGTTCGCCGCGGGCCGCGGACGCCCCGGCACCGGACCGGGCCGCACCGGCCGGTCCGCCGCCCGGCGGGGCACACGCTCCCCCGCCCTGCTCCACCGCACCGCGACCGGCCGCTCCCGCCACGCCTGACCGCCCCCACCCGCCCGGGGCGGCGCCCGCGGACCCCGCCGGGCGCCGGTCCGGGGCGGCAGGCCGGCAGGGCCGCCCGGAGCGCCGGCTCATACCAGTTCGGCCGCCACGGCCTCGGGTTCGGCCAGGCACCGCCAGGCGGGCACCCGTACCGTCCGCATCCCCGAGACGGCGGCGAAGAGCCCGACGCGGTCCACCGTTCGCTCCAGGGCCCGCCCCGGGATGGACGAACCCGTGGTGTCCGGCGCCGCCCCGTCGAGTACGACGGCCGTGTCCCCGTCCGGCCCGGGCACCACCAGGTCGCACGAGTACCCTCCGGCGCGGTGCCCGACCCGGGGGTCCCGCCCCCGCGCCAGGAGCGCCTCGAAGAGCAGGACGCCCGCCGCGTCCAGCCCGGTCTCCTCAGCCGGGCCTCCGGCGGAGGCGAGGTCGGCGAGCAGGCCGCCCTTCTCCTCCCAGTAGCGCCGGTCGCCCACGATGTACAAGCGCGACCTGGCCCGTGTCGCCGCGACGTTCCACAGGTTCTGCCGGCTCAGGGCCCACTGCCCGGCGTTCCGGTGCACCCCCGTGGCGGCCGTCGGCGAGATCACGACCACGTCCCGTTCCCCGCCCTGGAAACGGTGGGCCGTACCCACCCGGATCCTCTCGGCCGCCTGCTCGCCCAGGTTCTCCTCGAACCAGCGGACCTGTGCGGCGAAGGGCGACACCACACCGATGCCCGCGTCCGGGGGGAGGGTCCGCCAGAGTTCCCTCAGCAGTTCGAGCACCGCCTCCCCCTCCTTCCGGTTGAGGCACGAGCCGGCCCGGGGCCGCTCGCAGCTCCCCTGGACGTCGATCCATCGGACGGCCGGCTCCACGGGCGCGGCCAGGGACGCGGTGTCAGTGCGCACCGACAGGCGGCCTCCGTAGAACCGCCGGTTCACCGGGGCGATGATGTCGGGGTGGCAGCGGTAGTGCTCGTCCAGCCAGAGCACTTCCCCGCCCCCTTCGACGAGCGCGGACGCGGCGGCGTGGTAGGCCGAGGCACCGGTGAGGCCGAGCGACCGCTCCTCCAAGAGGGCGCGGTCGAGGCCGTGCACCGCCTGCAGGCGGCGGTCGTCCTCGGAGTCGAGCGGATCGACCGGCTGGAGCTGGTGGGGATCCCCGATGACGAGGGCGCGCCGCGCCCGGTAGAGCAGGGGGACGAGGTCGGCCACGGTGCACTGGGTGGCCTCGTCCACCACGACGAGGTCGAACAGGCCCGGATCCGGGGGGAAGACGCCGCGCACCGACCGGGACGTGACGGCCCACGCCCGCACCGTGCGCACCAGGGGCCGCATGCCCTTCCAGGACTTCTGCTTCGACGCCAGGTCGCGCAGACGGCCCTCGATGACGCCTCGCCCCCGGCGGAGCGCCTCCGCCGTCCGGCCCAACAGGTACTCCTCGGAGGCCTCGCGGCGCTCGGCCCTGATCCGGCGGATGCGGGCGGCCGTCTCCTCCGGGCTCGGCGCCGCGGCGGAGGAGGCCCGCAGGGCCCGCCACTCGTGCTCGACCTCCAGGAAGGACAGGACCGCGGCCAGCTCCGTCTCCGTACCGTCGATTCCCAGGAGGCGGCGGGTCCGCCACCGGTGCCACCAGCCGGTCCACCGGGCCTCCATCGCCGCCCCCACGCGGTGCCTCCAGCCGTGCAGGTCCGGCGAGTCCCCGAAGGACTCGGCGGTGACGGGAGGGGGCAGGCCGCCGAGCAGGCGCCGGCGCGTGCCGGCGATCAGGGCCGACCGCCGTTCGCGCCGCTCGGCCTCGGCCAGCTCCTGCCGGGCCTGTCCGAGGGCCCGCTCGTGGACGGCCAGCCGGGCACCGGCGGTGGCGGCGTCGGCCTCCGGCCAGGAGGCGGCCAGCAGTGCGGTGAGGGCCTCGGGCTCGGCCGCCCTCCGCTCACGGTTGCCGGTGCGCACCATGAGGGCCGTCCCGTCGCCGATCCGGTTCACCCGGCCGGCCACCTCGTCGACGGCCGTGTTGTTGGTGGAGGCGACCAGGACCGACTGCCCCGCGGCGACGGCGGTGGTGACCACGGAGGTGATGAGTTCGCTCTTGCCCGTGCCGGGGGCGCCCGTCGCCACGGTGAGGGTGCGGTTCATCGCCGAGGCCAGGATGGCCTCCTGCGCGGAGTTCCCGTGGCCGGTCACCACGGCGGGGGCATGGACACCGTGTTCGCGTGCGGCCTCCGCGGGCTCGGACAGCGCCCCCAGGGCCGTCCCGCGGATGGCGCCGGGCCTGATGCCGTTCCCGCCTTCGCGGTGGTCGAGGTCGCCGACGAGCTGTTTGACCGCCGTGGCGGCGGGATCCCCGCGGTAGAGCAGGGCGGCGTTGTATGCCCCGCGCTGCGCCCCGGGGCGGAGGTCCAGGGTCCGCCGCAGCCCTCCGGCGGCCAGTCGGTCCACCATGGCCAGGCCCAGGCGCCCGCACACGGTGCGCGCCCTGTCCGACAGCGCGGCGACGCCGTCCCCGGGCCGGTCCGCCTCGAACCAGGCGAGCAGCTCCTCGATGTCCTCCTCGGCCACGGCCTCGGCGGAGAGCAGCAGTTCCCGGTTGAGCTCGGGCTCGCCGACCGGAACGAGGAACCGCCCCCCGGGCTCCTCCACCATCTCCACGTCCATGACGACGAGGGGGGCGGCCTTGGGCCGCCCGCCCCTCCGGCCCCGGCGCGCAGGGTCGAACAGCACCGCGGGGTAGCCGTAGCGCAGGGGACGCGACTCCTTGGCCGCCTCCCCGGCGAGATCCCCGGCCCGGCCGGTCGGGGCCCACCGTTCCAGGGCCCGGCTGAGGAGGGCCTCCGATCCCATGTCGCAGACCGCGATGTCCTGGCTCCCGGCATCGGGCAGCTGCTGGAGGAGGCTCTGGCGCAGCAGCCCGTCACGCAGGTAGTCGAGGTAGGGCGCCCACGACCATGTGCCCGGGGCCGGGGCCGACTGCTCCGTCCGGGTGCCGCGGCCGGAGGAGGCGTCACGCATCCCCCTTCCCGCCCCCGCTCCGCGCGCCTCCGTGTCCGGAGCCGCCGCGCCGTCGGCGCGGCCGGGCAGACCCGTGGCCGTGGCGGCGCCGGTGTGCCGGGCCAGGATCAGTGATCCGCGCACCCCGAGCGAGGAGACCGTGACGCGCTGCCCGTCCACCTCGTCCACCTCCCGGTGGACGTGCTGGTAGAGGTCGACCGCGTCGATCCACCCGTCGCCGTCGGCGTCGGGGGCCGCCCCCGCCAGCCCCCGGATGACCGCGCTGGAGAAGGGGGAGGGGCGGACGCCCTGGCTGTTGTCCCCCTCGCGCGCCCGCTCCAGGGCTCCGGAGGCGGCGATGACGTAGATTCCGGCACCGTCGCTGAGCTGGCGTTCGAGGTCGAGCGGGTCTTCCTCCTCCGCACCGCGCGTGGCGAAACCGTCCGCGAAGGCGCCGCCGTAGCAGCAGTCCAGCAGGAGCACCCTGCTGCGCATCCTGGAGTCCTCCAGGAGCCGCTTGAGGACCTCCGACGAGATCGCCGTGGTCTCGAGCCGCTTGCGCCGGGTGTCCCGGAGCGCCAGGTGCAGGCGGCCCCGTTTGTCCTTCAGCCCGTGTCCGGAGAAGGAGATCAGGAGGAGGTCCCGGGGGCCGGCCTCGGCGAGGGCCGCCTCGAGGACCTCCATGGCCTCGTTCCGGACGGGGTCCAGGAGCGTCTGGATCCGGTCGTAGTGGCCGTTGGCCCTGAGCACCCGCTCCAGGGAGAGGACGTCGGCGTGCGGCGAGCGCAGGTCGTCGAGTTCCTCGTAGCAGTTGACACCGATGAGGATGGCGGTGCGCTTCACGCTCCGGTGTCCTCCGCCTCCGTGCCCTCCCCTGCGTCCAGGGGTTCCCCGGCCTCCCGGGCCTCCAGAGGCTCCAGGGGTCCCCCGGGCCTGTCGGCCTCCCCTGCCGGCCGGGGCTCCCGGGCACGCAGTGCCCGCACGCAGGCCTCGACTTCGGCGGGGTCCATCCGCCCCTGGACCGTCACCCTGTTCCCGTCGACCTCCACGGTGACCGACCTCTGCCCGCTCTGTTCGATCCAGGTCCCGGCGAGCGAGACCAGAGAGGTGAGGACCGGTTTGAAGAGGACTCCGACGACCACCACCGCTCCCGCGACGGCGGCCGGGTCGGCGGACCGCGTTCCGGCGGAGGAGTCCCCCTCCTCGGCAAGCCGGACCTCGTCGATGTCGAGGTATTCCAGAAGGAGCGCCAGGTCGCGGGTGTACCGGTCGGCCTCCTCCTCTGTGACGTCCTCTTGGAAACCGATGCTGACCAGCGACTCGTCCCGCGGCACCCGCGCACACTCCTCTTCGCCGAAAGGGACCGTTCTGTCACGGTCCGCGACCATTCCGGCACGCACGTTTTATCAGGTCAGCGAAATATCTGGCGGCGGAATCGAGCAGGTGACCGCTTCCGGCCAACCGAATGGTGCGCATGAAGCACTCCCGTCGCTCTCAGCGAGGAAGAACGCGACCGCGTCAGCCGACCGATTCCGTCCCTCTTCGGCCCTGCCGTACACGCCGGCTCTGAAGCGGCCGCCGCCCGCGGCGCCGGCCACGCTGCGTGACGAACCTAGCCGAGCCCCACGGCGGCGCCCAGAGGAAGAAGTCCGGATAGCGACAAAAGCCCCAGGCGCCGCGAACCCCGGGCTTCGCTCACGTCCCCGGTGAGACCCGCAGCACGATGAGGGCGTACTCGCGGCACCGGTTCCCGGCCTCCCGCGGGGCGCCCCGGGGTTTCAGGCCCAGGGGTCGGCGTTCCGCCCCAACCGGGGCAGCCGGACGGACACCCCGTCGGCCCGCCCCCTCCCGACCAGGAAGTCCATGCTGGCCGCCATGTCGTCGAAGAGCAGGGGCAGCGGCCGCAGCGGCCGGTGCAGCGGGCGCAGGAAGTCGTCCCAGTGGATCGGGACGACCCGCCGCGCCCCGAGCGCGGTCACCGTGTGCTCCCAGTACCGCTCGCGGAAGGCCCTGTGCTGCCTGCCCAGGGCACCGATGCCCAGGTAGACGGTCTCCGCGCGGTACCCGTCGAGTGCCCCTGGCACGCTGTTGGCGCTGGCCTGGACGAGGAGTCCGCGTCCGCCGTGGCGCACGTGCAGCGCGTAGCAGTCACCCGTCCTGTAGCCGGAGGCACGCGCCGGAGTCCGCAGGGGCACCCGGACGCTGCCCGGGGCCCGGTCCCCGGGGCTGTGCGCGGCGGGCAGCGCGGTGAGCTCGAAGCCGCCCACCTCCACCGTCCGGCCCGTCACCACCTCCCGGAACCGGTGCCCGGGAAAGCCCTGGCCCAGGGCGATGTTCCGGGTCGAGGCCGAACCCATCAGGGTCGCCCCGGTCATGGCGGCCACCGTGGCCGAGTCCAGGGCGTGGTCGTAGTGGGAGTGGGCCACGAAGAGCGCGTCGACCCGGCCGACGCCGTACCGCCGCAGGCAGGCCCTGATCCGCGCCCGGTCGGGCGCGATCCCGCCCAGGGCCAAGCGCAGCGGCGAGGGGCGGCTGAAGAAGCCGTCGGTGAGGACGGCGTGCTCCCCGTCGTGGAGCAGCAGGGTGGACACCCCGAGGAACTTCACGCGCAGCGCTCCGGGCTCCGGCGGCGCCGGCTCCTGCCACAGGCCGTCCCAGGCGGCGAGGTCGGGGGCCGTCAACCCGTCGAGCACGGCGAACGGCCGGGGCCGCCCGGTCATGCGGGCCACCGGCCCGGAGGCCGGGTGCCCTCGGGACGGGCACGGAGGTCCACGGGTCCTCCCTCAGGTCGGGGGAAGTCGGGGGAACACGGTGGCGGGCCCTGGAGGCCCGGGGGTCTCAGGGGCCGCACCCCGTAGGCGGGGCGCCTTCGTGCGCACCGGCCGGGCGACGTCGGGCCGTTCTTTCCCGGGCCCGCGACCGGCGGTCAGCGGTACCGGTAGTGGGCGTAGACCCTGTTCACCTGCCCGGTCCAGAAGTCCAGCCGCTGGGCCGGGGAGGCGTTCGGGGTCAGCAGCCCCTTGTCCACGGCCAGGGCGTAGAAGCCCGGTCCGGGGTCGTTCCCGCCCTGGTAGAGGGTGATCGCCGAGATCATGGCGCCGACCTCGGGCAGGGTCCGGTCCACCGCCTCGCCGAGCAGCCGCCCCACCGCGGCCCGGTCGTCCGGCTGGGAGAAGTCCAGGGCCCGCTGCCCGGTCCGCACCACCAGGGCGCGGCTCAGCTCGGTGTAGGTGACGACCGCGCCCGCCCGCGCGCGCTCCTCCAGGAAGCCCACGGTCGCGGCGACCAGTTGCTCCCACTCGACAGCGGTCTTTCCGTACACGCTTCCTCCATCGCGTCGGCGCACTGCCGTGAACCGGCGGCCGGGAGACCGCGCGGTGGCGCGAACCTATCCGAGCCCCGGGAACCGCTCCAGGGTCTTAGGTCCGGAACCCGGCGGGCCGCGGCGGAGGCGCCGCGCTCACCGCGCCCCGGCCCCGCCCGCGCACCAGCGGCCGGTGTCCGGATGGGCGGCCGCGGCCACGGCACCGGCCGCCGTACCGGCGCTCACCAGGCCGAAAACGATGGCGATCAACACCAGGGACCACGGCCCTCCCAGGAAGAAGACCTGCACGATGGTGCTCGCCCCGTGCACGGACGCCGCGATACCCGCCCCGATGACCATCCGCCTCCCGTTCTCCCCCCGCCGGGACAGCCGCCACGCCCCCAGGAAGAGAAGCGGCGCCTCGATGAGGCCCGCCACCAGGTTCACCACGATCGCCTCTGTCGGCGAACCGGGGAAGAGAAGGCCCACGACGGCCAGCACGACGATGACCAGGATCCCGAGGAACGCGGCGCGGGCCAGGCCCACCGCCCTCCGGCCGGTGCGGCCGTCCGGCTCCGGGTGCGTTCCGGCCCCGGGAGGCCCGTCCGCCCCACCCGTGGCCTCCGTCACGACCGCCGTCGGCCGCGGCGCCCCTGCCCGGGGAAGGACCTCGGTGGCCCCTTCCGGTTCCCGCCACCCGTCGCCGACGGCCCGTCCGTCCGCCGGCGCCAGGGCTGCCAGTCGGGCCGTCAGCGCACCGGGGTCGGGCCGTGCCCCGGGGTCCTTGGCCAGGCAGTCCCGCGCCACCTCCGCCAGTGCCTCGGGCAGTCCGGACAGGTCGGGTTCCTCGTGCACGATCCGGTAGGCGACCGCGTGCCCGGGCCCCTCCCCGAAGGGGCCGTGGCCCGTGGCGGCGAACACCAGCAGGCAGCCCAGCGAGAAGACGTCCGACGCCGGCCCGACCCGCTCCGCCCGCACCTGCTCGGGCGACATGAACGAGGCGGTGCCCAGCACCGTGGCGGTGCGGGTGTAGGAGGTCGTGTCCAGGGCCCGCGCGATCCCGAAGTCGATCAGCCGCGGTCCCTCCCCGGACAGCAGCACGTTGGCGGGCTTGAGGTCGCGGTGCACGATCCCCTGCGCGTGGACGGCCGCCAGCCCCTCCGCCAGCCCCGCCCCGAGCGCGGCCGCCTCCTCCGCCGGCAGCGGACCGCGGTCGGCGACCACCCGGTGCAGCGACGGCCCGGGAACGTAGGCGGTGGCCAGCCACGGCGGGTCCCCCTCGGGATCGGCGTCGACCACCGGCGCCGTGTAGAACCCGCCGACCCGCCGGGCGGCCTTCACCTCGGTGGCGAACCGGCGCCGGAAGTCCTCGTCCCCGGCCAGCTCGGGCCGCACGACCTTGACGGCGACCCGGTGCCCGCCGGGCGACCGCCCCAGGAACACCCGCCCCATCCCGCCGCTGCCCAGCCTCCCCTCCAGCCGGTAGGGGCCGATCCTGTCCGGGTCGCCGTCGCGCAGGGGGTCTGCCATGGCACCGCTTTCGCGTAGGGGGTCCGCTCCTCGGTCGCCCCGATGATCCCAGAACCCCCGACGCCAAGGCATCCCGGCCGCGGGCCCTACTAAGAAATCGGATACCGGATCAACGGTGCCCACCCACGTCGCCGAAGGGAATCGGGCCTTCAGCCCGCCTCCTCCGCTCCGACCTTCGGGCACACCGGCATCCGCGGCCTCCATCGGCAAGACGCTGTATCCCGACGCCCCGACCGAATCCGGCCAGGAAATCCGGAGGCCTCATTCGCCCGGGCTTCACGGGCCCCCAGAGGTGCCGTGCTCCATGAAACGGGATGAAAATCTCGGTGGACGGAATTCTCGCATGGTAAGGCCTCTCGTCCTGGATCAGGGCCCGTGAAGGAACTCTCGACAGGAAGGACTCGGAACCGCCCCGATACCACGCTTCCCGCCTCCGATGCGATCCGGAGCACCGGTGGATCCACCGACGGCCCACCCCGGCCGGTTCCGACCGGCAGAGCAGAGGGCGTCCCCCTGGCCACTGTCGGCCAGGGGCGGCTGTAACGGCGTCATCGGTTCGGCGGAGCGGTCGGAATCGGCACAGGGACGGAGCCTTCCGCACAGGAAAGCGCGTTGGTCCCCCACGGCGACCAGGTGGCACAGCGGCAGGTAGTCGAGCGCCCATGAAGCACTCCATTCACATTCACCATGAAAAGGTGCAAAATTACACCTAATCAACCCTTGGGTTGTGAGGGTGTCCCACACGCCGCCAGAAGGGACAGGCCGGTGGAGACGACACTGCAGGTACTCCTCAGCGACGAGGGGACTCCGGCCGAGCGCCTCGACGAGTTGGCGGGCCGTCTTCGGCGCGAACTGCTCCTGCTCGACGTGGGCGACGTCGTCCCCCTGCGAACCGGGAAGGCCCCTCCGGGAGCACGTGGTGTCGGTGCGGCGGAGATCGGCGCGCTACTGGTGAGCCTGAGCCAGTCCACGGTCTCCCTGGCCACGCTCGTCGAGACCGTTCGGGCCTGGCGCTCACGATCGAGGGAACGACCGAGCGTCAAGATCGTGATCGACGGTGACGTCCTGGAGATCTCCGAGGTCTCATCGGATCAAGCGGCACGGGCGTTCGAGCTCTTCGCCGACCGCCATGCGGTCAACGGTGACCGGCCATGAGCGGTGACCGGTACGCCCTGATCGTCGCCACCGACACCTACCAGGACAACGAGCTCGAACACCTGCTCTCACCGAGCCAGGACGCCATCGCCCTGGCCGACGTCCTGGGGGACCAGGAGGTCGGCGGCTTCGATGTCAAAGTCCTGCACAACAAACCCGCGCACGTGGTGGCCAGACGGGTGGAGGACTTCTTCGCCGACAGCGGCAGAAACGACTCGCTCCTGTTGCAATTCTCCTGCCATGGTCTGAAGAACGCCTCCGGAGAGCTCTTCTTCGCGGCCTCCGACACCGTGCCCAACCGGCTGTCCTCGACGGCCGTGCCCGCGGACTTCGTACGCAGGTGTATGAAGGAGAGCCGGGCGCGCAACACCGTCCTGCTCCTCGACTGCTGCTATGGCGGCGCCTTCATGGAGGGGATGGGGACCCGCGCCGGGGGCGATGTCAACGTGTTCGACTCCTTTCAGGGCGCAGGCGTCGACAGCGGGGTCGGATGGGCCGTGATCACCGCCTCCAACGCCATGGAGTACGCCTTCGAGGGCGACCGCCTGGCCGCGACCCACCAGGTCTGCCCATCGGTCTTCACCCATGTACTCACTTCCGGGCTGGCTTCGGGAGAGGCGGACCTGGACGCGGACGGGCGCGTGTCCATCAACGAGCTGTACGACTACGTCTACGACCGGGTGAGGCAGGAGAACCCCCACCAGACGCCCAGCCGGAGCATTCACCTGCAGGGTGACGTGTACCTCGCCCGCAGCAGAAGGCGCAGGACCGACGAGGCGGGACTTCCCGAGGATCTGAGGCGGGCGGTTGCCAGTTCGGACGTGTTCAGCCGCCGGGGAGCGATTCCCGAACTGCGGATGCGCCTGGAAAGCACCGATCGGAAGACCGCAGAAGCCGCGTGCCGCGCTCTGCAGGGACTGGTCCGCAACGACATCAAGCCCATTGCCGACGAGGCCTCCCGAGCCCTGGACGAGGCGGTGGTCCGTCCCTCACCGGCCGTACTGGACTTCGGCAGGGTCGAGCAGTTCGGTCCCGTACCGCATCGGAGGGTGCGCCTCCTGGGTCCGCCGCTGGCCCGTGACTGCGTCCCGCGCTCCAGTGAGGACCGGATCCACGTGGTGGTCCAGGGGGACGCTCTGGATGTCTCGGTGGACACCACCAGGCCGGGCGGGTTCGAAACCGAACTGCTCCTGGAAGGCCGGGCGGGGGCGGCCCCCGTCTCCGTCCGGGTGGATGTGGTGCCGGTACGCGGAGCCGCATCTGCGCGGCCCGGCCCGTTGCCACCGCCGCGCCCACAGGTCACGGGTATCCCGGGGAGCCGTTACGGAGCACCGCCGCAGAGGCCTCGGCCGGTGTCTCCGTCCGCTCCTCGAGCGGTACAGGCGATACCTCCTCCCAGGTCTGCAGTGCCCGGGGCACCGCCTGCGGTCCCCTCCGTGCCGCGGTCCGTCTCCACCGGCCATCCGCCGGCCGGCCTACGACTGAGATTCACGGCGAGGATCATCGACTACCTGCTGGTCTTCCTCTTCGCGCTGGGACTCGTCTTCTTCGCTGCGGTCGCGGCGTCATTCGTTCCGGAGCCGGAACGCGTAATGGAGATCCTGTCGTCGGCGGTCGCGACGCTGTTCTTCTTCGGGTGGGGCCTGCTCCTGTTCCTCTACGACTGGTTGTACCTCCGGTACCGGGGCGCGACCTTCGGCAAGATGCTCGTGGGCATCAAGGTCGTCGACGTGCGCGACGGCGGCCCGCTCTCGCACGGTCAGGCGGCAGGCAGGGCGGCCTTCTTCGGGCTTCCGCAGACGATTCCGCTGTTGGGGAATCTCGCGGTGCTCCTGGAGTCCTTGGCTGCGCAGGCTGATCCGCGCCGCCGGGCCCTGCACGACCGGGGTGCCAGAACGCTGGTGGTACACGTACAGAAGTGAAAGCGGTTCCCGTCCCCGCCGTCCGGTGAACCCTTCCCCAGGCGCTCTGGCAAGGCCCGCTCTACGACCCGAGCACCTGGATTCGCACCGGTTCGTCGAGCACCCGACGGGCGCCGTCGAAGTCCGCCAGACGTGCCGCCACCGTCGCGACGGCCAGTCGCTCGGGCAGTACGGCGGAGAACTTCAGCCCTCGCACCGCGCGCGGGTCCACGTCCGGGAGCACCAGCGGCCCGTCCGAACGCACGCCCTCCCTGGCCTTCGCCCACATCTCAGCGGTCACATCCTCCCGCAGCCGCACCGAGAAGTCCGTGGGCCGCTGCACCGGGTCGGTGACCGGGGACAGCGTCGCGGCCAGTGTGGCGTTCGCACGGTAGCCCGCCCACGTCCACCAGCGCACGCCGTCGCCCTCCCGGGTGATCAGCGTCCCGCCGGGGTGGACCGACGACGGTGCCCGTTCCTCCCGCAGCTCCGACAGGGCGGTCCGGGCCCGCCCGGTGAACGGCACGGGCGGATCGGTTCCCAGCATGACCTCGCGCATCGCCCGGGTGAGGGCGAAGGACAGCCCGGAGACCGCCCCCGAGGTCCACTTGGCCACTCCCCCGCCGTCGGCGGGTTCGACGAAGGCCCGGCGCCTGGTCCAGTCGATGTAGGTGACCCGCCAGCTCCTCCCGCCGAGGAGCAGCAGCCGGGGTCCCTCGCGTTCCTCCGTCAGCACGGAAGTGTCGGCCGACCCGATCTCCTGGCGCCCGGAGAGCACGGTGAACTGCGGCGGTGCGGTGAAGGAGGCGGTCAGCTCGATGAAGTGCCGTTTCCCGAAGCGCCGCTCGGCCTCCGGGCCGATGAACAGCATCCCCTCGTCGGAGTCCAGGAACCCCTGTTCGACCATGTTGCGCAGAATCGGTGCGGCCGAGCGGTCGAACGGGGCGAGGCCGTTCCACTCATGCGGCCACAGGCGGTCGCCGACCCGGTGCTTCTGGAGCACCAGGGCGAGCAGTTGCTGTGCCACCAGGTGGCGCGGCTCGGGCGGCGCGTCGACCGGCTCCACCCAGCCCCGGCTCCACAGCAGCAGCAGGCCGGCGGCGTGCAGCAGCGCCTCCTTGTCCGTGGCCAGGAACAGGCAGTTGCGGGCGCTCCCCTGCCGCCGCCCGGTACGCCCGATGCGCTGGAGGAACGAGGCGACCGTGTCGGGCGAGTCGATCTGGACGACCCGGTCCAGGTCACCGACGTCGATCCCCAGCTCCAGTGTGGAGGTGGAGACGATGACGCAGTCCCGCGCCTCGGCGAAGGCCTGCTCGGACCGGGTGCGCTCGTCCACGGACAGGGACGCGTGGGAGAGGAAGACCTGGACGTCCCGGGCCCGCAGCGCCGCACCCAGTTCTTCGACCTGGCGCCGGGAGTCGCAGAAGACCAGGCGTTTCTCGCCCCGGTGCAGTGCCGCGATCACTTTCGCAGCGTTGGCGACGGACCCGACGTAGTCCAGCTCTACCTCCCCCGCGGGCGTCGCGCCGACGGCCGTCCCACCCGGGAGGTCGACTCCCGGAGCGACGACCCGCCCCGGCCGTTCTGCCGAAGCGGCCCCCTGCAGCCAGGTGAGCAGATCCCGGGGGTTGCCCACGGTGGCCGACAGGCCCACCCGCTGGATGCGGTGCCCGGTCAGCCGCTCCAGGCGTTCGAGAACGGCCAGCAGGTGCCAGCCCCGGTCGTCCCCGGCGAAGGCGTGCACCTCGTCCACGACCACGGACCGGACCCCGCCCAGGAACAGCTCGTGGTCGGTGGTCGTCCCCAGCAGCATCGACTCCAGGGATTCGGGGGTGGTGAGGAGGATCTGGGGCGGGTCCGTGCGCATGCGCCGCCGCTGGGAGGGGCGGGTGTCCCCGTGCCACAGGCCGGCGCGGAACCCCAGCCAGTTCGCGTAGGCGTCCACCCGGGTGACCAGGTTGTTGAGCAGCGCCTTGAGCGGGCACAGGTAGAGCACGGACAGCCCGTCCCATCCGCCCGCCCGCATGGCCGAGAGGAGCGGGAAACAGGCGGCCTCGGTCTTGCCGCCCGCGGTGGGCGCCAGCAGGACCGCGTCCTCGCCGTCCATCAGCGGACCGATCGCGGCCCGCTGGAGGGGCCGCAGGTCCGGCCAGCCCAGCGTGTTGACGATGTGGTGCAGCACGACCGGGTCGAGCCGGTCCACCGGGTCCGCGCCCACCTACAGGTCCAGCTCGACGTCGTCGGCGGTGAGGTTGCGCTCGGTCTCGGTGAGCTCGGTGCCCCGCACGGTCAGCCGGTAGTGCTCCCTGGGGTCGAAGTCCTCGAACTGGTCGACCCGGTCCAGCACGTCGCCCACCAGCTTCTTCAGGAACAGCCGGGGCGCCACCCCGACCTTCCCCCCGAGCGCCCCGCCCACGGCCCGCGCCAGGTCGGCGACGTAGGCGTCGTCGGCCACTCGTTTGACCCGGTCGGGGTCCCGGGACCCCTCGGCGTACAGGTCTCGGATGGTGATGCCGAGACCCACCAGAGAGTCGGTGGTGAAGCCGGGCAGGCGGATCTGCGGAGCGCGCGGGCTGTCGAAGCGCGGGTCGGTGGTGAAGTCGGTGGCCAGGCGCTGGGCGAGGGGGGCGAGCCGCTGTACGCCCTGTTGTCCGTCGTAGAAGGCGGGGGTGCCGGTGATCACCAGGTAGAGCCCGGGAAAACGCCCCGAGTACACCTCGTCGATGAGCTGGCGCAGTGCGTTGAGGGCTTTGTCGCGGGCGTCGGAGCGCACCCGCTGGAGGGTCTCCACCTCGTCCAGGACCACCAGCAGGCCGGGGTGGCCGCTGTCGCGCAGGACGGTCAGCAGCCCCTGGAGGGAGCCCAGGGCCCCGAAGTGGTCGAGGTCGCCCCGCACACCCGCTGCCCGCCGGGCCGACGCGGCCACATGGGGCTGGCCGCCGAGCCAGGCCAGCACCGCGGCGGCAGTGGCCTCGTCGCCCTCGGCAAGGGCGGCCCGGTAGCCGCGCAGCGCGGTCGCGAACGACGGGGCGTGCCGGGACACCTCGGCCAGCCGGGCGGTGAGGAGGCGTTCCACCGCTTCGGGCAGTTCCTCCTCGGTGGCGCCGTCGGCCAGGGCGTCCTCCTCCAGTGCGTAGAACCAGGCGTCCACGACCGGGCGCAGGGCGCTGGGCGGGAAGCTGGAGGTGGTCAGCCGCTCGGTCATCCGGCGGTAGACGGTCTCCAGTTTGTGCAGCGGTGTCTCGGTCTCCGAGACCTGGATCTCGCAGACCGCGAAGTTGCGTCGCTTGGCGCGTTCGCCGAGCCAGCGGGTGAAGAAGGTCTTGCCGGACCCGTACTCGCCGCGTACGGCCTTGAACCGGGCCTCCCCCGAGGCCACCGCATCCAGTTCCTCGTCCAGGGCCTGCTCGAACCGGCCCAGGCCGGTCGCGAGGAGGTCCAGTCCGCTCTCGGGCACGGCGCCGCGCCGCAGCGCGTCGATCACGCCGCGGCGGCGGGCCGCACTGACCTGGGCTGGGCGGGATGATCCTGCGTTGTTCACGCCCTCCACTCTCCCACGGGGCCTACTCCAGCTCGAACTGCTCGCGGAGCAGGGCGGGGTTCAGCCGCAGGGTCCGCCCGTCGGACAGGGTCTCCAGCACCTGGATCCCGTCGTAGTTGAGGAGCTGGCGCAGGACGGCGGCGAACCCGTCGGCGCGCCCCTGGGGGTGGCCCACCCGCTGGGCCAGCGCCGTGGTGGGCAGGGTCCCGGCTTCCAGGAGGATCCCGACGGCCTGCTCGATCCGGTCCAGAGCCGCCCTGTTGGGCTTGCGGGCGAGCAGTTCCGTCTGAGCTCGGAAGAGGCCGGACCCGCACAGGCGCCGGGCCAGGGCCTGCCCGCCGCCGGCTTCCGCCGCAGGTACGGGCGCGGTCTGCTCGGGCGTCCGGGCGACGTCGAACAGGGCGTCGTGGGTCTGCTCGATCTCGGCCTGCTGCTTCGTGGGCCGGTTCCGCCGGACCGGGACGGGCTTCTCCGGTGCGGAAGAGCGGCGGGTCTCGGGGGCACCGCCGGTGTCCCACCACCGCGGTTGCTGGTCGCCGAGTTCGCGCCAGCCCTTGGGGGGTTCGGCTCCGAAGGGCAGGAACGCCAGGACCGGGATGGTGAACTCGGCCGGGGAGGCACCGCCGTGGTACCCCGCCTTCTGGGCGGTGTAGCGGGAGTCGGCGTCCCAGAGGGCGACGATCTCCGCGCCCGGTTCGGGCCACACCACCCGGGGTCCGGACAGGACGACCTCGCTGTCCTGGAGCAACCCTCCGGGTTCGCGGTGGCGGGCGGAGCCGACGGCGTCGGCCGCGACGGCGTTCCCGTGCCGGTCGACGACGTGCCCGTGGTCGCTGGTGAGGATGACCGCCATCCCCTGTTCGGCGGCCACGGTCAGCAGCTCGGGGAGTTTGCCGACGTCCTTGAGCCCCCACGCTCCGTCCCCGAGCTTCTGCTCCTTGGCGAGCCGGTCGTCGATGGTGTTCAGGACGACGGCGACGTGGGTGCGCCCGTCGGTCAGGGCCTCGGTCAACCCTGTGTCGAAGGGGTCCCCGGTCTGCTCGATCCGCAGCGCGTCCTTGTGGAAGACGGCGGCGGGCGCACCGCGCCAGAACCGGTGCTGCGGGAAGAGCCTGCGCTCGTCGGTCTGGGAGCCCTTCATGAGCCGACCGGCGAACAGCGAGGTGCGGGAGATCGCGGTCAGGGTGGGCAGTGCGGCGGCCATCCCGCGCCGCCGCGGCGGGGAGTCGGCGGTGCCGGGGAGGGGATCGTACTCGGCCCAGCGCAGGCGCAGCTCCTCGGCCAGCTCCGCGGCGATCGCCGCGCTCATCCCGTCCAGGACCAGCAGCAGGATCCGGTACCCGGCCCTGTCCGCGACCACGGGGCGCACGACGCGCTCCAGGAAGGTCTCCACGGTGAGCATCGAGCCGGGGTCGGTTCCCGCCGCCGTCCAGGTGGCGAGGGTCCGGGCGAAGGAGCGGTCGATCTCGTGGAGCCGCTCCCGCACCCGCGCGCCGAGGCGGGCGTAGGCGGCTCTGAGCTCGGGGTCGGGGTCCCCGCCCGCCTCGATGTGGTCCAGCGCCCGGTCGACCCATCCGGTGTCGGAGATCTGCCGGTCCACCCCCGAGGCCACGGTGTCGGTCTCGGCGACGGGGTCGGTGGCCAGCCACCGGACCAAGCGACGCCCCATTCGGACGCGCTCGACGCGCACCCGTGTGTCGGCGTCCTCTGCGAGTTCGTGCGCCTCCAGCCGCGCAACGGCGGATGCGGCCTCTTCGGGCAGGCCGGCGGCCAGTGCGCGCCCGACGGCGGCGAAGCGCACGTCCAGCCCCTCCCGGAGGAGGGGACTGTGTGCGGCTGCGGTGCCCGCGCCGAACTGCTCGGCCAGGCGGGAGGCCCGGTCCAGGGCGGGGCCGGTGATCCGCAGCGCCTGCCGCGCTCCGTCACCTGCCTGGCGTCCGACCGTGAGAAGCGTGGACACGTAGTCGGCACAGGAGCGGCCGAACACGGTGAGCAGCGCGTCCAGGGCCTCTCCCTGGGCGGGGGGTTCCTCGCCCAGCCACCGCTCGGCCCGCCCCCGGGCCCGGTAAGCGGCGGCGTCAGGCTCGTAGCCGTCGTTCCACAGCGCCGAGCACACCAGGCCGTAGGCCAGCGCGTCCTGACCGTGTCCCGCCTCCGCCAGGGCGACCAGAACACGGCCGGCCGGTCCGGCCTGTTCGGGCTCCCCGAGGAAGGCTTCCAGCCCCGACCTCTCGGGGCCGCGCAGCGCGAGGAGGAGTTCGGTGTTGCCGGGAACGGTGGTCCAGCGCAGCAGCGCGTGGGTGTCGAGGTCCCCGGGGCCCTCCGCGGCCTGGTCTGTGGTGTCGCCGTAGCGGCCCAGGCGCAGGCGGCGCAGGGCCAGCTCGGTCAGGGCGTGGCGACGGGACAGGGTCCCGCCGGGAAGGCGGGGCCAGCCTCCCGGGGGCAGGGCGTCGAGCAGGGACTCGGAGGCCCAGCCCTCGTCCTTGAGCCGGGGGTCGACCGCCTCGGCGCCGAACGCCTCCCGCACCACGTCCCAGCCGTCCACGTCCTCCACGCGCTGCTTGTGCACGCGGGCGAGGACGGCCGGGTCGAGTTCGTCCTGCTCCCGGTCGGTGAGGACGACCAGGAGCCGGGCTCCGTCGGTGCGGGCGAAGTGGTCGATGACCAGCTCGTGCACGGCCAGCGGTGAGGGCGCCGCCGCGACACGGGCGCGCCTGCCCCCGTCCCAGCCGTGTTCGACCGGGCCGGTCCACTCCGGGGCGGACCGCAGCAGGACCGCGCGCCGCCGTCCGGTACCGGTGAGGGAGTCCTCCAGGGATTTCTGGGCGGCCAGGTGCTGGGTCAGGGCCGCGAGGGTCAGCCGCGGCACGGCCGTCGTCGTGGCGCTCACTGATCCACCACCCTCCAGGTGATCTCGACGGTGGCGTCGGGCCGGGTGCTGCGCAGGGCGGACAGCTCCGCTTCCAGTCGGCGAGCGGCCTCCCGTGCCGTGGTGTGCGCGACACCCGAGCGGCGCACCGTGCCCGTGCCACCTTCGGTACCGCTCCCCTCACTCCGGCCGGGGGTCACGGGCGGGTGGCTGGATCCGTCGACCAGGGACACGTCGTCCGGCTTGATGACCGGATCGGGCACCGGGGGGTGCGTGACGGGCGGCTGGTTCTTCTTGATGAGCGCGGTCACCTTGCGGCGGGTCTGCTCCAACGCCTCCACCAGGTCGGCGGTGAACTGGTCCGCCCGTGCCACCCCGCGCAACGACTCCAGCAGCGAGTGGCCCTCGGTACCCTGGCCCTCGGCGAGTTCCAGGGTGTCCCAGGAGGCGGCCGTCAGCGCCCCGGCCACCCGGTGCGCCTGCTTGATCGAGGTCCCGTACCGTTCGGGATTGGCCGGGCCCAGGTCGAACCGCGCCAGCGCCTCGATGGTGCGCTTGGCCCCACTCGTGCCCGCCGTCCCCTGCCCGGCCTCCGCCAACTCCTTGAGGAGCTCGTGCGAGCGGCGGGCCAGGGCCAGGCGGCCGGTCTCACCGGTCTCGTCCAGACCGAGGAACACCGAGTGCTCCTCCAGCTTGCGGACCAGGTCCGCGGCGGCCTCACGGTGGGCGCCTGCGGCCTGGGTGATCTGCCGGGCGAAGTGGTTGACCATCCGGCCCCGGCGCAGCGTGGGCACCTTCTCCCCGAAGATCGCCTCGAAGCGGCCGCGTGCGCGGTCCCAGTCATCCTGGGAGGGGCTGGGCTGCTCGCGTAGCGCGTCGCCCGGCTTGAACTTGGTCAGCTCGGGGACGGGGTCCAGGGGGACCCCGTTGCGCACCCACACCCGGTCGGTCATCTCGGCGAACGAGGCCGCGACGAGTGCGGCCAGGAACGGTTCCAGGCCGCGCCGCCCGGGCCTGTCGGTCCAGTCGGTCAGATGGGTCAGGCTCAGGTCCCCGGTGACGCCCTCGGCGCGGGCCTGCGCGTGGAAGTGGTCGGCCCACCGGGTGGACAGCTCGAAGTAGGCCTCCTTCTGCTGTCCGAGACCGAGCGGCTGAGCGACGCGCCGCATGACGGCGCGGTCCTTGGCCGGGACCTCGGTGCGCCGGTCGCTCTTCTCCGCGGCGGCGCGCACGTGTGTGAACACGGTCCTGGCGTCACCGGACCTGACCGCGGTGCCGGTGCCCTCCGGGTCGAGGTCGGGGTGCTCGGGGAACTGGTGTGCCAGGAGCTTGCCCACCACGTGGCGGATGCCCTCGCGCATGGACTGGCCGATGGAGACCTTCAGTCCGCTGATGTCCGGCAGGGCGTGGAAGTGGTCGTCGAAACCGGTCACCACGTCGCCCGGTTTCTTCTCCGCCAGCCCGTATGCCTGTTTGAACGCGGCCTTGACCTGCTTGAGCAGGGCTTCGCGCTGGGACTGGAGCAGGCCCTTGGCCCGGTCCTTGTTGTCGGCGTTCAGGTGGGCCGCGTACTGGTTGGCGAACCGGCCCTCGTCGGCCAGGGCCCGGTCGATGATGACGAGCCGGCGGAAGTCCGCCCACCGCTGCGCGGAGAGGTGGTCGGGGATCCACGCCACCGTACGGGTGCGGTGGCCCTCGCCCTGGCGCTGGCGCAGGGTCGTCATCCGGGTGGCGTCGTCCCGCGGTGTGCGGTCGTTCTCGTCGAAGGGGAGGTCGATGATGATCCGCCACTGGTCCTCCATCTGAGGCTGGAGGTCGTGGTCGGGCAGCTCGTCCTCGTCGGCGAGGTTGCCGAAGACCACCTCGGCGGTCCGCTGGGAGCCCCGCCAGACCAGGTGCAGGTCGTCGGCGCCCAGGCGGCCGTCGGCGCGCTCCACCCCCAGTTCCTCGGCCAGCAGCCGCTTGGCCAGGGCGGCGCGGTTGCCCGCGTTGTCGTTGACGGCGGCGTTCTGCACGACCGAGTCGACGTCGATCCCGGTGAGCTCCAGCCGGACACCGGGTGCGGACGGGGTGCCGGTCTCCTTGATCTCGGGGAACCGGGCCGCCCACTCGGCGACCTTGTTCCTGATGATGTCGACCTCGGTGCCCGGGATGGGCGCCTGGACCGAGCCGTGGTTGAGAGCTCCCAGCTGCCGGATCGTCAGGTCGCTGAGCGCGGGGGTGCTCGGTGCCAGGGCCGACAGCAGCAGGGTGCACACCAGACGGTTCTCGCCGATGAACGCCGAGCAGCGCCCCTTCAGGCCTGGGTCCTGGATCCGGTCGCGGTGGTGCAGGTACCGGTCAACCTCGTCCTCGGAGAGGTTGTAGGTGTTGAGCAGGTAGGGGCGCAGCTTGTTGCGGTACAGCTTGTCGGCGGCCTCGAAGACCACCTTGAGGCTGTCCACGAACGGCTTGTCGCCGCCCTGGGCGATCACCGGGTACAGGTCGCCCACCGGCACCAGGTCGCCCAGGCGCAGGTCGTCGCGGTGGTCGGCGAGGAGCTGGCCCATGAGCTTCAGACCCGTGCGGGAGCGCTGGAGCGCGGAGGAGATGTGCACCAGCGTGTCCATGAACGCCGGGGAGAAGGGGTAGGTGAGCCGGAACGAGTCCTCGTCGGCGCCCGTGGCGCCGTGGTCCGAACCGAGCAGGGCGTCCCACACCTGGGGGCCGCCGGACCGCTTGGTGCGGGCGAAGGCCTCGTCGACGAGCGGGGCCTTGCCCTCCTTGGGCCTGAGCAGGCGCGCGTGGGCGATCTGCGGAAGGTTGCGGTCCTCCAGGGTGATCTTGTCGAACCGTCCCGAGGCCAGGTTGAGCGTGTCCTGGATGGAGGACTCGGCTGCGCCGGACACCTCCTCGCCCACCAGTTCGCGCAGGTCTCGCTGGCGGGCGATGAAGGAGACGATCGGGATGGCGCGCCTGGCGTCCCCGCCCTCCACGAAGTTGGTGATCTTGCCGGCCTCGCGGGCCACGAACCGCTGGTCGTGGATGAGGGTGGCCAGCCACAGGATCAGCTCGTCCAGGAACAGGACCAGCCCGTCGTAGCCGAGCGAGCGGGCGTGCTCGGCGATGACGGACAGCCCGGCGTCCAGGGAGATGAACCCGTGCTCGTCCTCGGCCGCACCGCTGGCGAACCCGGTGAGCAGGTTCGTTCCGGCGTCGTTGACGAGCTTGGCCCGCAGCTCGGCGGGGGTGCTCGGGTCCACCAGGTTCAGCTCGACGCCCTCGGCCGCCTCCGGGGTGTTCAGGGCGGTGTCGAGCAGCTCGGGCGTCCAGGCGAAGGTGTCCCAGTCGTCATCGTCGTCCGCCGCGCCATCGGCGCCGTCCGAGGAGGTGGCGCTCAGCCCCTCGATGACCGCGGCGTCCCCCATCCGCCTGCGCATGGAGCGGATGGTGTCGAACAGGGCGTCGGTCCGGTACACCTGCGGGGTAGGGGCGTCGGGGTGCAGCTTGCGGACGTGTTCCACGTAGCCGCCCAGCACCCGCTGCTCCAGCGCCTTGGCGCCGAGCATGTGGTAGGGCACCAGCAGGAATTTTCGCCCGTCGGTGGCGAGCCACTCGTGCTTGCCCAGCACCGGGTCGAAGTCGCCCCGGGAGCGGACCGCCGGGTGGTTGGTGAGCAGCGCGTGCAGCACCGCCATGAAGTGCGACTTACCGGAACCGAAGGAGCCGTGCAGGTAGGCGGCCTTCGACGTCCGCCCGTCCAGCGCGGCCCGGACCAGGCTCAGGGCCTCGTCGAAGTTGTCCAGGAGCTTGTCGGTGACCACGTAGTCGCGGAGCGCCGCCTCGGTGCCCTCGGAGGTGACGGCCTCGGCCAGGCTCAGGACGAAGTCCGAGGTGGAGATGGACTCCTTGATGTCGATGACATCCCGGAGCAGGGGCTGCTGCTGTGCCATGGGGGTGTACTACCTCTCCTTCGCTTCCGCCGGACCCGCCGTGCCCGCCGCGGCTACTTCTTCGTCGTTCGGCGGCCGCGGGTGGCCGCGGCCGGTCGCCATGCCCTCAGGTCGTCGTCGGTCAGTCCGTGCTCGCCCTGCTTCTGCTGCCGGTAGGCGGCGAAGTATCCGGCGGGGGAACCGCTGAACATCGGGTCGAACTCGCCGTGCCACTGGTCCAGCCAGGGCTGGAGCTCCAGCAGCCCGGCCAGGAAGGGCGCGATCTCCTCGTCCGACAGGGGCTGTGTGGCGATGTACGCGGTCAGGGCGTGGGCCTGCTCGCGGTGGTCCCAGCCCGCCCAGCCGTACAGGTGGGGGGTGGCGGTGTTGGCCGAGCCGTAGGAGATGAACCGCTCCTTGGGCACGTCGAGCTTGCCCCGCGCCCTCCAGTAGGTAGGACGCAGGAAGTCGGCGGAGGTGTACTTGGGCGGGACCTTGATCTTGTCCCGGATCCTCCGCTTGGCGGGTTCGTCGGGTGCGGCGTCCTCCTCGCGCTGCTGCGCCCAGGTCCGCTCCCAGTCCTCGCGCTTCTTCAGGCCGGAGGGCTTGTAGCGCAGGGCGGGGATGAAGGGGACGTGCTCGTCGGTGATGAGGTCGGCGACGAGGTCGGCCAGTTCCTGGCGGGGGGCGTAGATGCGGGCGACGGAGGAGAAGTCCTCGTCGCGGGAGAGGGCGTCGGCGAGCTGAGAGAGGGTGCTGAGGGAGGGCAGGTCGTTGTCGTCGAACCAGAGCTCGCGGGCCTCCATCCGGTCCAGCAGCCAGGAGCGCAGCGCCTTGTCCTGGAGGGAGTCCCAGCCCTCGGTGGCCCAGCGGCGCTTGTACTCGGGGCGCTCGACCATGCCGATGGCCCGGGAGGAGGTCATGGCGTCGATGCGTTTCTGGACGACTTGACGGTACTCCTCTGGCCAGTGGGAGGGGATCTCGGTGATGGGGGTGGACCCGTGGCGGGTGAACCACTCACCGGAGGCCTCACCGGCTTCGACCTTGCGGGCGAGCACGATCTCGAAGGCGCGCTCACCGAGGGAGATCTCATTGATGTCCACGGATTCGGGGGTGCGCAGATCCTCGTCGTGGAGGTTGTAAAGGGAGTAGACCTGCCAGTCCAGTTCTTCCTGGAGGAAGATCATCTGCCTCCGGAGGGATCCCCACTCTACCCGCGCCTCACGAAGACCAATAACCCTGGGAGTGCCCCCAGCGATTAGAGCAGAAGGGGAGATGGAAGAAATTTTTTGAGCAAGCCTGCTGAGCAAAACGGGGATCTGCAACGGAAATTCAATAGGAAGCGGGAAAAGCTCAACGTTGCCCCCATTAAATTGATAACGATCCGACCAAGGAAGAGAACTAACTCGAGCCCCGTCATTGCCAATCGGATCGCCACCTTTAGGATAACAACGCAACTTAAGCCAAAAGGCAGCAATGGAACTATTCAATACTCCCAGCAGCTGCATACATTCTTCTTCGCTCACACCCTTGCGCAATTTTATGACTGGCGCAGTGCGGTTATAAACCCCTCCACCTTCATCAAAAGAAAAATGGTTATGTGTTGCAACATCCGGGAACGCAATACCCGAAGAATTTTGAAATCGCTTAGGAAAGAACATGCTGTGGTCATACCATCGGAGCCCTCGCTCTTCAGGAGTGCGACCAAAATCAACTCTGCGCTGGAGAAGCAGCCGATTTGGCCACAGAAATTCCTCCTCCTTCTGGGAGATAGCACGAGGATCCCCAGATTTCCCATAGGGAAAGAAGTAAGCGCCTGGAGATTTTACACAGAAATCTCTCACGCCATCCCCAAGAACTACGGGCACAAAAGAATTTTCTAGACTCCTATTCTTAACAGTGCTTAGCGGAACATAAAAGGCGTCATCCAAACCCGTGTGTGTCGTCCTTCCTACCGCCTCAACTTTATCACTTAGTGTGCCACGCGAAGAGGAATCTACCTGCTCGACAACCTCCAATCCTCCGTCTACGAGAACCCACGGCTGCCTTTCAAAGTATCGGGTACGCTCAAGATCATTTACAGAAACCCAGTTCCCCACAAAACCAGGATCGTCGATGTGAGAAACTATTTCCGACCAGACCAGGCCACCCTCAGCCCGTTCTGGGACAGAAGGCTCACCTTGAATTCCTCGAACAGTCCTAATCGTTGACGAACGACCTTTACCAGCTCGACGCCTACCCACAAGTATGACAGTCGGAGTCCCATGACCAGGGATATAAGCTCCCGAGGTATCGACAACCTCGACAAGCTCCACCCTATGAGCAAAGAACTCTTCGATCAATCTCGTCCCAAATTCTCTCTTCATGAAGGAATTTGAAGTGATCTGACCAATCATGCCATACCCAAAACCATCCACCCCTCCACGCTTGGCCAATTCAAAGAAACGCTGCGCAAAAGGAACAGAAAGAGCGTACGACCCCGAGCAAGCGTCATAAGTCTTCCGATACAAATCGTTGAGATTTTTATCTCTAACTGTAATATATGGAGGATTTCCCACCACCACGTGGTATCGCCCGGGCTTCAGAATGTCCCTATGCTCGTAAACATCTTCCGTGGCATAAGAAAATGATGCCAGTGACTCTCCATTTTCCTCGGTTTCGAGATCCAGTTCGAGCTGCCGATCCTGGATTAGTGAATCTCCCACCGCCAAGTGGATCGGCCAATCGTACCTACCTGCCTCAACAAACGTCCGGATGTTCGCCGCTGCCATCGCCGCCACCAGCAACCGGAACCGGGCGATCGCCACTGCGAACGGGTTGATGTCCACCCCGTGCACCGAGTCCAGCGCCGCCCGTACCCGCTCGTGTGCGTCCATGACCGGCTGTCCCTCGGCCCACAGCCTCACCAGCCGCCGGAAGGCCCCCAGCACGAAGTGCCCCGACCCGCACGTCGGGTCGATCATCTTCAATTCTCGGTACCCGAACTCCCGCACCGCCGGGTCCATCGTCCGGTCGAGGATGAATTCCTCCACGAACTCCGGCGTCTGGAGCAGGGCATACGTCTTGCGCGCGTTCTCCGACAGGTCCTGGTACAGGTCCCCCAGGAACCGGGTGTCCCACCCCTGCGTCCCGTCCTCGTTCAACGGGTCCGTGAAGTCGTGGACGAGCACGCCCTCCGCGTCCCGCTCACGCCAGAACTCCACCAGGGCGCGTGCGCCGTCGTGGGACAGAGGGATCTGGTACAGCGGATTGTGGTCGGGGTGGAACAGCAACCCGCCGACCTGCCCCGCGCCCAGTTCCGCGAAGGCGCGCTCCAGCCACCCCCGGTACGTCGGGTCGTCGTCGGTCTCCACATACGCCCCGTACCGGGCCTCGGCCAGGTCGCGGCGCTCGATGTCGGGCGCCGCCAGGTACGGCTCCGGGATGAGCCGGTTGTCCTCGGAGAACCGCACGAACACCGTGGCCAGCACCCACGCCGCCGCGGCCTGGGTGATGCGCTCGTCCAGCCAGGAGTTCCAGGTGGCCGCCGTACGCTTGAGCCGGAACGCCCGCCGGTACTCATCATCCAGGCGGTCTTTCACTTCCGGCAGTGCCTTGACCTGCGCGGCAAGGTCGGTCTCGGCCTCCTTGACCTGGCGTTTCAGATCGTTCAGCAACGCCTTGTGGTCGACCACGCGGCCCCTCCCCCATCTTGTGCTTCTACAGGCCCCGGGTGCCATTGCTCCCCGGGGCCGAAATCGTCGTCCATCGTCATCCGCCGGAGCGGTGCAGGTTGTTCACCCATGCGTCCGACAGCCGGACCCACTCGCCCAGTGCCGCCTGGTAGGGCACGGCAACCCCGCCCAGGCGGGGTTCGCGCGCGGGGTCGTCCTGCGGGCAGAGCATCCACAGCCCGCGTGCGCCCTGCCGGGACACCTCGGCGAGCCGGTGCAGGACGTCCATCGCGTCGTAGCGGGCGAAGACACCGGTATCGGTCATCAGCACCGGCGGCAGGCTCGCACCCGTCCCCGATGTCAGCAGCTCGCGCAGCCTCGGTTCGACCCGACCCCAGGCAGTGGTCGCATACTCGGCGAATCTGCGTGCCGCGTTGGAGCCCACCGGAGCGGCGTCCGCCTTGAGGATCGTCTCCCAGCTCGGCTTGGGCTTGGGGTCCACCAGAGCGTGCAGGGCCTCCAGGAACAGCGCCGTGACGGAGACCTGCTCGGCCGCGAACCGGCCCCCGGTCTCCGACAGCTCCGCCACCGCGAGCGGACTCAGCCCGGTGCGCACCGTCAGTACCCGGAACCCGTCCCGCCGCACGGAGGCGGCCAGGTGCTCCTCCGCCGCGGCGGCGTCCGCGATCTGCGGGTCGTCGGCGTAGCGGGTGAAGGCGCCGACGCGCGTGCTGCGGCGCCGACCGCCCATGCTCAGGTAGCTGGACTCCGCCGACTCCTTGGGCGGGAGGTAGCGCAGGGTCCCGGTGTTCTCGCGCGTGGCCAGGACCAGGTCGAAACCGGCGTCCTTCAGGGCCTTGGTGAGGGGCCCGTCGAAAGGCAGCTCCCGGCGCCCGCGGGCGTCCACCAGCTCCGGGAACCGCGCCCGCACCCGCTCGTGGATCTCGCCGGGGGGCAGGCCGGGCTGGTCCGCCCAGGGCAGGTCGGGGACCATCCGCACCAGACCGGCCTGGGACAGGCGCAGGGCCCGCACCAGCGACAGGTCGCGCGGATAGATCTCCAGGCGCGGAGTCACCGCCGCGTTGGTCGAGGCGGCGGCGGCCATCTCCACCAGTCGGCGCTCGTTCCACTCCACCCTGCCCGGGGGCGGGTCCACCGCACCCAGTTCCGCGAGCACGGTGGCCGTGGTGGGAAGGGTGTCCTGCTGGCTCAGCCGGTCGGCGGCCCGGCCCAGGCGCACCGCGTAGTCGATCAGGCCCGGTGCGGACGGGGTGTCGGGGGCCTCGTCCTCCCCGACCTCCAGGGCCAGTAGACCGGCGCTCATGTCGGCGTCCGCCGCCTTGCGGTTGGCCTGGTGAAGGAAAGCCGCCTCCTCCGGGACCAGTTGCTCCGCCTCGACCACGGCGCGCACCGCGGCCAGGGCCAGCGCCCTGCGGCGATCGCGCCCCCGCAAGCGGGTACCGCGGCGGACGATCAGCGCATCGGCGACCTCGGCCACGGAGGCGGCCCGGCCCCGCTCCCGGAGCAGGTCGATGACCTCCTCGCGCAACGCCTGGAAGGCCGGCAGCCCCTTCCAGCGCTTGCGCTGTTCCTTGAGGGACAGGGAGACACTGGCCGGGTTGAGCCCGACGATCTCAGCGACGTCCTTCTGCCGCGGCCAGACGGCGATACCGGGCAGCACGCCCTCTTCGTCGGGGAGCCGCAGCAGCAGGCGGACCGTCTCCACCGTGTTCCCGTTGGACCCGTTGTTGTTGCGCTTGGGCACGAACAGGGTGGCCAGCGCGTCCAGGCTGACCGAGCGCAGGGCCTCGCCCGGCAGCGGCGCGGAGCCGTCGTGTTCCACGAGGCGGTCGGCGAGCGCCGACTCCAGGTCGCTTCCCAGCTCCTCGGCGGCCTTTCTGCGGCCCTCCGGGGTGAGCGGCGAGTCCGCGGCCGGCCGCAGCCGCTCGCCCCACTCGCGCTGGCGGCGCTGGATCTCACCGCGGGTCTTGGCCCCCATGCCGGGCGCGTTGAGGAACTTGCGCTGGCTGTGCTCGAGGAGTTCGCCGACCGTGGTGATGCTCAGGTCGTACAGGGCGGACTCCGCCATCGGGCTCAGTCCGGCGGCCGACAGGTGGGTCTCCCGGGTGGCCGCCCGCGCCAGCTCGTCGCGCTGCTGCTCGGTCGTCAGGGGCTCGGCCTCGGGAACCACCGAAGCGGGGGCTCCGTCGAGGGACTGGGCGGCATCGCCGGTCGACGCCGTTCCCGTCAGCGCGGGGTGGATGGTGGTCGGGTGCCCCGAGGACGGCCTGTTCTGCGCGTCCAGGAAGATCTTGCGCCACCGGTCCCGCATGGGCTTGAGGTCGCCGAAGCGCTGCGCGGCATCGCGGTGGAGGGCCTTGCGGAAGAACTTCTCCAACCCCTCGCGGACTGCGGGGTCGAAGGCCTCGGCGGCGATCTGCGGGTGGGGCCACTCCTCGGGATCGGTCTGTGCGGGAACGACACTGCCGTCGCCCCAGCGGGGCAGCTCGCCCGAGGCCATCTCGTGCAGGGTGACCGCGATGGCGTAGCGCTCGGCGTGGTTGTCGTAGACCGAGCGCTTGAGCCCGCCGATGAACGGGTCGAGGTAGCCGTCGGTGCCCGCCTCGACGGCCTTGGCCGGGTATCCGGCCAGGGAGAAGTCGATGAGGACCAGTTCCCGCGTGCGGTTGGGGCGCACCCGGATGGCGATGTTGTCCGGCTTGATGTCGCGGTGCCAGATCCCCTCGCTCTCCAGGGAGTCCACCGCGCCGAAGAGGTAGTCGCCGTAGGAGTACAGCTGGTCGACCTTCAGACGTCCGCCCTCGCGGAGCTGTCGGGCCACGGTCTCCTCGCGCCGGCGGGGGGTGCCCCGGGAGGAGGTGCGGTCCTCGTCCGGACGCTCGTCGCCGACGTACTCCAGCGCCAGGACGGTGCGCCCGCCCAGGGTCAGCGGTTCGGGCTCGACCAGGCGGATGATGCCCTGGTGGGCGCGCAGCGTGCCGAGGATCTCGGCCTCGCGGGCCAGGATCTCCCCGCGGCTGTCGGACAGGGCCACCTTGAGCACGGCCAGGGGGCGGGCCCCCTTCACCTGGGGGTCCACGGTGAGGTCGCGGACCAGGAGGGCGCGGCTCGTGGAACCGGTGCCCAACTGGCGCTGGACCTCCCAGCGTCCGCCGAGGACGTCGCCCTGGGACGCCTCCAGCGGATCCTGTTCGGGCTCGTGCGAGGAAGTGCCCGGCGTGGTCAGGGCGTCCTCGACGTACTCCAGCATCTCCAGGAACTCGTCGACGCTGGACAGCCGCTGTTCGGGCCGGTAGGCGGTGGCGGCCTGGACCAGCTCGTCGATGTCCTGGGACAGGCCGTCCACGACGGCGCTGGGGCGCAGCCCCTCGCCGGCCTCCAGGCGGGCGAGCAGCTCGGCCTGGCTCGCGGCCGGGGCCCGGCCGGTGGCGAGCAGGTAGGTGAGCACGCCCAGGCCGTACACGTCGAGGTGGACGGGGTCGGGGCGGCTGGCGCTCAGCTCGGGTGCCAGGTAGGCGTCGGCGCTGTCGGAGACGTGCCCCAGGGACAGCGAGGTCGGTGCGAACCGCCGGGTGTCCTCGCGCCCGCTGTGGCGCACGGCGACCTGCCAGTCCGAGATCCGCAGACGGGGGGCGAGCCAGCGGGCATCCTCGCCGTCGCCCCGGGACGGCCCGGGGGCCACGTGGACCGCGTGGGCGGAGAGCGTGCGGTGGTGGATGCGCCGGGAGTGCGCCGAGCGCACGGTCTCGGCGAGCTGGCGCACCAGCGACATCCGGGTGAGGATGTCGAGCCTGTCGCCGTACCGGATGAGGTACTCGTCCAGCCGGAGCGTCCTGGGGTCGTGCTCGAAGATGAGGGCGGGGCCGGAGCGGTGGCCGGACGGGTCGTACTGCTTGAACCGGACGACCCCGGGGTGCTGGAAGCGGTTCAGAACGTCGGACTCGCGGCGGGCCGCGTTCTCCACGGACTTCCTCATCGCGGCGCTGGCGCCGCGCTCGACGAGGTAGACGCGCACGCGCACCTGCTCGTCCAGGTCCGTGTGGCGGGCGATGTGGTCCACCCAGGTGGGGCCGGTGTCGAAGGGCTTGCGGTCCAGCAGGTAGGGGCCCACCTTGTACTGGGCATCGCTGCGGTGGATGCCCACCTGCTTCAGCCCGTTGGTGACCTGGGTGCAGCGGGGGCCGGTGATCCGGCTCTTCACGTCGTAGGGAGGGCGGTGGAGCATCTCCAGCAGGCCGTCGACGAAATAAACGCCGTTCTGGTCGTTGGCGGGCAGCCGCAGCCGCAGGGAGGAGTCCGTGAAGCAGACCGAGCCGGACACGTAGACGCCCTGGACGCCCTTCTGCCTCAGGAGTCCGGCCAGTTCCTTGGCCTTCTGCTCCACCAGGTGCCTCGGGTTGCCGTGCGGCTGCCTGCCCCCGTTCGGCCTGGTCTGGACCCAGGTGCCGTACTCGGTGGTGACGCTGCCGTGCCAGTTCTTCAGCTCGATCATGTGCAGCCCGCTGGGGGACAGCACGAGCAGGTCGACCTCGCGAACGTGGCCGCTGTTGGCGGTGAAGGTGAAGTTCGACCAGGCGTGCCAGACACCGCTGTCGGGGAGCTTCTCGCGAATGGTCTGCAGCCCGCGGTGCTCGTGGTCGAAATCCGACTCGGTGACGGTCGTCCACCGGCCTTCGCGCATGCGCCGCTCCGTCTCGTCACCTCGGGGGCGCATGAGGGATTGCGCCCGAGAACATCCTAAAGGGGGAGGCTATCGGAGCAGTACGTCGTTCCAGAAAGGCCAAGAGTCCCGAACCGGGCGCCTCTCTGCGGAAACGTCCTCGTTCGGCCCTACCGGCGCGGATGCGAAGGCGGTCGCTGCGCCAGGGGCGGCCACGGAGGTTCCGGCGTACCGTTCGCGCGGGTGAGTCTGACGCCTGGGACGGGATCGGCCGTGAGGGAACATTCACTCACGCCCGATCCCGATTCCAGCACTATCAGCAGCGCGTCGTCACGGGTTCCAGCACCCGGGTCAGGGTCAGGGTCCGGAGACCGGGCACTCCGGCGAGGCCGGTGGAGGAGACGCCCCGGTAAGAAGCCGGTGACTCACCGAACCAGACGACCAGGTGCGGGGGCTTCGCCTGGAGGGCGGCGGCGAAGGCATGCTCCCACCGGTACTCGGAGCGGCGGCCTCCGATCAGAGGTGGGCGCTGAGCGCGCAGAGTCCGGCAGGAGGGGCGCGCGCAGGACGGGCAGAACGGGCCGACCTGCGGGCTCCGCCGCGGCAGCGGCGGCAGCGGGCGTGGGGGGTGAAGTAGTGGCGGCACCGCTGCGGCACCGGTTCCCCCAGCCGCAGGGTCACCTCCGGCAGCCGAACTCGACCGGTGCGTCCATGCGCGCGAGGTTGAACAGGGGAACTTGCGCGTTTCGCAGACGCGGGGGACGGTCGCGGCGTAGATCGTTGGGGTCGCAAAACCCCTGAAGAGCGAACGGTGATCGACAAGCTGGTGTTCCAGAAGAGCAGTTACAGCGGGATCGGCCAGAACTGTGCGGAGGTCGCCGATCTGCCTTGCGGGGCGGTCGTCCGGAACTCCAAGCACACCACCGCCGGCCCTCTCCCTTCCCACAGCGAAGTGGGATGCCTTCCTCGTCCCGTCCGTATCCGGCAGCCGTAACACTCGAAGCCTCCCCGACGCAGCACCCCGTCACCCCCCGGCCGAGGCGTTAGTGCTTTCTCAACATGTTCGCCACGGGGAAGGCATGCTGTACTGGTGCTCGACCACGACGTCACCATCGGAAAGGCACCGCCATGACCGTCACCACGCAACTCCGCACCTAGACCGTCCACGGGGTCTGCTCGACGAGTGGGTCCGGCGGTGGCAGGAGGAGATCGTCCCGCCGCGTCGGGGCTTCGGGGTCTCCCCCGGTGCTGTCTGGATCGATCGGGAGCGCGACCGCCTCGTCGGGGAGATCTCCTACGACGGCCCCGAAGGCTTCGCCGAGCGCAACCGCGTCTACCGGGGCTCTCCCCAGCGGGAGACCATGGCCCCGGATCTGGAGGACCATCTGGTCTCCACTGAGGTACACGAGGTCACCCGGGTCCACCGACCCTGCCCTTCTCCCTCAGCATGCGGGAGAACCGAACCGACAGAAGGCCCGATGCAGGAGATCCGTCTGCTGGACGAGCGCTGGAACGGAGCACGCCTTCAACTGGTCAAGGACACCTTGCTGGCCAGTGTGGAGGCCGAGTCCGGACCCGGCCTTTTCACCGACGACTGGCTCGCGGTCCCCTTCGACCTGGCGGGTCTCCGTCCTCTGGGTCCCGTGAACTCCTTCGGCTTCCCAGTTCACCTGGTGGGCCTTCCCTCACTCGGCCCCGCCCCCGTCCTGGCGTCCATCACCTCCGGAACCCTGAAGATCACCGATGTGCGCGACGGGGCCGTTCTGAAGATCTTCCCCCTACCCCGCACGGGGACGGAGGAACGGTTCCATGTCGTGTGTGATCTGGCCCTGGGCCACCACCGTGGCCGCGACCTGCTTTTTCTGCATGAGGAGAGCGACAGGGGGCCGTACCACCGTTGGGTTTCGGTTGTGGACCTGACCGTCGGCGAACCGATCCCGGACATGGCCTTCGACCACTACCGGTACCGGGAGATCAGCGAGCGCCTCACCCTTCAGCACGGCTATCTGGCATGTCCCACCACCGAGGAGGTCGTCGAGTTCCAGGCCGACGACTTCAGCGTCATCGACAAACCCTTCATCCACGTACGGCGGGCGGATGACGGTTCCTGGGTGGGGAAGGTCAGTCTCCACACGGGGGTCCCCGAGGGCCGGGCCGCCGAGATCGCTCACACGGCCGGGCACACCTACCTCGCCGAGGCCGGGGACATCGTCACCCTGCCCGATCTGGAGCCGGTGTTCACGAAAAGGGTTCCGTGGGTGGCGGTGTCTCGAGTGACCGAGTGGGACGGACGTCCGGTCGCCGTCCTCGTCCAGGAACGGGCCTCCTCGGAGGAGCTTCCAGGGCGGCTGTGCCATCTGTTCCTGGACACGGACCACCCGAAGAAGGTCGACCTCCCCTGGTCGGTCCCGCCCGAGGCATACGACCTTCTGGCCACCCCCGACGGCACGATCGTGGTCTCCTCGGCCGAGGGCGTCCACGTACTCAACGTGGACCCCGCAGAGGCTTCTCGCGCCAACCCACGTTGAACCGGTTGCAGCGGAGCGTCCAGCCCACCAGAACCGCTGACGGCTCTCCACTCCCCTTTCCCCGGGAGACACGGCACAGCACTGCAGCCGCGAGGCTCCTCGGTGCCCGCCCGGTCCGTGTGGCCACTTCCCTCTCCACCGCTTTTTCGGTCTCCAGGGATCGGGAGGTCAGCGGCTCCGGGGAAGGAAGGCGCACCGAAGAAGGCCGGCGAAGCTGCAGGACGGCAATGGCCGCAGGGACGCCATCGCGCCCGCGTTCACGGCCGCAGCCGGGTTCGGTTCGGTGGCCCCTCCCGTCCGAGTACCTCATGACCGTTCACGGTCACCATGAGCCCCAGCCATGTGCCAGAACGTGACCGGAAGCGGACAACCGGGCGAATTGGAACGCAGAACCGGGAAGACCACCGGGTGATCAGGTAGCGGACCCCCATGAGGTGAAGCCGTGCCCACTCCCCCCGGGCGGACCCTGTCCCCGTCGACCGATCCCCATCCGATCGACCCGCTGGCCGCAGTGCGCGGCCGCATCCTGCTCCATGTCAGGGGCACGACCGAAGCACCCCTGGAACAAGTCTCGGCGCACCGCAGCGGTGTGGTCTTCTCCGGAGCGAAGGCGGTCGAGAACCTGGAATCATTCATCAGGGACATCTGCCCCGAATGTCCCACGGTTCTGGATCCCTCGGAGTATGAAAGGCACTTCGCCACTCCCGCGGCACCCTTCACCAGAAGCGATCAACTCCCGCTCCCCGGTGTGCCAGCCCCTCGGCCGAGCCCTGAGAGCGCCGAACCACAACCTGGCGGGCGCCGATTGCACCTCACCCCGACCCGATATCTGAGATGCGACGAAGATGGAGAAAAAGCACTCAGGGAGGCGGTCGCCCAAGCCGATGAGGCATCCGATCCCGCCCTGATCCTGGCCGTTCCCATCGACGCGCAATGGCTCACTGAACGCACGGATACCCTGATCTCCCTGCTGCACCGGAGCCGTCTACCCAAAGCCCTCATTCTGGGAGACAAGGACAATCCGACAGGATCGAAGATCCGAGCGAAGGGGCTGCGCCAGGTCATCTCTTCCTGCTCCGACATCGCACTGCTGCGTACGGACCTGGCCGCGGTGGACGCCATGGTGCACGGGGCCGTGTTCGCCTCGATCGGCGACACCTCCAGTGCTCGGCATGCCGCCCCTCCGGGCAGTCGCCCCTGGCGCGGTTCGGACTCCAGCCCGAACGTTCTCTACCGGCCCTTGTTGCGGTACATCCGGGGAGCGAAGCTGGCGCGTTATCTGGGAGAGGAGGCGAGGGACTGCTTCTGTTCCGCCTGCGCGCAGTGGGCCGATGACCACCACCGGTATTCCGGTGGCCGACCGCCGACCGGATTTCTCGACCCCGTGGACGCCCGGGACGCGCACGCGCACAACATGGCCGTGTGGTCGCGATTGTGGGCCGAAATCGCGCGTCAGCCCTCCCCCGAGGGGGCGAGGGAATATTGGAGGCGGGTGTGCGACAGTGCCGTCGGGCTGGACAGCTGGCACCACAAGGATGTGCCCGAGTATGAGAAAGTGTTCGCCGCTCCCGCGTATCTCAGGTTCTGGGCCGGGCGTCCCGAGCGACGGAACACCTGGTACCGGTGAATACCTCCGCACGGTCCGAGCCCTGGTGAATGCTCCCGAACACCTGCTCGGCGAGCCGCCAGTGAAATGGGGCCATCGGTTCCGGGATCCGCCGGGACGGACGCTCCAGGAGCCGTACGCCGTCCTCCCGAACCTCGGCGAGCCCCACCCCGCGATAGGCGGCCTCCAACCGGGCCTGCTCCTCCTCTTGCCGGAGCGGAGAACACAGAACAGTGCGGGGAGCGACCGCTCCCAGCGCACAGGCCCGTCCCAGGACTGTGCGCCAGCTCCCTCCCCGGACCAGGAGCAGATCCAAGCGCAGAGGCATGTCCGCCAGGCGCAGAACCTTCCGCTTCCCTCGCTTGCGGGCCCATACCGGGACGGCCGGCAGGATGTTCTGCTCGCGCTCGGTGAGAGCGTCCACCGCCACCCACTCCCCCAGGGGCAACGCCTGCAGTACCTGGTAGACACCCAGTCGCGCGCCGAGGGTCCGGCCACCGGCACGGAGCCGGGCCTGGTCCTCGACCGGGTGGTAGAGGGCCGTGACCGTCCCGTCGCGCATTCTCAGGTCCACGGTCCGCACACCCGCGGAACCGGTGAGCGTTCTGAGATGGGAAGGCTTGAGTTCCATGCCACCGATGCTCGCAGAGAACCCCGGGTGGGTCCGGGGTTCCCCACGATTCACAGCGTCACCCCCGGCTGGTCGGCATGAGTGATCTCAGGAACTCCCGGGTCTCCTCATCGGTGGAGTACAGGCGGCACGACTTCATCCCCCGGGTCATCAGCACCCGGTAGGTGTTCCGGGCGAGCTCGAGGTACAGCTCGGGTCCCACACCCCTCATCCTGGGATCGCGGCTCTGCTCCGGATGCGCCTCCCAGTGACCGGCACGGCGCACCAGATCCGGACCGATGATGACCCCGGCGTCGTCGTACTCCAGCCCCTGCGCGGTATAGACACAACCGACCTGGTCGACACCACCTGCGTGCGTCGCCCAGAACGGGCTCTTGGGTCTGACGACCCGGCTTCGGTCGGCGGTGCGTTCCTCCTCATGGAGGTTCCACGGACGTGCCCATCGTCGGGGGTGACCCTCATGCGCGTCGTGCCATTCGATGCTGACACCGGGCAACTGGAGGCCGGGAGCGGGCTGCGACCAACTCCAGCAGAAACCCGCGCCGATCCGCGCCGAACGTTCCTGCTCCACACATTCCCGCAGCCACTCCTCGAGTTGTGAAGGGTCGTCGGCGACGCCGAGGTCATAGCCCTTCCCACGCCATGCGACGGGCTCGCCGTACAGGAGCCGGTCCACCCAGTCGGTGAACTCTCGCGAACCGTTGCACCGGAATCCTCCCCTCAGCCGGTGACCGGTGACCTCGATACGGTGCTTTTCTCCCAGATCACGCACTTCCCATCCGGTAAGTCCCTCATCAGGCCGGATTCTCTGGCGTTCGTCCAGAAAGATGACCACGACCGGAACGCGAGCCAGGCTCCTCATGACATATCTTTCGAACACCCCATCCACTCGGCTCACCCGGTGTGCCTCGTCGAGAATGACCAGGTCCGTGTCGAGAACCGCACCGCTGGTGTAGCCGAAGAGGGACTTTGCCGCTGCGACATCCCTCGTGACCTCGCGAAGGTTGGTGTTGAGGGTCTTGGAAGGAGAACGGTAGAGCGCCCTGCGCTGGACCCGCCCATCCTGATCCCTGCCGATGTAGGACCTGAGCAAGCGCATGGCGAGGATGGTCTTCCCGCTTCCCGGACCACCCTCCACCAGCACGATGCTCCTACGTCCACTGGCAAGCGCCTCATCGACCTTGGCCCTGATCCCCAAGAAGGCGCTCTGCTGGTCTCCCATGAGAACAAAGGCCGGATCGCGATCGATGGCCTCGGCCGCCATGGACAGCAACTGCCGGTTCGGTCTCCAGGACGCCGTCTCGAACGCCTTCACCAGTCGGTTGTCCGCTCCTATGACATCTGAGCAGTGGAACAGGGAGCGCAGTGCATCGGCGTCGGCCGCACCGTTGATCCGCTCTCCGCTGAGCACGGGGTGCACGTACGGTCCCAGCGAGGAATCCTCGATCGCCCCCACCTGCGCTTCGGTAGCGTTGTGGAGCAAGGCCAGCCCGCGCACGTCCAGCTGTGCTTCGGGGGAGTCGAACCACCGTTTGAGGAAGGCCGTGTACCCGGCGACCTGAAGCACGGGATGGATCTTGGTGCTGTCGTCCCAGGGCAGGTGGACCTGACCGTGTGGGAGGGGTCTGGCGTCAGTCCACTGCTTGAGTTCGACGACCACTGCGGCGATTCGCTCGGCTGAGGTCCACCCCAGCAGCAGGGCGTCGAACCGACTGTGCCCCTCCGGGGTCCCGAACTCGAGGTAGATCCGCAGGTCCTCAAGTCCGGCCCTGACCAGAGCGTCGAGCAGCGGCGGCCAACTGTTACGCCAGCTGCGGATCTCGGATTCCCCGGGGATTCCGAATCCGGCCTCTCGGTATGCGGCGATGCATCTCTCGATGAACCCGGGATGCTGTAGGGCCCGCGCGGTGTCACCGACACTGGCCACGTGCACGAAGTCGAAGGGGGTGGAGGGGGTCTGCGACATCAGCTCTCTTCTACTGCGGCGATGGTCTGACGGTGCCAGGCGAAGTAGTCGGCGTTCTTGGCGGAGAAGGCGAGGCAGCGGTCGCCGAGGCGCTGCGCCGCGGTGCTCAGTGGCTCTCCCTCGGCCTTGGCGGAGGGACGGATGCGACCTCCCCCGTCGACGTACACGAAGCCGTGCTCGAAGAGGGAATCACAGCCGAGGGTGCAGGCGAACATGACGTTGTTGAGGTCGGTGCGCTCCGCGTGGTCGCTTCGGCTCCGGCGCTTGATGTGGGCGGTGTGGACGAGCCTCTTGGGCAGGGTCTGCCCGCACAGGTCGCAGGGGACCTCGGTCCGACCCTTGAGCTTCTTCGCGCGCAGCTTCTTCTGCTCGGCCCGGACGTGCACGTACGCGGAGACGTCGAGTACCGGGGGCAGGTCGAGCAGAACCTGGTCGGCCGGGTCCTCCGAGTCGAGGAGGCGTTCTTCGCCGCCGTGCTCCCGAAGGGCCTCCTCCAGGACCTGCTCCATGACGGACTCCCGGGTCTCCGGGTGGTAGGGCCCGCCCTGGGCACAGGCCGACCGGCGCAGAGCCTCGATACCCTCCGGGCCGATGCGGGGGTGCTCCTTGGTGACGTCGTGGAGGGTCTCCTCGACCACCAACCGGACGCGGTAGGGGTAGACGTCGTCGTCCCAGACCGGAGCGTCGTCCTGGTAGAGGCCACCGGTCAGCCGGGCGACCACCACCTCGGGCACGGTCCTGGTCTGCGCCTCCGGCCCGGAGATCCTCCCGAGCCCCAGATGGCCGAGGTAGAGGCGGTCGTCCTTCTTCAACGAGGCGAGCACCTCGTGGTGGGCCCTCTGTTCGGCGGTGTCGGGTTTCCACCCCCAGACGGACCGCTCGATGCCCCGCCGCAGGTTGGCGGCACCCTTCTCGCCCACGTACACGTAAACCTCGGTGACGCCGTCCTCGCCCACGATCCTCTTCTCGTCCATGGTCCGACCGCCCCACCCCTTGCGGGATCGGCTCTGTCGCAGGGGTTCCCTATGGTACGAAGTCCCTGAGACACCCCGGCTCCACCCGGCCCTGTGCGAACAATCCCCTGGAGTGTGACTTGACGGCCTACCGCCGCTCCGCGTCCTCCCTGTCCTCCCACGAATCGCCCCTGGAGGCGAAACTGGGGGAACTGATCGCCGAACACGTGCGCTACACCTCCAAGCGCTCCCCCTCCCCCTCGGAGGTCAGATCCTGGGAGCGGAGCCTTCCCGCGCTGGCAACCGATCTGGTCGACGCGGGTCTGGGCGGGGTGGAGATGCTCATCGAGTACAAGGTGCCGTTGACCAGCAAGCGGGTGGACGTCGTCCTGGCCGGCCAGCACCCGGTGACCGACGAACCCAGCTATGTGGTGGTCGAGCTCAAGCAGTGGAGCGAGGCCGAATCCCTGGAGGACGACCCGACGAGGGTCCTGGTCCCCGGGCAGCCGGGCGGCGCCAAGCTCCACCCGGTCCTGCAGGTACGGCGGTACTGCGAGTACATCGGCGACTTCGTCGCCTCGCTCGACACCCCCGCCGAGCAGCTGCGCGGCGCGGCCTACCTGCACAACGCCTACGACCCGGCCGTGCGCGATCTCTTCGACCTCCCCCAGGACGACGGCGGTCGCCTCTTCACCGCCCAGCACCGCGGCGAGTTCCTCGACTTCCTCAAGGCCAGGCTGGCTCCCAAGTCCGGGGTTGAGGCGGCCGACCGCCTGCTGAACGGGAAGATCCGCCCCAGCAGGCAGCTGATGGGTGTGGCGGCCGAAGAGGTCAAGAACCGTTCACAGTTCGTCCTGCTCGACGATCAGCAGCTCGCCTTCCAGACCGTCCTGCACGCCGTGGAGCGCGCCCACGAAGAGGACCGCAAGACCGCCGTCATCATCAGCGGCGGCCCTGGCAGCGGCAAGAGCGTCGTGGCGCTCTCCCTGCTCGGAGAACTCTCCCGCAAGGGCGTGAGCACCCTGCACGCCACCGGTTCGCAGGCGTTCACCAAGACGATGCGCAGGGTCGCGGGCAAGGGGAGTCCCCGGGTCCAGAACATGTTCAAGTACTTCAACAGCTTCATGGACGCCTCGAAGAACCAGTTCGAGGTCCTGATCTGCGACGAGGCGCACCGTATCCGGGAGACCTCGGCGAACCGCTACACCCGCAAGGAGTTGCGCACCGGTCGCCCGCAGGTGGAGGAGCTGCTGGCCGCGGCCCGGGTCCCGGTGTTCCTCCTGGACGAACACCAGGTGGTACGCCCCGGAGAGATGGGCACCGTGGCGACGATCCGCGAGCACGCGAAGGCCATGGGGTTGGAGGTCAGCCAGGTCGACCTGTCAGGGCAGTTCCGCTGCGGTGGCAGCGCCCGCTACGAGCACTGGGTTCTACGCCTACTGGGCCTCGCCCCCGGCGGACCGATCCCCTGGGAGGGGGACGGGGACTTCGTCCTCCGTACCGCGCCCTCCCCCGAGGAGCTGGAGACCCATCTGCGCTCCTTCCTCGATGCCGGTGAGTCGGCGCGGATCAGCGCCGGCTACTGCTGGCCGTGGAGCAAGGCCGAGAAGGACCGGCCCCTGGCGAACGACGTGCGGATCGGCGCGTGGGAGCGTCCCTGGAACAGCCGGCTGGAGACGTGGCTGCCCGGTGCACCGCCCAGCGCCCTGTGGGCGACCGAGGAGGGCGGTTTCGACCAGGTCGGCTGCGTCTACACGGCGCAGGGGTTCGAGTACGACCGGTCCGGAGTGATCCTGGGACCGGACCTGGTGTTCCGCGACGGCCACCTGGTGGTCGACCGCAAGGCCAACCGCGACCCGGCGCTGTCCCGGAAGGCCACCGACCAGGAGGCGGAGTCGCTCATCCGCAACACGTACAAGGTCCTGCTCACCCGGGGGATGCGGGAGACCGTGCTGTTCTCCACCGATCCGGAGACCCAGGAGTACCTGGAGTCGCTCATCGGGGCGTCGGTCTGACCGCAGCCGGGCGGGCGGGGCCTCGCGCCCCGCCCGCCCTCGGGTGGTACCGGCGCCCCGGGGCGAGCCGGGTTCCTGGGCTTCGACGGTTCCAGCCGTGCCGGTCCCCGCGAGGGTGCGGTCAAGGCTTGTCGCCCCAGAGCCAGTCGGGGTCCATGCCCGCGGTGAGGTGGTCGCGCGCGGTGTCCCGCACCAGGGGCCGGAGGCAGTCGCGGGCGACGCGGAGGTGGCCGCCCGGGTCCGGGCAGATGAGGACGGCGAAGACACGCAGGTGCAGAACAGCGGACGGCAGGTCCGCGCCCAGCAGCAGTTGCGCGCTCCGCCACAGCAGGCGCAGCGCCACTTCCGCCAGCCGGATGCGCGCCCGGCCCCAGTCGGCGGCTTCGCCGTGCTCCCGGACCGCGGCGCCGACCTCGTCGGGCACCTTGCCCAGGAGGTCGGCGCCCCGGTCCAGGGCATCGGCGATCGCGGCCAGCAGAGCGCACCAGAAGTGGCCCGTCACCTCCCGGCCGTACTCGGCGTAGGCCGGGTCCGTGTCCGACTGCTGTGCGGCGAAAGCACCCAACCCGTCGCCGAAGACGTCCCGGTGGATCGCGTTGCCGAACTTCTCCAGCCGGTTCACGGTGCCTTCGTGTTCCGCGAGCCAGGAGACCAGGGCGGCGACGCCGACCGCGCCACCGGCCCGCCGCAGGTACCGGGTGGGCGCCTGGCGGCGGTTCTCCTGGAAGCGTCGCCGCTGCTCGAGCCACTGTTCTTCGGCCGGCCCGCTCAGCTCCCGCACCCCTTCCACACCTCTGCGGGCCCGTTCGAGATGGCCGGACCACCCGTGCAGGCTGGTTCCGCAGGTGGAGCAGACACAGGTGGGCCTGACGGCCTGCTCGCATCGCTTGTTGTGCTCAGGGGTGGACTGCACGGAACCTCCGGGGGCTGGAGACGGCTCCGGCTCGGGCGAGCCGTCCCCACAGTGCCCCGCGAGGGCCGGTACCGGGTACCCCGCCGAAGGCCACTCTCCTGTGTCCGCGCAGGCACGGACCCCTTGCCCGGTAGGGCTTTACGGACACCCGGCCTCCACGGAACGGGCCTCTCCGCAGTGCCTCCCACATCAAGGTGTTCCGGTGCGATTCCGGGATACGGCACTGGATGGCGTCGGGCACGGGGTCGGCGCGGTGTGTCCCAAGAACGGCTTCGGCGGCGAGGGGTCGCGGTGATCGCCGTCCACTGCATCAGACCGCGGACCGGGCCGGGCGCCGGTTCTGTCCGGAGGGCCGAGGGCGTCCGCCCGGGTGGGGGTGGCCGGGCGGACAGGGTGGTCAGGTGTGGGGGCGGGCCCGGGGGCGGTCGGGGTGGCCGCTTCCGGCGATGTCGCTGAGGACCTCGGCGGCGGCGAGTTCGTCGCGGGCGGCGAGGCGGTCGAAGCCGTCGACGGCCGGGTGGGCGTAGGGGCCCAGGGTCGCGATGAGGACGGCGCCGGCGACGAGGACGCCCATGAGGACGGGGATGACGGGGTCGTAGGAGCCCAGCAGGTCGTAGCCGAGCCCGAGGAGGAGGGGACCCAGCGCGCTGCCGAGGAGGAACGCGGCCTGCACCAGGCCCAGGATCCGGCCGAAGTGGCGGGTGCCCAGGTAGCGGGTGATGAGCAGGGCGAGCAGGTCTCCCTCGATGCCGAAGGCGACGCCGATGAAGGCGACCGCGACGGCGGCGGCGCCGAAGGGCGGTTCCAGGAAGAGCATGCCGGCGATGGGGGCGAGGATCACGATCGGGCCGACGACGGTCGCGTGCACGCGGTCGAGGAGGAGGCCGCCGGCGATCCGGCCCACGAGCGAGGCGAGGCCGAAGACGACCAGCAGGGTGCCCGCCTGTTCGGGGGCGAGCCCGCGGTCGGTCATCATCGGCACGAGGTGGACCTGGAGGCCGTAGACGACGACCCCGACCAGGCCCAGGCCGAGGGCGACGGCCCAGAACCGCCGGGTGCGGAGCGCCTCGCCGACGGTCAGGCCGGGGAGTTCGAGGCTGACGTCGCGTCCGCGGGACCGGGTCTCCCGGACGAGCCGTCCGCGGACGTGGTGTTCGGCGCGGGCGCGCACGAACAGGGTGACCATCGTGACCGACACCAGGACCGAGACCAGGGCCATGAGGCCGTACGCCGACCGCCATCCGACGTTTTCGATGAGCGCTCCGGCCAGCAGCGGGGCCAGGGCCGAGCCCAGTCCGATGATGCCCGTCACGACCCCGACGGCGAGGGCGCGGTTGTTGTCGAACCAGCTCACCACCGCCCGGGTGGCGGGCACGGCCGTTGCTGCCCCGAAGAAGCCCACGAAGAAGCAGGGGACGAGGTAGGCCCACTCGATGGGCGGCACCAGGCCGATCAGCGCCATCGAGGCCGCGAACAGCACGAAGCCCGGTACGAGGATGTAGCGCGCGGCGAAGCGGTCCACGAGCTGTGCGACGACGACCAGGCCGACGGCCATCCCGACCGCCGCGACCGAGAACGCCCCGGTGACGGTGGTGCGGCCGAACCCGGTGTCCTCGACGATCGGCAGTACGAACAGGCCGATGGTGGCCAGGTACATCTGGGGGCCGACGGCGTTGGCGGTGCCGCTGCCGATGATCACCCACCAGGGGCTTCTGGGGCGGGGCGGGCGGGGGGCGGTGGTGCTCATACGGCCTCCGTGGGCTGTGGGGTGGCGGTGCGGGCGGCGGTCAGGAGGCGGGGAAGGCGACCTCGGTCAGTTCCTCCGAGGTCCGCCAGACGCGCGCGGCCTCCTGTTCGCTGCGCAGCGGCGGGTACAGCCGCTGCCGGGTCGGCGGGCCGCCGAGCCGGCCGGGGCCGCTGGGGCTGTAGAGCTCGCCGCGCCCGGCGTCGGGGACGGTCGCGGCCATGAGGGCGGGCAGCTTGGCGGTCTCGAGGGTGCCCAGCAGGATCCCGCGGGCCGACAGGGCCCGGATCCGGCGGATGTGCGGGGTGTCCTCGCCGCGGCCGATCTCGGGGCGGGCGGCCAGCAGGCTGGTCGGGGCCACCCCGGGGTGGGAGAGGTTGCTGGTGATGCCCCAGCCGTGGGCCGTGCTGCGGCGGTCCAGTTCGAGGCCGAACAGTCCCAGCGCGATCTTGGACTGGCTGTACGCGCGCATCTCGTCGTAGGAGCGCTGCCAGTTCAGGTCCCCCCAGTTGACGGCGCCCCGCCGCGCGGCCACGCTGATCTGCGAGGTGACCCGGGCCCGGCCGGCGCGCAGCAGCGGGAGGAGGCGGGCGACCAGGGCGAAGTGGCCGAGGTGGTTGGTGCCGAACTGCAGCTCGAACCCGTCGGCCGTGGTCTGCCGCCCCGGGGGCCGCATCACGCCGGCGTTGTTGATGAGGATGTGGATCGGCCGGGCCTCCCCGCGCAGGGTGTCGCCGAGGGCCGCGACCGAGTCGAGCGAGGACAGGTCGAGGCTGCGCAGCGAGACGTCGGCGCCGGGCGCGGTGTTCCGGATCTCGGCGATCGCGGCCGCGCCCTTGTCCGGGTTGCGGACCGGCATGATCACCTCGGCGCCCGCCGCTGCGAGCTGGAGGGCCATTCCCAGGCCCATCCCGTCGCTCGCGCCGGTGACGACGGCGCGCTTCCCGGTCAGGTCCGGCATGGTGATGTGGATGGGTCGGCGTGGCATGGTCCTGCTCCTCGAGGTCGTGGTCGCGGGGCGGTCGGCGGGCTGTCGCCGCCGGGTCCCGGGGTCTTCGGCCCGTGCGGGCGGTACCGGTGCGGGCGGTCGCGCCGCCGGTGCCGCCGGGGGCACCGGTCGTGGTCTCCCGCGGCTGGTCCGGCCCGGGGCCGGGTGGCGGTGGGCGACGCGTCCGGTCGCGTCCCGGGGTCCCGTTCGAGCCGTGGCACTGATCCTGGGCGGACGGCACGGACCTATCCAGGGCCTCGCGATCACAGGTTCGCCGGGCCTCCCCTGCGTTCCCCACGGGGTTCGTCGCGGTCGGGGCACCGGGACACCGGAACCGGAGGAGCCCTCGGGGAGGGAGTGGTCGCCGACGGCGGTACGGGAACGGCCGGGATCGGGGTTGCCTTCACCGTTCCGGTACCACGTCCCGAAAAAAGCCACGTCCCGAAAAACGCCACACCCCCGGAGAATTCCCGGATTTCCCGGACTTCCCGAACACCGTGGGCGAATGGAAAAGGCGATACAGTCACTCGCTTTTTCATGTGCGCGGAGCCATCGGAACCGGCCTCCGCCACAGAAATGCGGCGATACCCCGGGGAGCGAAAAAGGCCCCCGCGACAGGTTCACCCGGCGCCGGTCGGCCGCGTCTCCCCGACCAGGCACGACCCCCGCCACACCTCGGTTGATGGGATCATGGAATGCACGGTTCCACCGACCTTTGCTCCCACCGCCCCTGCCGACCCCGCCGTTTCCACTGTTTCAAATGTTTCTGCGGTTTCTGGTGTTCCTGTAGTTCCCGTTGCCCGCGTTAACTTCTGGAGACCGAGTCGACGAACCTGGCGCAATTGGACATTCAACCTTTAAGGTTCTGCCATCACCCCGCAGTAGGGCGTGGTGAGAGAAAGGTTGTCCCATGAAGGCATCCCCCCTCCTTCGTTTCGCCGACCGGATCCTCGAACGCTTCACCCCCCGGGCCGAGGCCCAGGCGGCCGCCGCCCCGTGCGGCTACCAGTACCGCTGCGTCAGCAGCACCTGTCCCCGGCGCGTGTACAGGCAGCGCCGCGAGTGCTGCCTGCAGGGCGGCGATGCCCGTTGCAGCTCGTGGGTGACCATCGCCTGCGACTGCTGACCCCCGGTCGGCGCGGTCCCGCCGCAGGGCGGGGCCGCGCCCGCCCCTCCTCCCCCGCCCCAGCGAACCGTGAAGCGGACCCCCTTGCTCGTACTCACCACGTTCTTCCTGCAGACCGCGGTCGCCGGGATCCTCCTCACCTCCGGGCTGTCCAAGGTCCGCGGTGACGCCAACCTCCGGACCTGGGCGGACCTGGCCGGACGCCTTCGTGTCCGGCGCTTCCCCGCCCGTGCCGCCTCCCTCGCGCACGTCGCGGTCGAACTGCTCGTGGGCGCCGCCCTGCTCGCCGGGGCGTGGGCGAGGGTGCCCGCCCTCATCGCGGCCACCGTTCTGTTCACGGCCTTCGCCCTGCTCGCCCTGTACTCCGTACGCGCGGAGAAGGCCGTCACGTGCTCGTGCTTCGGCAAGGCCGAATCCGCGCTGGGGTGGCCGCACGTGTGGCGCAACGCCGTACTGACCGTGCTCGCCGCCGCCGGCCTGGGGTGCTCCCTCGCGCTCGGCCCCGCGCTCCCGACGCCGGGCGGGGCGGCCGTGATGCTGGCGGCCGCCGTCGCGGTCACGGCGATGGCGTTCTACTTCGACGACCTCGTCGACCTCTTCGGCCCCGGGGCGGGCGGCACGCCGTCCGCGCCCCTCCCCCACGCATAGAACCTGGAGAACGTGATGGGAGTCCTCGTCGCGGCGGTCGTGGTACTGACCGCTCTCACGCTGTTCAACCTGGTGCTGACCATGGCGCTGGTGCGCCGCCTGCGTCAATTGGAGGACCCCGGGCGGGGAGGGACGTTCCCCGAATTCCCGGACCTGGAGGAGGTCCCGGCCGGCCGGCCCGTCCCGGACTTCACCGCCACGACCAGGGACGGGGTCGAGATCTCCGCCAAGGAGCGGCTCGGCGACCGGGCGGTGTACGCGTTCTTCGACACGAGCTGCGGCACCTGCAAGAAGCAGCTCCAGCCCCTGGTGGACTTCGCCCGGCGGGCGGGCCTGTCCCCCGAGCAGGTCATCGCGTTCGTGGGGCACGAGGACCCCGAGGCCGACGCGGACGCCTACACCTCCGTCCTGGAGGGGCACGCCACCATCGTCATGCAGAGCCTCGGCGACGAGGTCGGCCTGGCGTTCTCCCCCGGCGGCATCCCCGCCGTCATCCTCGCCGACGCCGACGGTGTGGTGGTCCGCTCCGGTGTGGAGGTCAGGAGCGTCGCGGCCGCCTTCCTGGAGGCCTGATGCCCTCGGACGCGCCCGGGTCCGCCCGACGGGACGGGATGGGCCCGCGCGCCGCGTGTGCGCGGGCCCTCCGCTCGCTGGAGATCGCCTGGCGGGCGGCCCCCTGGTCGCTGGTCCTGTACTCCGTCCTAACGGTGGCGGCCGGCGTCCTCCCCGCCGGGGCCACCCTCGTCACCAAGTGGCTCCTGGACATCCTCCAGGCCGGTGACGGCGCCGAAGGCGTCCCGGGGCCGCTGGCGGAGGCGCCCCTGCTGCTCGTGGTGCTCCTCGGGGTGTTCACCCTGGTCTCCGCGCTGTCCGAGTACGTGCTGACCTACCTGAGCTCGCGTCTGAAGCGCGCGGTGGCGCTGCTCGTGCAGGAGCGCCTGTACGGCGCGGTCGACCGGATCGCCGGGCTGCGCCGGTTCGAGGACCCGGCGTTCCTGGACCGGTTGCGGATGGCGCAGACGGCGGCGACCACCGCTCCGGAGGAGATCCTCGGGTCGCTGTTCGGAACCGTGCGCTGGGCCCTGACGATCACGGGCTTCCTCGGGATCCTCCTGACCATCAGCCCCGTGATCACGGCGATCACGGTGGTGTCCGCCCTGCCGATGCTGTTCGTGCAGATGATGCTCGACCGCGAGCGGGCCGGGATGCTGTGGCGGATGAGTCCGCGCATGCGCCGGCAGATGTTCTACCAGCAGCTGATGCTGGACCCGGCGGCGATCAAGGAGACCCGCCTGTTCGGCGCCGGGGGGTTCCTGCTGCGGCGGATGCGCGGTGAGCTGCTCCGGATCAACGGCGCCGAGGAGCGCCTGGACCGCAGAGCGGTCCTCGGTCACGGGCCCCTGGCCCTGCTGGGCGCGCTGGTGTCGGCGGGCGGCCTGGTGTGGATGGTGGCGGGCGCGCTGCGCGGAGAGTTCACGATCGGCGACGTGTCGGCGTTCATCGCGGCGGTCGCGGGGGTCCAGTCGTCCCTGGGTGGCATCGTCGGGAGCCTGACCGGCGCCTACCAGGCCCTGCTGCTGATGGGCCACTACCAGGACGTGGTCTCCACGCCCTCGGACCTCCCGGTCCCGGCCGATCCGCGTCCCGTCGGGCGGCTGCGCGAGGGGGTCGAACTGAAGGACGTGTGGTTCCGGTACACCGACGACGGGCCGTGGGTGCTCCGGGGGGTGTCGCTGACCATCCCCGCGGAGGGGTCGCTGGCCCTGGTGGGGCTCAACGGCGCAGGCAAGAGCACCCTGGTCAAGCTCCTGTGCCGCATGTACGACCCGACCCGGGGCAGGGTGCTGTGGGACGGGACGGACCTGCGCGAGATGGACCTCGGCGCGCTGCGGAGCCGGATGAGCGCGGTCTTCCAGGACTTCATGTCGTACGAGCTGCCGGTGCGGGAGAACATCGCGCTCGGGGCCCTGGAGGACGGGGACGACGGCGACCGGATCCGCGAGGCCGCCCGGACGGCCGGGGCGGACGGGTTCATCGGGGAGCTGCCGCACGGGTACGACACCATGCTCTCCCGCGTCTTCTACCAGTCGGAGGACGGGGACGAGGACACGGAGTCGGGCACGACCCTGTCGGGCGGCCAGTGGCAGAAGCTCGCGATCGCGCGGTCGATGATGCGGCGGGGCCGGGACCTGCTGATCGTGGACGAGCCGACCTCGGGACTGGACCCGGAGGCCGAGCGGGAGGTCCAGGACCGGCTGCGGACCCTGCGCGCGGGGGCGGCGACGGTGATGATCTCCCACCGGCTGGGTGCGGTACGCGGTGCGGACCGGATCGTGGTCCTCGAGGACGGTGTGGTCACCGAGCGGGGCGACCACGGGGAGCTGATGGCCCGGGGCGGGGAGTACGCCCGGCTGTTCTCCCTCCAGGCGGAGGGGTACACCGGCGGCGACGCGCCCGGCGGCCCTCCCGCGGAACCGGACGAGGTGATGGCGTGATCGTGGTCGCGGTGGTGGGGCCGGTGGTGCTGGCGCTCGCCGCCCTGGGGGCGGCGGCCTGGCGGTTGCGCAGCCGCTACGTGGTGATCACGGTGCGGGGGACGAGCATGGAGCCGACCTACCGGCCCGGGGACCGGGTACTGGTCAGGCGCGGCGTGTCCGGCATGGCGGCGGACGACGTGGTGGTCGTGGGCGAGCCCGACCCGGTGACCGGGTGGCGCGGGGCGGCCCCGTTGGACGGGAGGGTCACCGGCCGGGGGTGGTACATCAAGCGGGTGGTCGCCCTGGGAGGCGACCGGTACCCGGTGGAGGTCGGCCTCCGGGGGGCGTGCCCGCGGGGGCATGTGGCGCTGCTGGGCGACAACGTGCTGAGCACGGACTCCCGGGTGCACGGGCCCTGCCCCGAGGGGCAGGTCCTGGGGGTGGTGGTCCGGCGGATGGCGTCCGTTTCCGGTGGACCGGAGGCGACGGGCGGGTCCCCCGGGGTGTGACGGGGGCCTGCGACCGGTCGGCACCGGGCAGGCGCGCCGTCGGCGGAGCGAACGCGATGGGTGAGCCCCGGGATGTGCCGAGGTCTGCGACCGGTCGGCTCCGGGCAGGCGTGCCGTCGGTGGAGCGAGAAGCGATGGGCGGGCCCCGGGGCGTGAGAGGGCCTGCTACCGGCCGGTCCCGAGAAGGCGCGCCGCCGATGGAGCGGACGCGTATCGGAGCCGGTCGGCGCGGGCGGGGGTTTCGGCCCGCCGGGAGGGGCGGGTGCGGGTTGTTGCGGGGACCCGTGCCGGATAGGGGCGGACCGTTGCGGAATACGGGCTCGGATTGCACGAAACCGCCCCCGGAGCCGCCCCGTGGGCGGTAGAACGGTGGTCGTTGCGCGCGGTGACGCGGTCATCGCGGAAGGTGCGATGGAGCGGGGGCGGGAATGGTGTACGCGGGCACGGACGGCGGTCGGCCGGTCCGGCCGCGGGTCGCCCCCGGGGGTGCGCACCCCTCGGCGGCGGGGACCGGCGGCGGCACCGGGGGTGTCGGTGAGTGTGCGGCCCGGGGGGTCGTGGCCGAGCCCGGGTACGGCGGATTCGAGGAGTCGCTGCCGATGTCGGGCTGGGGCATGGGCGGCCGCGTCGCGTTCGCGCTGCCGGACGGGACGGGGCCGGCGCGGGCCGCCGCGCGGACCGTTCCCCTGCGCGACCTGCTGGACCTGGCCCGGTGGGTCTCCCCGTGCAGGCCGCTGACCCGTGCCGGGACACTCGGCGCCGACGACGTGCGCGCCGCGGTGGAGGAGCTGGGTCTGTGGCCCGCGGTCACGGAGGCGGCCGCGGCCGATCGCGCCGACCGGTTGCGGAGGCTGGGCGGCGCCGGGGACCTGCCGGAGTTCGCCGCCCTGTGGCGTGCGGCGGTGGAGCTGGGGGTCATCGAGGTGGACGCCCGGGAGGCGCGCCCCGCCCCCGGGTTCGCGGACGGGCGGACCGATGGGCTCCTGCCCGTGTGGGAGGCCCTGTTCCTGTCGGCCGTGGAGGGCGACGAGGTCCCCGGGCGGGAGGTCGGCGGGGGCGAGGCCCTGCCGGCCGTCCTGCACGTGCTGCGGGAGGTGCCCGAGGCCACCGCGGTGCCGCTGACGCGGCTGGTCGACCTGGCGTGGCACCTGCGCCGCGGCCGCCGCCCGGCGGAGCCGGAGCGTCGGGCCCGCGCGGTGGCGGCCGAGACGGTGTACGCCGGTGTGGTGCGGTTGGCCCGGGTCGGGGCGGTCCGGCTGGTCGGGGCCTCCCCCGCCGGGCTCCTGGTCCCGCACCGGCTCGGCCGCGGGCGCTCGCCCCTTCCGCTCTGGCCGGGCGCCCAGGAGGCGGTGTCGACAGAGCCGGTCGACGGCGCGGTGGTGCTCACCGCGCTGGGACGGCACGGGATGCGGTCGATGGGGCCCGGGGACGGACCGCGTGGGGAACCGGCCTCCGGGGGCGCGGTGCCCGCCCCGCGCGCCGGAACCGACCGGGGCGACGGGGTCGGCGTGTTCGGCGCAGGTGCCGGGGGCCGGGATGCCGGAGCCGCGGGGCGGGGCTCCGGTTCCGGGACCGCCGGTCTCCTCGACAGGCTGAGCACCCTGCCCCCGCCCCGGCACGACGCCGAGATCGGGCCGTGGCTGGCCGGGCGGACGGCCGCCGAGGCGGTCCGGGACATCGCGGCCGCGGCCGCCGAGCCCGGGCCGCGGGGGGCGCTGCGCCGCACGATCGGGGTGTCGGTGCTGGTCGCGGTGGGCGATGGGGCCGCGCCGGAGCTGCGCGCCCTGCTCGGATCCGCGAGCGCCGAGGTGGCCGGCCTGGCGGCCGGGGCGCTGATGGCCCTGCCCGGGACCCCGCCCGGGGAGCATCTGGACCTGCTCGCCGAGTACGGCCCCTGGTGGACGATCGACACGGTGTCCGGGCTGCTGGCCCTGGGCGAGGAGCACGTCGGGGAACTGCTCGGCCCCGGGTCCGGTGAGGGGACGGACGTCCTCGGCGAGATCCTCCTGTCCGGGCAGGAACGGGTGTGGCGGGTGGATCACCCCGGGGCCCTGACGGCCCTGGAGGCGCTGGGCCGCCTGCATCCGGACGCCCGGGTGGCGAAGGCCGCGCGCCGGGCGGCGGACAGGGCCCGGGCCCGTCGGGGCTGAGGGGTGGGAGCGCGCGGTCCGGGCCGTCCCCCCGTGCCCGGCCGGGGCGTTCGTCGCCTCCCGGGGCGTCCGCCGCCGGGGGTGGCCGACCGCCGCCGGAGAGGCCGGCGGGAACCGCGGGACCGCGGTCAGTCGCAGCAACAGCAGCAGTCGCAGTTGCAGTTGCAGTCCGGGCAGTCGCAGCCGTCGCACCAGGCGTCGCGCCGCTTGCCCGACCACGGCCCCGGGTGGGGGTCGCGGCAGCAGAGCTGGCAGGTGCAGCACATGAACAGCGCCACCGCGCAACCGGCGATGGGGCCCCGGCGCTTGGGCGGGTGGTGCAGCCGCGGCGTTCCGCAGGTGCACGACTCACAGCAGCCGCCGCCGTCCTTGTCGCGGCCGCCGCGGTCCCCTCCGCCGGACGAGTAGGAGTCGTAGCCGTCGCCGGAGGTGCCGCTGTCGTCGCGGCGTCGCTTGCGGTTCTGGTCCTGGTGGCCGTGGGGGTGGTGTCCCCGGGGGTGGTAGGGGCCGCCGGCCGGGTACTGCCCGGGGTACGGCTGCTGCCCGGGGTGGGGGTGTTGTCCCGGATGCGGATGCCGTCCGGGGTGCGGGTGGCCGTGGCCGGGGTGGTGGCCGGCCTGGGAGAAGACGCGGTCGACGGCGCGGCCGAGTTCGCGTTCCAGGAGGGCGCGGACCAGGCGGTCGTCGGTGAAGGCGGTCTCCGCCAGGGCCAGGCGGACGCCCAGCGCAGCGTCGTCGCACAGTTCGCGGGCCCGGTCCAGGCCGGTGCCGGTGGCGGCGAGCGGGTTCCACGCTCCGCGGGTCCGGTCCTCCTCCAGGTCCTCGACGGCGTCGAGGAGGTGGGCGATGCGGCCGAAGAGGCGGCCCGCCTCGCGCAGCGGCTCGGCGTTGGCCGGGCGGCCCGCCAGGGCGGCGGTGTGCGCGAACGCCTCGCCGGTGGCCTCCTCGGTCGGGGCGGTGACGGTGAGGACGTCGGTGCCGGGCCCGGCGGAGAGCTCGAGTTCGCGCTGGCGGTCGATGACCGCGAGGAGGGCGGAGCCGTCGAGGCCGAGCCCGTCGCCGGAGGCGGTGGCGCCGCGCCGCCAGCGTTCGGCCATCCGGCCCGCGAGGGCGCGGACGCCGCGGCGGGCGTAGACGCCGTCGCCGTCCTCGATGTGGTCGGTGATCTTGGCCGAGGCCAGCATCAGGGACACCGCTGCGGCCAGGTGGGCGCCCGCGCCGTCGGCGGCCTGCGCCCCGCGCATGCCGCGCAGCGGGCAGCGTCCGGCCCGGCGGGTCCCGGCCTGTTCCGGGGCCTGGGCGGCGGTGAGCACGGAGATGACCAGGCCGTCGTAGTTGGTGGCGATCCGGGAGACCTGGCCGTGGTCGTCGCGTAGGGCCAGGCACAGCCCGCACATGTGGGCCATCCACTCGTCGGCCAGTCCGTCGGGCAGGGTGTGGCGACAGGGGCGCAGGATTCCGAACACGGGCGCCATCTCACTTCCGGATCGTCGCGATGGGACGACGGTTCGATGCCGTGGACGGGCTCCGGGTTCCGGCGGAACGCGAACGGGGGCGGCGGTGCCGCCCCCGGCGCCCGCCTGGGGCTCCCCGGTCAGGGGGCGCGCCGTGCCCCGGTCCGTCCCGGTGCCGCCGGAGGGACGGACGGCCGGGGGCCGGACGGGCGGGTGGGTGGGCGGCCGGGCGGGTCAGCGCAGGGAGGCGGAGCCGCAGCACTTCTTGTACTTGCGGCCGGAGCCGCACCAGCAGGGGTGGTTGCGCTCGGGCGGCCAGGGCGCGACGTGCGGGGAGTCCGGCGCCGGGACCGCCGAGACCCAGGCGCGGAGGGTGCCCGGGTCGGCCGGGTCGAGGCCGTGTTCGGCGGCGAAGTCCGCGATCTCGGCCGGGGTGACCGGGATCGTGCCCAGTCGCACGTCCGGGAATCCGCGGGCCTGGGCGCGCAGGGTGAGTTCGACGGCGTGGTGGTGGGCGGCCGGGTCGCCGGAGTCGGAATCGGGGTCGGCGGGCAGCAGGCCGCGTTCGCGCGCCTCGCCCAGGGCGGGGTGGGGGAAGAAGGCGTGGTTCTCGCGCACGGTCTCCGGGATCGGGCGGGGGTCGGCGGTGTCCTGGGGGAAGGAGCCGGAGAAGGCCTCGGGGAGGGGGAGGTCGGGGGCGGCGGTGTCGCCCGCCATACGGCGGAGTTCGGCTGCCGCGTCGGGCAGGTGGCGGTCGGCCTCGCGGGCGGCCAGGTCGTGGCCGTCGGGGGTGAGGCCGAGGCGTTCGCGGACCGCGGCCCGGCCCAGAAGGGGCATCAGGCCGATGCGGTTGAGGTCGGCGACGGTCTCGGCCGGGCCGGTCAGGATGCTGCGACAGGCGATGTTGTAGCAGTTCAGGGCGCGTTCGAGGGCGCCGTCGGCGGCGAACTCCTCGGCGAGGAGGAGGGCGAGGACCCGGTCGAGGCGGCCGGAGTCGAGGAGGCCGGCGATGAGCCGGTCGGCCGTGTCCGCGTCGCCCCGGCGGCGCAGGAGGGCGGCGAGCGCGTGGGTCGCGTACTGGCGGTGCGCCTCCTGCGGGGCGTGGGAGCGAAGGGCGTCGAGGAGGGCGCGGGCACCGCCGGGGTCGGTGTCGCCCAGGTCCACCGCGGCGTCGAGGAGGAGGTGCGCGTCCGGGGCGGCGGCGAGCGCGGCGCGCCGGTGTTCGGGCAGGGGAAGGGCGTGGACCGCGTCCAGCAGCGGCTGCGGGAGGGCGGGGACCGGCGGTGTTCCTGTCATCCCTCCAGGTTAGGAGCGGGTGTCCCCCGGCCGCGCCGCACGCGGGCGGGGCCGGGGAAAGCAGCGGAAGGTCACAGCCCGTTCAGGGGTCGGCCGCACGCGGGGACCGCACTGCGGGGGCAGGCCCGGGTGGGAGCGGTGCCGGGCGGAGCGTCGTGCGCCCGTCCGCGCGACGGCCCACCGCATGACCGGTGGGTCGACGGCGAGCGGCGGGGGCGGCCGCCCCCGCCGGTGCCGGTTGGTGCGGGGGGTGGGCGGCGCGGCCTCCCGGACGGATCAGAGCGGCCACCAGGGGGCGTCGGCCAGTCGCCCGAGGAGGTCGAGGGCGCCGACGCCGAAGCGGGCCCCGGCTTCCAGGCCGGTGACGAGGAAGGCGAACAGGAGCAGCGCCACCAGTGCGCGGACGGGCCACCGGCGCTGCGGGGAGCCGGTGGCGAGGGGTTCGTCGTCGTCCTCCCGATCGATCCAGGAACGGTCCAGTCGGGCGACCTCGCGGCGGGAGTCCTGGAGTTCGGCGTGGTAGTGGTCGCGTTCGTCGCGCACGCGCTGGAGCTCGGAGCGTTCGGCGCGGACCGCGGCGCGGGCGTCGACGAGGTCGATGCGGGCCTCCTCCGGGCCGTACTTGGTGAGCCAGCGCTCCAGGCGGTCCAGGGGGAGGTCGACGTACTGGGTGGGCCAGTTGTCCTCCGGAGCGACGTGCTCGGAGGGTTCGGGGGCGGTCTCGGCGGCGTAGTCGGGGGTGCCGGGGGGCTCGGGGTGGGGAGCGGCGGCGGCATCGGGCTCGGAAGCGTCGGGGAAGAGGGGCGGCGCCTCGTCCGGGGTGCGCTCCGCGGCGGGCGGGAACTCCTCGGGGTCGGGGGGTTGCGGGGTCGACCGCGTGGGTCGGCCCCCGAAGGCGCCCTCGGCGAGCGCGCGGACCCGGCCGTCCGGGCGGGGCGTGTCCGGTTCCGCGGCCCGGGGGGTGCCGCCGGCGGGGGTGTCGCGGCGGGTGGTCCGCTTGCGGAAGAGGCCGGTGCGGATGGGCGAGGGGGAACGCCGGGCGGAGGCGGGGGGTTCGGTGTCCCTTGGAGGCTCGGGGTCCCGCGGGGGTTCCGGATCGACGGCGGGGGCGATGCGCGGCCTGCGGGGTTCGGGGGCGTCGAAGATGCGCGGCGGGCGCCCCTCCCCCGACCGGTGGTCGTCCGGGGAGGAGGGCTCGGGTCCGGGGCCGGTGGCCGTCTCGGTGTGCGTCGGCGCGATGCGGGGGCGGTGCGGACCGGGGGCACCGTCGTCGGCCCCGCTGCCGGGGGTCGGAGGGGCGGACGGCCACAGGGCCTCATCCGGGTCCGCCCCGCCGGAGGAGGCGGGGGCGAGGCCGGGCCAGAGGGGTTCCTCGGGGCCGGGGTCGGGATCGGAATCGGGTGGCTCCACGGCGGCCCGGCCGCTGGGAACCGAGGGCTCGGGGGGTGCCTGGGGGCCGGTCTCGTCGGTACCGGGCGGCTCGACCTCGGGCAGGGCCGAGGCGGCCTCGGCGGCGGCCTCCCGGGACGCCCAGGCCCGGGCGGGGAGGTCTCTGGCCGGGGACGCCTTACGGAACGGGGAGGACAGGGGCGCGGAACCGCCGCCGGTGTCACCGGGGAGGGATTCGGCCTCGGGGAGGTCGTCGTCGGCCGCGGCGGTGTCCGTGGGGTCCGCGAAGCGGGAGGTTCCCGTCGGCCCTTCGGTGCTCGTGATGCGGGTGGGGTCGGTGGGGCCGTCGAGGTCGGCCGACGGGAGGGGCGTGCTTCCGGTGTCCGTGCGACCCATGGGGTCGGTGGGACCATCGAGGTCAGCCGACGGGAGGAGCGCACTGCCGCTGTCCGTGCGACCCGTGGGATTGGTGGGACCCTTGGGGACATCGGGGGAATCCGCAGGCACGGCCTCAGCAGCCTCCCCGGCCCCCGGAAGGCGAGCGCTGCCCGCAGCCCCCGAATCGGCAGGGACCCCGGGCAGAGGCTCGGCCTCGGGCAGATCGTCGTCCCTCCCCGCCGAATCGGCAGGCACGCGTGGCAGGGGCTCGGCCACCGGCGGCTCATCACCTGCGTCCTCGCCAGCCGCGGCGCGTTCGGGATCGGCTGAATCGCCCGGACCTGCGGCTTCCCGGGGAAGGGGCTCGGCTTCCAGTGGGTCGTCGGCGGGTTCTCCAGAGCCGGTGGGGCGCGCGGGGCCGCCGGGGGCGACCGGCCCCTCCGTGTGCTCGGCACCGGCGGGGAGGCCGGTGTTCCGGTCACCGGAAGCAGCGGACGCGTCGGCGGGGCCGGTGGGGGCCTCGGCACCTATAGGGCCCGGGTGCTCGGTGGCCACGGCGTCGGTGTCCTCGCCCCCGAAGGCTCCCTCGGTGACGAAGCGGCGGAGGCGGGCGGCGCCCTCCGGGCGGGCCGCGGGCGCCTTCGCCGCGGGCACCGTCGGCACAGGCGCGTCCACCGGGGGCTCCGGCAGGTGGTCCGGCGCATCCGGAGCGGCCTCGGCGCCCGGCTCCGCGCCGTCGGCGGCGACCGCCGCGGCGAGCGGCCGGTCGTCACCGTCCCCACTCCCGCCTCCGGCGCGGGGCGCCGACGGGCGGGGGTCCAGCCAGTCGGCGAGGAGGTCGCGGCGCTCCCCGAACGTCGGCGCGTCCGGAACGCCCCGCTCCGCGAGGTGCTCCGCGAGCGCGTCCCCGCCCTCCTCGCGCAGCACGCCCACCAGGCGCTCGGCCACCGTCCGGAACCCGGTCCCGGGCATCCGCAGCAGCGGCCCCGCCGCCCCCGTCGGCGGCCCGAAGACGATGTGCTGGCGGCTCTCCTCCAGCACCGGGTCGTACGTGGACAGCGACCACTCCCAGCCCGGCGCCGGGCTCGTCCCGCGCGGGCTCAGCACCTCGTACAGGCTCCGGTGCAGCCCCCACAGGAAGCGCAGCTGCACCGCGTTCCACAGGTCCGCCCGTCCCGGGTCCAGGAACACCCGCACCGGCAGGTCGGGCCGCTCCAGCGCCGCCGCGACCCCCAGCGCCAGCAGCTCCTCCCCGCGCGGGGCGGCGAGGTCGGCCGCGCGGCGGTCGCGGGCGCGCACCGCGCCCGGCGCCGCCGACCGCTCCCAGGGCTCGGGGGCGTCCAGCACCGGCATCGCCGCCCACCCCGGGGCGGGCGGACGGGTGCGGTGCGGGCGGGTGTTGGGGTTCTCGTGCAGGCTCAGGACGCGCGGAAAGGTGAGCCCCTCGGCCGGGCCGACGATGGCCCAGGCGTGCGCGGACTCCACGTCCCCCGGCCAGCGGTAGACGAGCGCCGCCTGTCCGTCCTCGTAGGCGCGCACCCACAGGGTCTCGGGGTGCTCGGCCGGGTCGGGCATGCACACCCGGTAGTCGACCGTGAGGGCCGGCTGGAGGCGGTTGCGCCAGGCGCGCAGGGTGAGGCGTTCGTCCTCGGTGAGGGAGGAGGAGGCGGGTCCGGGGCCGACGCGTCCCAGCAGGGTGGGATCGGCCCAGGCGAAGTGGATCTGGTGGTACGTGCTCTCCGGCAAGTGCCCCTCCCCGCGGGTCGCCCGGGCGGTGGGATCCGACCGCCGCCTCTAGGGAAGGTATCCGGTCAAACGCCGGTAAAAACCGTGTTCGCGAACATGTGCACGGCCCGTGTCCGCCGTTGCTCAGGCGTCACTCGCGCCCCGGGGGTCTCCGGTCGCCCCCGGGAGGCCGCTCCCACCTGCCCCTATCCGGTCCGGCCCGCCCGGCCCCGGGCCCGGCGCGCGTCGGCCACGGCGCGCGGGGCCCGCGGGTGTCCGCTTCCGGCCGCGTCCCGGCCCGCCCCCGCCCCGGCCCGCCCCCGCGCGCCGGAACGGGCCCGCACCGCGGCCGCGACCGGTCAGTGGGCCGCGTCGAGGGTCTCGCGCTGCTCCGGGGTGAGTTCGAGGTCGGCGGCCTCCACCGCCTCGTCCAGCTGCCCCGTCCCGCTGACCCCGATCACCGGGACCATCCCGCCGCCGATGAGCCAGGACAGCACCACCTGGTTGCGGGTGGCGCCGGTCTGCCGGACGACCTCGTCGAGCGCGGCCAGGCGGTTGCGGGTGCCGGGGTGGTCGTAGGCGGGGCCGAGTTCGGCGGCGCGTTCGGGGCGCGCGTAGGAACCGTGGAGCAGCGGGGTGTACACCGTCAGGACCAGGTCGCGCCCGGCGGCCTTCTCGGCGTTCACGTAGTCCAGCAGTTCGGGGGTGACGTGCGTGAACCCCGGGGACTCCAGCTGCACCTCGTGGCGGGGCTGGAGGTAGCTGTACCGGTACTGGAGCGCGGTCACCCTGTGCCCGTGGGCCCGGGCCGCGGCCCGGGCGCGCTCCAGCCGCCAGGTGCGGTGGTTGCTCATGCCCAGCAGCGCCACCGAGCCCTCGTCGACGGCCCGCGACAGGGCCGCCATCGTCTCCTCCAGCGGCGTGGCCGGGTCCTCCTTGTGCGTGTACAGCAGGTCGAGGCGGTCGGTGCCCAGCCGCCGCAGGCTGCGTTCGACGGCGGTGGCGACGGCCCCGGCGGACAGCCCCTCCCAGGACTCGGGGCCGCCCCCGGGGACGGTGGGCTGGGCGCCGAGCTTGGTGGCGATGAAGACCTCGTCGGTGATGCCGCGTTCGCGCCGCCACCGGCCCAGGAAGGTCTCGCTCTCGTGCCCCTCGAAGCCGTTGACCCAGTACTGGTAGCAGTCGGCGGTGTCGACGAAGGTGCCGCCCGCCTCCATGAACCGGTCCAGCAGGGCCGCCGAAGTGGCGTCGTCGGTCTGGCTGCCGAACTTCATGGCGCCCAGGCACAGGGCGCTGACCTTGCGGCCGCCGATCTCGGTGTAACGCATCAGTCGCCGTCCTTGAGGGTGTGCGCGGTCTCGGCGGCGCGGTCGGAGAGGACGCCGAGGTAGTAGTCGATCTTGTGCTCGATGGCGCCCTGGCGGTCGATGAGTTCGGCGATGCGGGCGTCGAGCCGGTTCTTGTGCTCCTGGAGCACGTCCAGGCGCTCGGGGATGGTGTGGTCGCCCGCGCGGACGAGTTCGGCGAAGTCGCGCAGGCGGGCGATGGGCATGTCGGTGTCGCGCAGGCAGCGGATGAGGTGGAGGAGCTCCACGTCGTCGGTGCGGTAGCGGCGGTGGCCGCTGGGCGCCCGGTCCACCCGGCGCAGCAGCCCGGCCTTCTCGTAGTAGCGCAGCGTGTCGAGGGTGAGATCGAAGCGCTCGGCGATCTCCCCGGGGGTGTAGAAGTCCTTCACGGGTCCAGCATGGGACCTGGAGTGCGCTCCAGGTCAAGGGCCGCCGCCGAACGGGGTCCCGGGCGGCGCGCTCCTGCGGGCGTCAGACCCGGTCGCTGCTGCCCTGGACGGCGCCGACCACCGCCGCGGTGAGGTGGTCGATGATCTCCTCCTCGCCGACCTCGGGGTGCTCCAGCCACCACTCCCCCGCCGCCTGCACCATCCCGACGACGGCGTGCGCGGTGATCTGGGCGCGCAGCCGCCCGGTGATGCGGCCCTCGCCGACCAGGAGCTCGGCCAGCTCCTCGCCCATGCGGCGCACCATCATGCCCAGGTCGCTGCGGGTGCGCTGGTCCTCGGAGGTGGCCCGGTCCATGAGGAAGCGGTAGAGGTTGAGGTTCTGGGAGATCATCGACAGGTAGGCGCCGACGGTGGCCCGGGCGCGCACGTCGAACTCGGTGTGCCGGTGCAGCTCGTCGCGGATCCGCTCGATGAGGGGGTCGACGTGGCGGGAGGCGAGCGCCCGGTACAGGCCGCTCTTGTCGCCGAAGTGCCGGTAGAGGATGGGCTTGCTGATCCCGGCCTCGGCGGCGATGGCGATCATGGAGGCGTCGGGGCCGTCGCGCTGGATGACCCGGTCGGCGGCGTCGAGGATGGCGCGGCGGCGTTCGGGGTCGCGCCCGCGTCCGCTCCCCCGCCCGCCGCGGGCGCGGGGCGCGGGAAGGGTCTCCGACACGGGCGCCGTGCCGGGGGCGTCGTCGCTGTCGGTCATCGGGGTCCGCCGCACGTCTTGGTAGGCCACAACGTTCGAGCTTAGAGGTTGCCGAGGGGTCCGGTGCCCGCGCCGGGGGCGGTCCCGCGGGGTCCGCGGGGGATCGCGGGGTCCGTCCCCGGCGCGGCGGGCCCGGGTTCAGCCGCGCAGGGCGATCCAGGTGGCCCACGCCTGGCCGAGGAGCAGCCCGTCGGCGTCGTACAGGGCGCTGCCGGTGCGGATCTTGCGGCCGTCGACGGAGTCCAGGTGTCCGGCGACCACGTGCGTCCGGCCGATCCGGGGGGCGCTCAGGACCTGGACGGTGATGCGGCCCAGGACGGCGGGGCGGCCGGCGACGTCGCTGGACCAGCCGCCGGGGCAGTCCAGGGCGGCCCACACGTCGGGCAGGCCGACGGCGCCGGTGCCGTCGTCCAGGGAGGGGTGCGGGGTCCAGGTGCAGGCGACGGTGTTGCCGGTCCCGTCGGGGCCGTGTCCCGCGCGGACCTGTCCGGCGAACAGGCGCAGGCCCTCGCCCTCGGCGCGCTCGGTTCCGCAGCTGTAGCAGCGGGGGAAGGGGTGCCGGTCCAGGCCCGCGTAGCGGCCCTCGGCCTCCCGGGCGGCGGCCGGGTCGACGGGTCCGCCGGGGACCGCGGGGGTGTCGGGGACGGTGACGGTCTCGGCCTCGGCGACGAGCCGGGCCTTGGCGTCGGCGGCCTCGGGGTCGACGAGCCGCACGGGCGCTCCGTCCTCCTCCTCGACGGCCAGCGGTCGGCCCAGGGGCGGCGGGACCCGCAAGGTGACCTGCACGGCCGGGCCGCCGACGGCGGTCAGGCGGGCGGCCAGCAGCCCGGCGCTGTAGCCGCCGTTGCCGGAGCCGTCGGGGCCGTTGTGCGTGGTGGGGATGGTGATGGTGGGGGCGTCGTTGCCCGTGGTCGCGTGCATGGCCCCAGAGTAGAGGTGGGACGTTTCCCGCCGCCAGGACGCCGCCCCCGCGGGGTCAGTCGTCCTCGGGGAGGGCGGCGGCCAGGCGGGCCGGCGGCCACTCCTCCAGGCTCCGGAAGTCGGTGTCGAGCAGCCCGATCCGCGGGTCCACCCGGTGCAGCAGGGCCGAGGACGGGTGGCGGCGGTGCACCCAGTCGACGTCCCGGTCGGTGATCATGTCGTCGACCCAGGCGAAGGGCCGCCCGTCGGCGTACTCGACCAGGGTCGCGGTCTTGAAGCAGAGCCCGTCGGTGGCTTCGGACCAGTGCGGCAGCTCGACCACCGGCAGCTCGGGCAGGCCGATGACGGGGCCGATCATCGTGTTGGCGTCGTACTCCCAGGTGGTGGCCCAGACCAGGGTGTAGGGCAGGGCGAGCAGGTGCTCGCCGTGGTCGGGCCGCAGCCACACGCGCAGGGGCTTGGGGGCGTCCTCCCAGCCCCGGGGGCGCAGGCGGTGGGTGGTGTAGCCGTCGGGGCGGCGTTCGTCCGGTGCCCGGAACGGGTTGAGGGGGCCGTCGACGTCCAGGAACAGCAGGGGAAGATGGGACACGGGTCTCCTGAGGGGGTGTGGATGGCGCGCCGCCGCCCATCTTAGGGACGGGCCGCCCGGGCGCCCAGGGGATTGTCGCGCCGCCGACCGGCGCGCACGGCCGCCGCACGCAGCAGCCGGACGTACGGGCTCCACCGGGCGGGGGCGCGGACGGTGCCGGTGAGGGCGCGCTCGGCGCGGTCCAGGCAGTCCTCCAGCAGGGCGTCGTGCAGGGGCCCGAACACCAGCGGCCAGGTGAGCAGGGCCGGGCCGTGCGCCCGGATGACCAGCAGGTGGCGCAGCACGGTGCCGTCCTCCCCGGGTTCGACGGTGAACTCGTGGAACCCGTCGAACCCGCGCGGGGCCGTGAAGCGGAACCGCACGTGCCGCCCCGGGGTGCGGGCGGCGACGGTGTAGCGGACGGGGCCGTGCCCGCCCGCCGCCCCGACCTCCAGGGGGCGGTCCAGCACCAGGGCGGGCCAGCGGTCGGCGGGCCAGAGGGGGTCGGCGGGCGAGGCCAGGCCGTCGAGCAGGGCGCCGACCCGGTCGGGGGACGCCGCGAGGTGGCGCAGGTGCAGGTTGCGGACACGCATGGGAGTGCACTCCTTGTTTTAGAGAGGCGTCTCTAAAACCAAGTGGAGCATACAGTCGCCCCTATGGGAAGACCCGCGCGCTTCGATTCCGACGTCCTGGTGGCGGCCGCCACCGCCCTGGCCGCCCGGGGCGGGCCGGGGGCGGTGACGATGGCGGCCGTGGCCCGGGAGGCGGGAGCGCCCAGCGGTTCGGTCTACCACCGGTTCCCGGGGCGGCCCGCGCTGCTGGCGGCCGTCCGGCTGGCCGCCCTGGCCGACTTCCAGGAGGGCTGCTTCGCCGCCCTGGCCGCGCGGGACCCGCTGGCGGCGGCCGTGGGCGCGGCCCGGCACGTGCCGGCCTGGAGCCGGGCCGCCCCGGACCGGGCGCGCGTCCTGCTGTACTCGGACGCCGACTTCGAGGCGGAGCGGTGGCCGCCCGCCGAGCGGGAGCGGCGGGACCGGGGGAACGCCCGGTTGGGAACGGCGTTCGCGGAGGTCGCCGAACGGCTGCGCGCGCCCGGGGAACCGGTCGGCGCGGCCCTGGAGCGGGTGCGGACGGCGGTGGTGGACCTGCCCCTGGCCCTGGTGCGCCGGCACCTGGCCGAGGGCGGGGAGGTCCCGGCCGAAGCGGAGGAGGCGGCCGCGGACGCGGCGCACCGGCTGCTCGCGCCCCGGCCCTGAACGCCCCGGCCCGGGCGGCCCCGACAGGGCGGTCCCGTCACCCCCTCGGGCGCGGCGGCCGTGCGGTCCCGGACGCCGTGGACGCTGCGAACGCCGCCGACATCACGAACGCCTTGGACGCCGCGGATACCGCGGACACCGCCGGCATCACGAACACCGCGGCGGCCCCGGTCAGGAGTGGTAGTCCACGGTGACCACGTAGGCGTCGCCGGGCAGCGCGTCCAGCAGCGGCACCACCCGGTCCAGGTGGGCCCGGCGGCGGTCGATCCAGTTCGCGTGGGTGATCGGCGCCCGCACTCCGGCCCGGGAGTCGGGGTCGTACCAGGTTCCGTCCAGGTCCAGGAAGGCGAAGCCGAGGCCGACCCCGTCGCGGGCGTCGGCGACGTACTCCTCCCGGGGGCGGTCGTACACGTCGATGGAGCAGTCCAGATCGCCCGCCAGCCCGGCGTCGATCAGCCCGCGCACCGCGGGCTGGGCGAAGTAGCGGGCGCGAGCCCGCCGCCGCTCCTCTCCCCTCGCCTCCGCGACCAGCTCCCCCAGCCGCACGGGGAACGGGTGCTCCGTCAGGATGCGGTGGGCCCGGTCCCAGTCCCGGGCCGCCCGGGCGGCCTTCCGCGCGCGCTGCTCCCCGAGGGCGAGCAGCCGCACGGGGGCGCCGGTGGCCGGCCAGGGCCCGTGCTCCTCCCGGGGCCCCGCCCGGCCGGGCAGCACCCGGGGGTCGTCGGGGTCGGACACCGGGAGAATGCCCGGATACCTGCCGCCGATCGACCAGTAGTCCCACTGCGCGCGGGGGTTGTCGGTGGTCACGGCGTAGAGGCGGCCGTCGGCCGGGTCCCGGTGCACCGGCGTGTGCAGGAGGGCGCTCAGCAGCGAGAGGCGGTCGTTCGGGTCGAAGGGGTCCGGACGCCGGGCGGGGTGCGCGGTGAAGTACTCCACCGCCCAGCGGTACTCCTCCTCCCAGTCCTCGTACTCGTAGTCGCGGTACGGGGGGACTTCGAGTTCCATGTCGAAGGGGGCGAGCACCGGGCCCAGGGCGGACTCCAGACCTTCCAGGAGGTCCTCCCCCGGCACGGGCCGGTGGTCGAGTGCGACGGTCAGTGCGGCGTGCACGCGGTTCCCTCCTCGCGGAGCCGGGTCGGCGGTCCGCCGCAAGCCTAGGGCGGGTCCGGTGGATGCCTTCGTGCGGCCCGGCGCTTGCGCCGGGTGCCGGGAGCGGTCGTCGGGCGATCTCCCGCAAGCCGCCCGGCGATGTCGGCCCGTGGTCGGCCGTCCGAGCCCAGGCGGCGCGACGAGAGGCGGCCGCTCCCCGGAATGATCCGCCGAACACACACGAGGGACGGGTCCCCAGGTGGTCGGCGGGAGCCCGCCGCTCGCGCCGGGGACGGCGGCGGAGCGCCGGCCGGTGCTCAGTGCCAGCTGCCCCGGACCTCCAGGGCCCCGTCCGCCGCGACCAGGGTGGCGCGGCCGTCGTGGTCGTCGATGGTGCGCGGCCGCAGGGTGCCGCGGAACGCCGGGGTGGACACCCGCACGCGGTCGGGCGCGCGGGCGGTGAGGACCCGCAACCGCCAGGGCTCCCCCGGGTCGGCGGGGTCGGCGGGGGCCGCCAGGTGGACGGTGGCGTCGGGCTCCAGGGCGCCTTCCTCCCACGACCGCCCGGCGTTGTAGGAGACCAGGCGCAGGGCGGCGGCGGAGGGCACGTCGAGGTCCCGACTCGGGGCGGTCCGCGGCTCCGGGGCGCCGTCCCGCCCGCGCAGTTCGCGGGCGAGCCGCCGGGCCGCCTCCAGCTCGTCGACGCCCGAGGAGCGGGACACCGCGTCCAGCGCCCGGTCGAAGTGGGCGGCCGTCTCGGGTCCGCCGCGGCGGACCCAGGCCAGGGCCAGGTCGCGGAAGGCCCGTTCGCGCCGCCCCGGGGTGAAGTGCGCCGCGGCCGCGGCGATGTCCGTGCCCGCCCCGGCCAGGGCCCGGCACAGCGCGGGCACCGGGGTCGTGCTCCGGCCGGAACGGCCGCCGGACGAGCGGATCCTGATCATCGTCCAGACCAGCAGGTGGCAGACGGCCCGGGCGGCGGGCCCGTGGACCTCCCCCGTGAGGGGACGCGCCTCGCGGCCCCGGTCCCGTCTTCGGGCGGGTTCGGGAGAGGGCCGGGGCGGGGGCGACCAGCTCCGGGCGGCCGCCGGCAGCCCCGGACCCCGGGCCTCCCTGCGGACCTCCACCGTGGCGGCGGGCCCGCGCAGCAGGCCGTCGCCGAAGGCGACCGTGACCCCGTAGTGGTCGCAGGACAGGCGGGCGCCGGGAACATCGCGGGTGTCGAAGCGGACCTCGTCCACCTCGGGCAGGTGCACGACCAGGTCGGCCGTCCCCTCGCCCTCCTCCGGCCCGGGGCGGGCGCGCTCCGCCGTGAGGACGACCCTGGCGGTCAGCCGGGTGCCCCGCCGCTCCACCGAGAACGTACTGACCGTGGCGGTGTCCAGGCGGTGGTCGGCGGCCAGCCCTTCGGCGACGCCGCCGGTCACCGGGGCGGCCGCGGGGCCCGGGTCGCCGGAGGTCCGCGCGGGCGGCAGCAGGGCGCCGATGTCGTACCCGGCCTCGGCGGCGCTCGCCGCCATCCAGGCCCGGCGTGCGGGGCCGAGGTCGGCCATCCACCGCAGGGCCCGGCGGGCGCGCCGGTCCCGGGCGCGGCGGGTGCGGCCCAGGGCGGAGACGAAGAAGGCTCGGGTGTTGTCGTCCCAGACATCCGCCGCGGCGCGGACGGTCTCCCGGTCGTGGAACCGGGCATCCGCGGTGGCGTCCTCGATCTGCACCAGGGAGCGGTCCAGGAGCGCACCGAGTACGGCCAGAGCGGACGCGGGGCGCGGGTCGGCGGGGGGTGCGGTGCCGGGCATACCCGGAATCCTGGCACATCCGCGCCCCGGGCACGAAGCGGAGAAGGCCCGCCGCCCCCGGATGCGGCCCCGGCTGGCCCCGCCCCGGAGGGGCGGAGGCGGCGGGCCGGACGGAGCGGGGGCGCCGTGCGCGGGAGGGCGGGCACCACGCGGACGGACGGCGGGGCGGGTGCGGCGACGGGGAAACCCGCCGCACCCGCCCCGGGGCCGTACGGCCCGGCGGGGCCGGGGACCGGGGTCCCCGTCGGAGCGCCCCGCCGGGCGGGCGCCGCCGTCCCGCGGGACGGCGGCGCGGTCCCTATCGCCGCGGCAACGACTCCTGTTCCCGCGGAAACAACTCCGGTGACAACCGTCCCCGAGCAGCCGGGAACAACCGGTGAATGTGGGTGACCCGCCCCCCGCTCACTGCCCGAACACAACCCGTTCGAGACCCAGGGCTCACTTTCGAGTCACAGGTGTTGACCAGCACAAATGTCAGCGCACGGGCAGACCGGTGACCGCGCGGCCGATGATGAGCTTCTGGATCTCGCTGGCGCCCTCGAAGATCGTGAAGATCGTGGCGTCGCGGTGCCAGCGCTCCACGGGGTACTCCCGCGTGTAGCCGTTGCCGCCCAGGATGCGCACCGCGTTCTGGGTCACGAAGGTCGCGGTCTCGCTGGCGTAGAGCTTGCTCATGGAGCCCTGCGCATTGTCGAAGTCCTTGCCGTTGCGGGCCATCCAGGCGGCGCGCCACACCAGCAGGCGGGCGGCGTCGATGCGGGTGGCCATCTCGGCGAGCAGGAAGGCCACGCCCTGGTTCTCGCCGATGGGCCTGCCGAACTGCTCGCGCTGGGTGGCGTACTCCAGGGCGTACTCGTAGGCGGCGCGGGCGCAGCCCACGGCCATGGCGCCGACGGTGGGCCGGGAGGCCTCGAAGGTCTTCATCGCCGCCTGGCCCTTGGAGCGCCGCCCCTCACGGGCGCGGGCGATGCGCTCGTCGAGCTTCTCCTTGCCGCCCAGCAGGCAGGCGCCGGGGATGCGCACGTCGTCCAGGACCACCTCGGCGGTGTGGGAGGCGCGGATGCCGTGCTTGGCGAACTTCTGCCCCTGGCTCAGGCCGGGGGTGTTCGGCGGGACGATGAAGGTGGCCTGCCCGCGCGAGCCCAGTTCGGGGTCGACGGAGGCGACGACCACGTGGATGTCGGCGATGCCGCCGTTGGTGGCCCACGTCTTGGTGCCGTTGAGGACCCATTCGTCCTTGGCCTCGTCGTAGACGGCGCGGGTCCTGATGGCGGAGACGTCGCTGCCCGCGTCGGGCTCGGAGGAGCAGAACGCGGCGAGCTTGATGTCGTCGGCGGTGCCGAACATCTGCGGCGTCCACTCGAAGATCTGCTCCTGGGTGCCGTTGGCGGCGACGGAGACGGCGGCCAGGCCGGTGCCGGTGATGGCCAGCGCGATGCCCGGGTCGCCCCAGTACAGCTCCTCGAAGGCGACCGGGATGCCCAGGCCGCTGGGCTCCAGCCACTGGTTGGCGAAGAAGTCGAGGGAGTAGAGGCCGATCTTGGCGGCCTCCTGGATGATCGGCCAGGGGGTCTCCTCCCGCTCGTCCCATTCGGCGGCGGCGGGGCGGATGACGTCGGCGGCGAACCCGTGGGCCCAGTCCCGGACCTCGCGGATGTCCTCGCTCGGTTCCAGGCTGAAGGCGGGCGCGGTGGCCTCACTCATGCGCTTACATCCTTTGTCGGACCCTCCGGGGGAGGAGGGGGAGGTTCAGCTCGTGTTACCAACGGTAACACCAAGGGTGGCCGGGCACAATCGCCACCCCGGCGCGGACGCGGGCCCCCGACGGGCGCCCGCCCGCACGGCCGGCCGGACACCCGCGAGCGGGCGGGCGCGGGCGCTCCCGGCGGAGCCCGGCCGACCCCCGCCCGAAGGAGGCTCTGGAGAGCGCTTGCCTGTATCGCACCCGGGGTCGACCGATCCACCACCCGCCGCGCCCGTCGGCCCCAGTCCCCCGGTCGAACAGGGAGGCCGCTCGACCCCGAGTGCGCAGGTCATGCGGGCTTCGCCCATCGGATCCCGGAGCCGATTCGAGGGATAGCGCTTTCCGTTACATTCGGCCCGTGAATGGACCCCCGAAACCTCTCGAACGGGCCCCCGGCCCGGACCGCTCCGGCATTTCCGCACCCCCTCCCGAAGGGTCCGCAAACCACCGGAGATACGGGCCGACCCTCCCCGGCCGGGGTGAGCGCCACGGCACCGAGAGCCATGGGGGCTGGTGGAGGGGTCGGATGGGACCCCCGAACGGCCACGGGAGGGCGGCGCCGATCGCGTCCTCTTTGGTACCGGATCCTAAATTCCGCGTCGAATTCCGCGGAATCGCTGGTTACGGGCGCACGACGCACTCGCGTCATCCGGGTTTCCCAGAAAAGGTCGATTGACCCCCTTGACGGGGAAAGCGCTTTCCCTAACTCTCGAATGAGACACACCCCACACTCGTCCCCCAGAAAGGGGAAACGGTGAGACGAACAAGCACGCGTCGGCTGGTATCGACGCTGGCGGCGACGGCCATGGTCGCCGCCGGCCTGGCCCTGCCGATGTCCCTGGCCTCGGCGCAGACCGGCGAGGCCACGGGCTACGCGACTCAGAACGGCGGGACGACCGGAGGCGCGGGCGGGCAGACCGTTCGCGCCACGACCGGCACCCAGATCCACGAGGCCCTGTGCGAGCGGCCCGACACCTCCACTCCGATCGTCATCGAGGTCGAGGGGACCATCAACCACGGCAACACCTCGAAGGTGTCGGGCGACGGCTGCGAGACGGCCGACGGCGTGATCGAGCTCAAGAACATCAGCAACGTCACGATCGTGGGCGTCGGCGGCGGAGCCGTGTTCGACCAGCTGGGCATCCACATCCGGGGGTCCAGCAACATCATCATCCAGAACGTGACCGTCCGGAACGTCAAGAAGTCCGGCTCCCCCACGTCGAACGGCGGCGACGCCATCGGCATGGAGTCGGGCGTGCGCAACGTCTGGGTCGACCACGTCACCCTGGAGGCGTCGGGCGGGGAGTCGGAGGGCTACGACGGCCTCTTCGACATGAAGAACGACACCAAGTACGTCACCCTCTCCTACAGCGTCCTGCGCAACTCCGGCCGCGGCGGCCTGGTGGGGTCCAGCGAGAGCGACCGCTCCAACGGCTTCGTCACGTACCACCACAACGTGTACGAGAACATCGACTCGCGCACGCCCCTGCTGCGCGGCGGCGTCGGGCACATGTACAACAACCACTACGTCGACATCGCGGAGTCCGGGATCAACTCCCGGGCCGGGGCGAGCGCGAAGGTGGAGAACAACTACTTCGAGGACTCCAAGGACGTCCTGGGCACCTTCTACACCAACGAGAGGGGCTCCTGGGAGGTCGGCGGCAACGTCTTCGACAACGTGACCTGGTCCGCCCAGGGCGACGAGAACTACCCCGCCGGACCCGACCCGCGGTCCAACACGTCGGTGAGCATCCCCTACTCCTACGAGCTCGACGACGCCGACTGCGTGCCCGCGATGCTCGGTGAGATCGCCGGCGCGGGCAAGGGCAACCGGGTCTCGGACGGCGAGTGCGCCGGACAGGAGCCGACCGACCCCGAGCCCACGGACCCCGAGCCGACCGACCCGGAACCGACCGACCCGGAGCCCACCGATCCCCCCGACGGGACCAACCTCAGCATCGGCGCCGGCGCCGACGGCTCCAGCAAGGGCTCCGGCACCAGCTTCGGGAACGTCATCGACGGCGACATGGGCACCTACTGGTCGCCGAGCGGCTCGACCGGCCGCATCTCGGTCAAGTGGGGCGCCGACACCACGGTGTCCGCGATCAACATCCGCGAGGCGGCGGGCGCCGAGGGCGCCATCGGCTCGTGGCGGGTCGTCGACCACGACACCGGCAACGTCCTGGCGACCGGCAGCGGGGCGGGCGTCATCACCTTCGCCCCGACAACGCTGAGCAAGATCAACTTCGAGATCACCGGCTCGAACGGCACCCCCCGCGTCGCCGAGTTCGAGACCTACGCCGGAACCCCGTCCGGCGGCGGCGACGGAGGCGGCGACGGTGACGGAGACGGGGATGGTGACGGCGACGGCGGCGGCCAGACCCCCCAGCCCTCGGGCGACGAGCTCTTCGTGGCCCCGGACGGGAGCGCCGGGGCCCCCGGCACCGAGTCCGACCCGACGACGCTCACCTCGGCGATCGACCGGATCGAGCCCGGCGGGACGATCTACATGCGCGGCGGCACCTACGACTTCTCCGAGACGGTGCACATCGAGCCGGGGAACGACGGCCTGTCGGGCGACCGCAACGAGCTGTTCGCCTACCCCGGCGAGACCCCGGTGCTGGACTTCTCGGCGCAGAGCGAGGACCCGGCCAACCGCGGGCTCGCCATCGGCGGGGACCGGTGGCACGTCAACGGCCTCATCGTCCAGCGCGCCGGCGACAACGGCATCCTGCTGGGCGGCAGCGACAACGTCATCGAGCGGGTGACCACCCGGTTCAACCGCGACAGCGGACTCCAGCTGGCCCGGTACACCGCCGGGGCTCCCCGGTCGGAGTGGCCCGCGAACAACCTCATCGTCACCTCGGTCTCGCACGACAACGCCGACTCCGACGGCGAGGACGCCGACGGGTTCGCGCCCAAGCTCACCGTCGGGGACGGCAACGTGTTCCGCTACACGGTGGCGTACAACAACATCGACGACGGGTACGACCTGTACGCGAAGTCGGACACCGGGCCCATCGGCGAGGTGACCATCGAGCACTCCCTGGCGCTGGAGAACGGTTCGCTCTCGGACGGCTCCCAGCACTCCAACGGCGACCGCAACGGGTTCAAGCTCGGGGGCTCGGACATCGCCGTGGACCACACCATCACCCACAGCATCGCCTTCGGCAACGGCAAGCACGGGTTCACCTACAACTCGAACCCCGGCAGCCTGACGGTCTCGAACAACCTGGGCGTCGGCAACGAGGAGCGCAACTTCCAGTTCGACGGCGGTTCGTCGGTGTTCCGGGGCAACACCTCGTGCGACGGCGGCTCGAACGACCGCTACGAGGGTGACGCCGACGGCTCGAACCAGTTCTGGAACGGTTCCAACGGTTCCCGCTGCTCCCAGTACTCCGGGTCGCTGGACTGGAGCTTCGCCTCCGACGGCCGGCTCGTGGTGACCATCGGCGGCAACGAGGTCGAGCTGTAGCCGACCCGTTCGGCGCTGACCAGGGCCCGCCCGGTTCTCCGGGCGGGCCCGTCCGCGTCCGCGCCGGGGCCGAGTGGCCCGGCCCCCACGGGTCAGTCCTCGTGGGCGTACTTCTCCAGGAACGTGTAGACGTCGTGCTCGTCCACGCCCGGGAAGGTGCCCGAGGGCAGCGCCGACAGGACGTGCGAGTGGGCGCGCGCCGACGGCCACACGTTGCCCTCCCAGCGGGCGGCCATCTCCGCGGGCGGGCGCACGCAGCACTCGCCGCCGGGGCAGTTGGACTTGGTGCGGTTGGTGGTCTCCCGGCCCCGGAACCAGCGCGATTCCTTGTAGGGCACGCCCAGGGTGATCGCGAAGTTGCGCTCCCGGCTGGGATCGACGTGCGCCACGCACCAGTGGGTGCCGTTGGGCTTGTCGGTGTACTGGTAGTAGATCGAGTACCGGTCCGGGGAGGCGAACACCTGGCGCCCCGACCACTGGCGGCACATGCGCTGGCCCTCGATCGCGCCGGTCTCGTCGGTGGGGAAGACCAGCCCGTCGTTCTCGTAGGCCTTGTAGATGATGCCGGTCTCGTCGTTGCGGATGAAGTGGCAGACCAGGTCGAGGTGGCGGTACGCGAGGTTGGTGAACCGGTGCGCCGCCATCTCGTAGGACACCGAGTAGACGTCGCGCAGGTCCTCGACGGACAGGTCGCGGGCGTGCTTGGCCTCCTGGAGGTAGGTGACCGAGGTGGACTCGGGGATGAGGACGGCCGCCGCGAAGTAGTTGGCCTCCACCCGCTGGCGCAGGAAGTCGCCGAAGTCCTTGGGCTTCTGGTGGCCCAGCACGACGTGGCCCAGGGTCTGCAGCAGGATCGTGCGCGGGCTGTGCATGCCCAGGGTGGTCTCGCGCTTGAGGTAGATGCGCCGGTTGACGTGGTCGGTGAGGGAGCGCACCGAGCGGGGCAGGTCCTGGACGTAGCGGAGGCTGAACCCGTGGTGGGTGGCGATGGCGAGGATCTGGCCCTGGGAGAGGGCGCCCGCGCTGTAGTTGACGGCGTCGAGGGTCTCGGCCGCGGCCTTCTCGATGTGCTCGAAGTAGTTGCCGCGCTCGCGCATCTGGCGGCGCAGGTCCGCGTTGGCCCGGCGGGCCTCCTCGGGGGTGGCGGTGGGCTTGGCGCTGCGGCGCTTGAGCTCGTCGTACAGGCCCACGATGTGTTCGAGCACGTCGTTGGGGACCCGCTTGCCGACCTTGAGGTGGGGGAGGTTGAGGGTCTGGTAGACGGGGTCGCGCTGTGCCTCCTCGACCGCGATCTCCAGCTGCGCGCGCCGGCTGGGGGGCTGCTTGGAGAGGAGTTCCTCGACGGAGACGCCGAGGGCGGAGGCGAGGGACGTGAGGAGGGAGAGCTTGGGCTCGCGTTTTCCGTTCTCCAGCAGGGAGAGCTGTGAAGGCGCCCTGCCCACGCGTTCTCCCAGGTCGGAGAGAGTCAGGCCGCGCGCCCGGCGGAGATGACGGAGCCGCTGGCCGAAGGTGACGAGATCTAGGTCACCTGTCAAAGACGGTATTTCTTCAGCACCAAAGTACGCCATGGGTTCATGGTACGGAAAGAAACGACGATCTTCACCCGATTTCGAGTGGAAAAGGCTTGGATCTTCACCAAGAATCATAGTTACCGGCGGGGAACTTACCGCCCAGGGCTCACCCCCTGGCCCCGGGCAGGGCCTCCCCTCGACCGGTGCGAACACCTTGGGGACTACACGTAAGGCGGGAACGCACATGAGCACCAGCGCTCGACGACAGGAAGCCAGCGCGGCACTCCAGCGGGAGTGGGAGACCGACCCCCGGTGGGCCGGGATCGAGCGCACCTATTCCGCCGACCAGGTGATCAAGCTCCGCGGTTCGGTCACCGAGGAGCACACGCTGGCCCGCCTCGGTGCCGAGCGCCTGTGGAACCTGCTGCACACCGAGGACTACGTCAACAGCCTCGGCGCCCTCACCGGCAACCAGGCGGTCCAGCAGGTCCGCGCCGGCCTCAAGGCCATCTACCTCTCCGGGTGGCAGGTCGCGGCCGACGCCAACCTGTCGGGCAACACCTACCCGGACCAGAGCCTCTACCCGGCCAACTCCGTCCCGGCCGTCGTCCGCCGCATCAACAACGCCCTGATGCGCGCCGACCAGATCACCTGGGCCGAGGGTGACGACAGCGCCCCGCACTGGCTCGCCCCGATCGTCGCCGACGCCGAGGCCGGCTTCGGCGGCGTCCTGAACGCCTACGAGCTCATGCGCGGCATGATCGCCTCCGGCGCGGCGGGCGTCCACTGGGAGGACCAGCTGGCCTCCGAGAAAAAGTGCGGCCACCTGGGCGGCAAGGTCCTCATCCCCACGGGCCAGCACGTCAAGACGCTGAACGCCGCGCGCCTGGCCGCCGACGTCGCCGGCGTCCCCTCGCTGGTCATCGCCCGCACCGACGCGCAGGCCGCCACGCTGATCACCAGCGACATCGACGAGCGCGACCAGCCCTTCGTCACCGGCGAGCGCACCGCCGAGGGCTTCTACCGCTTCCGCAACGGCGTCGACGCCTGCGTCGCCCGCGGCCTGGCCTACGCCCCGCACTCCGACCTGCTCTGGATGGAGACCGCGACCCCGGACCTGGAGGTCGCCCGCAACTTCGCCGAGCGCATCAAGGCCGAGTACCCGGACCAGATGCTGGCCTACAACTGCTCGCCGTCCTTCAACTGGAAGCGGCACCTGGACGACGCGACCATCGCGAAGTTCCAGCGCGAGCTGGGGCACATGGGCTACAAGTTCCAGTTCATCACCCTGGCGGGCTTCCACTCGCTCAACTACTCGATGTTCAACCTGGCCAAGGGCTACGCCCGGAACGGGATGACCTCGTACGTCGAGCTGCAGGAGGCCGAGTTCGCGGCGGAGGCCGAGGGCTACACCGCGACCCGCCACCAGCGCGAGGTCGGCACCGGCTACTTCGACACCATCAGCACGACCATCTCCCCCGAGGCCAGCACCACGGCTCTCACCGGCTCCACCGAGGAAGACCAGTTCTCAGCGGCTCACTGACCCTGGTCTTCCGTTCCCCGGCGGTCGTCCCTCCCCGCTTTCGTGGCTGGGGCGGGGCGGGACGACCGCCACCCCCTAGCCGTCGGCCATGCGCGCTCCGTGTCACACGCGCATGGCCGGCGGCTTGTCGGCGGCCGCCTCCCATCCCCTGGAGGCGGCCGCCGGAGCGTGTCCGGGACCCGGCCGCGGGACCGGTGGCCGGACACGGCCGCGTTCCCGGCCCGGCGGGGTCCCCGCCCCTAGGCTGAACAACGCACGGGCCGGCCCCGGCCCGGCGGAGGAGATGCGGAGGGACCCGTGACACTTCCCGACACCCCGCGCCCGTGGTGGGCGTCGCTGCGCGCGCTGCTGGCCGCTCTGACCCTGGCCGGCGCCGTGACGCTGGGCGCGACCGCCTGCGACCTCGGCGGCGGAGACGACGATGACGCCGAGCAGGGCCAGGAGGACGGCGACGGCGGCGGCAACGGCGGCGGGGACGACGACGGCGATGACGATGGCGGCAACGACGGGGACGACGGCGACGGGGACGACTGACCCGCTCCCCCTGCGCCCGCGCCCCCGCGCCCCGTCCGGCGGGGGCGCGGGGGCCGTGGCGGCCGTCCGCCGCGGGCCGGCGTGCGCCGGAGCCGCGGCCTGCGGACACCGCCGGAGCGCGAGCAGGCACGCGGGGCGCGTAGATTGCGTTGCGTGAGAGACGAGATCCACTCCGACCGGCGGCCGCCCGAGGACACCCCGGCCGCCGGGGACGCCCGGACACCGGACACCGCGCGCCCGCCCGCCCCCGCCCTGCCGGGGGCGACCACCCTGCGCTGGGAGATCGTGTGCCTGCTGGCGCTGTCGCTGGGCGCCTCGGCGGTGTCGGCGGTCATCTCCTTCCTCGGGGTGCTCACCGCACCCGAGTCCCTGGCCGAGCACACCGCCAGCCTCGTCCGCCCCCAGGCCGACCAGCGGCCGTGGCTGGACCTGTCCTGGCAGCTGTACCGGGTGGCGGTGGGCCTGGCCCCGGTGCTGCTGGCCGGCTACCTGCTGCACCGCTCCGCGGAGTCGATGCGCACCATCGGGTTCGACCTGCGCCGCCCCTGGTTCGACCTGCGGTCGGGCACCGTGCTGGCGGCCCTGATCGGGGTGGGCGGCCTGGCCGTCTACGTGGTCTCGTGGCGGCTGGGCATGACCGTCACCATCGCCCCCAGCGCCCTGGAGGGCAACTGGTGGGACGTCCCCGTGCTCGTCCTCCAGGCGGCCAAGAACGGCATCCTGGAGGAGGTCATCGTCGTCGGCTACCTGCTGCACCGGCTGGGGCAGCTGGGCTGGACGCCCTGGAAGGCGGTGGTCGCCAGCTCGGTGCTGCGGGCCTTCTACCACCTGTACCAGGGCGTGGGCATGTTCTTCGGCAACCTGGTCATGGGCCTGGTCTTCGGCTGGTTCTACCACCGCTACGGCCGGGTGATGCCGCTCGTGGTGGCGCACACCGTCATCGACATCGTGGCGTTCGTCGGCTCGGTGTACCTCGTCGGCCGCCTGGACTGGCTGCCCTCCTAGGCGTCGTCCCGGGCGGCGAGGGCGTCCTCCAGGTAGCGGGGGCGCCCCAGCAGCCAGCCGGAGGCGATGTTGCCCAGGACCAGCACCAGGACCAGCAGCAGCGGCGCGTGCCACCCCCCGGTCAGCTCGTGCAGCAGGCCGAACAGGAAGGGTCCGGCGCCGCCCATGAGGTAGCCCAGGCTCTGGCTGGTGGCCGACAGCGCCGCCGTCCCCTCGCCGGTGCGGGTGCGCAGCGCGAACGAGGTGAGGGCGTAGACGAAGCTGCCCATGCCGATGCCGATCAGGGTGGTCCACGCCCACACGCCGTCCAGCGGCGAGATCCACAGGCCGGCCAGGCCCACCAGGTAGGCCGCCGCGAACATCAGCACGAACGGCCGCTGGTCGCGCACCCGGGTCAGCAGGGTGGGCAGCACCAGGGACATGGGGATGCCCAGCAGGGTCAGGTACGACAGGGCCAGCCCGGCGCTCTGGGCGCTCATGCCCTCGTCGCGCAGCATCTGCGCGTACCAGCCGAACATGATGTAGGCGATCGAGGACTGGGTGCCGAAGTACAGCATCGCCTGGAGCCCGACGCCGGTGGAGAGCACCCGGCGGAAGCCCAGCGCCCGCGCGCCGTCGCCGGGGGCGGGCCGGTGGCGCAGGGTGACCAGCCACGGCAGGGCGGCGACCAGGCCGAACAGGGCGTAGGAGCCCAGGGCGACGCGCCACTGCCCGGTCGACTCGTACATGGGCACGGTGGCGGCCGCGGCGATGGTGGTGCCCAGGGCCAGGGCGGTGGTGTACACGGTGGTCATCAGCCCGACGCGGTGCGGGAAGTGCTGCTTGACCAGGGCGGGGAGGATCACGTTGCCGACCGCGCCGCCGGACAGCGCCAGCACGCTCAGCACGAGGAACAGGACCGGGGAGTCGGCCAGGGCGCGCCCGGCCAGGCCGACGGTGACGGCGGCCAGGGCCAGCAGCAGGAGCAGGTGCGACCCGAGTCGGCGGGACAGGGCGGGGGTGAGCCCGCCGAAGAGGGCGAAGCTCAGCACGGGCAGGGTGGTGAGGACTCCGGCGCCCACGGCGGTCATGCCCAGGCCCGCGGTGACCTCGTCGAGGAGGGGGCCCACACTGGTGATGGCGGTGCGCAGGTTGAGCGCGGCCAGGGCGATGCCGGCGGCGATGAGGAGGAGCGCCCCGGCGCCGGGGCGGCCTGGGGCGTCGGGGGTGGTGTTCAAATCGCTGCTTCGGGGAACGACTCGGGTACTCATGTAGGGCGGCTCACATATTCATAGGATGACCCGATGTACTGCATGAGGATAACGCATTGCCGTCCGAGACCAATTCCCGTACGGGACTGGTCTAAGCTCCGGCTTTAACCGACCCGCACCCGTACGCTGGCCCTGTCATCCGGCGACCCGCCCCTAGGAGGTAAAAGCGTGCCCCTCGCCTCGACACGCCGGACCGGTCTAGTCGACCAGGTCATCAGTCAGTTACGAGCGCAGATCGACTCGGGTGAGTGGGGCATCGGCGACCGCATCCCCACCGAGTCGGAGCTGTCCGAGCAGTTGGAGGTGGGACGCAACACGGTGCGCGAGGCCGTGCGCGCCCTCGCCCACGCCGGCCTGCTGGAGATCCGCCAGGGGGCGGGCACGTTCGTGCGCGCCTCCAGCGAACTCGGCGGGGCCCTGCGCCGCCGCCTGGAGCGCTCGCGCCTGCGCGAGAACCTGGAGGTGCGCCGCGCCCTGGAGGTGGAGGCCGCCCGCCTGGCCGCGCTGCGCCACACCGAGGAGGACATGGCCGACATCGACCGGGCCATGGGCCTGCGCGAGGCGACCTGGCGCGAGCGGAACATGAGCGCGTTCGTGGAGGCCGACTTCGCGTTCCACCGGGCGGTCGTCAACGCCACCCACAACACGCTGCTCATCGACCTCTACGACGACATCGCGCAGGTCGTGCACGCGAGCATCGCGCACACCGCCTACGAGCAGAACCAGAAGGAGGACGTCGAGCCCACCCCCTCGGGCGACGGCATCGACCACTCCAAGCTCACCGAGGCGATCCGCTCCGCCGATCCGGCGGCCGCGGTCCGCGAGGCCACCTGCTACATCGATGAGCTGCTGTCGCTCACCGAGGAGTGAGGCCCCCGCACGCCTCGGCCCCGGTCCCGGGAACGTCCTCCGGGGACCGGGGCCGCGTCGTGTCCGATGGGGCCGAAGTTTTTTGTGGTGCCGGTGGTGCGCACGGTACGTGACGGCGCCCCGGGCCGCGGCGCCCCGGCGGACTCAGTCGCCGTAGGAGTCGCCCACCGCGGGCCGGGAGGGCAGCCGCGATCGGCCCGCCTCGCCCCCGGCGCCGCGGGCCGGGACCTCGCGCCGGGTGCCCAACGCTCGGGGCCGCGCTCCGGCCCGGCGGCCGCGGGCGTCCGCCCCGCCCTCCCAGCCGCTGACCCGGGACGGGTCCAGGCCGAGCAGGTCCAGGGTGCTCTCCCCCGCGCACACGGCGTCGATGATCTCCTGCTCGCGGGTGATGCTGTCCATCGTCTCGGTGATGATGGCGCTGACCTGCCCCCGGGGCAGGCACACCACGCCGTCGTCGTCGGCCACGATCCAGTCGCCCCGGCGCACCGCGAGCGGGACCGGCCCCGCGGCCGTCATGGCGATCGGGTCGCCGACCGAGCCGCCGGCCTCGGGGCGGGCCTCGCGCACCGCGACCCCCGCGCCGAACACGGGCAGCTCGCAGCGGGCGATGGCGGCGACGTCGCGCACGCACCCGTCCAGGACGATGCCGCGCACGCCGCGGGCCCGCGCCGCCACGGCGAGGATCTCGTCGACGTAGCCGTACTCCGACTCCCCGGACACGTCGACGACCAGGGCCGACCCCGGCGGGGCCTGGGCGACGGCCACGTGGATGGCGAGGTTGTCGCCGGGGGTGCAGCGCACCGGGAAGGCGGTCGCCGCGAACGACGCCCCGGGCCAGACGGAGAAGAGGTGCGTACCGAAGGGGCGGCCGCCGCACCTGGCCAAAGCCACAGTCCCCACAGCCGTCAGTGTGTCCGCAAGCGCCACGTCAGCCTCCCACTACACCCGCGCCCGGTGCGGCCGGTTGGAACCGGCCCCTTCCATACTCACGGGTAACTTAAGCGTGATGCAAGGCGTACGGGACGGAAACACGTAAAAATGCTACCGCTGGTTACATTTCGCGCGTCCGACGGCCGCCCCCGGCCGGCCGACCCTAGCCCGGGATCCACTCCAGCTCGCGGTCCCCTCCCCGGCGCTCCTTGCGGACCGACAGGTGATCCCACGTCTCCACGTGGGACACCCCCGGGGTCGAGCGGACGCCCTCCAGCGCCTCCACCAGGCGGCAGCGGTCGGGGGCGGTGAGCGTCCCGACCACGTCGTAGCGGCCGAACCCGCTGGCCAGGAACGACACCCGGGGCATGTTCGCCAGCCCCGTCCCCAGCGCCTCGGCGTCGCCCCGGCAGCGCAGGCCGAACCCCAGCTGCTCGTTGGCGCCCATCGCCGTCGGCTCCACGACCGCGGTCACGTGGATCACCCCCGAGTCGAGCAGGCGCACCACCCGGGAGCGGGCCGCCGCCTGGGACAGCCCCACCTGGCGCGCCAGGTCCGCGTACGAGGCCCGGCCGTCGCGCAGCAGCCTGCGAACCAGCCGCCAGTCCAGGGCGTCCAACTCGACGTCGCGCAGTTCGCGCACGCTGCTGTGGGCGTCCTTGAACACCGACCCGGCCCGGAACACCTCCGCGCCGTCCACCCCCGGCAACGCGCGCAACTCGGCGAGCTCCTTGGTCAGGGCGCCGTCATCGGCCACCCTGACATGGGCGACGGCGGGGAACCTGCCCGCCGTCTGCGCGGCGAAGGTCACCGCCTCGCGCTCCCCCAGAGCGTCCAGCAAGGGTCCCACCGGACCCGTGACACGGAACGACACATGGCCGAGGACCTCCATGCCCACCACACCGGCGTGCAGGACGCCGACGATCCTGATCGCCCCCGACTGGACCAGCTGGCGCACGCGGGCGCGCACCGCCGTACGTGAGAGGCCGACCCCGTCGGCCAGTGCCTGGAACGTCGCTCTGCCGTCCCCCTGCAACGCGCGCATCAGCGCCGCGTCAACCGCATCGAGCACAATGGTGCCTTTCGTTCCCATGACGCCGCCCTTCCCCCGGACGGCGCCCCCTCCTGCGGCCAGATCATCGCAGCTACGGCGCCACCATCACTACCGATCGAGAAAGAAATCGGCTGATTCACCCCTTTGAACGGCCGGAAGGGTCCGCGCAATGCCCCATCGGCGGCGTCTGCGCCACATAACAGACTTGTATAGAACATCCCTAATGAGGGAGTAGCCGTGCACACAACTCCGACAAAGCGCCACACTGATCACACGTGTCGGCGCGACACCCCCGGGGGCACCCCGCACCCCGTGGCGGAGGCGGCCGGCCCCGACGGCGGACCCCGGTCCGCCCCGGGCCCGCGCGTGGCCCTCCGCGTTCCGTCCCGGAGGCTCCCGCCGGGAGTCGAGGACCCGTTCGGCAGCGGTGCCCGATGACCGCGAACGGTCCGGCGGCGGGGAACAATGGAGAGTACGGGGCCGGAAGGCCGACCCCTGGAGAGGAATCGTCGGTGGCAGCGGAGGACGAGCAACAGGACGGGGCACCCGCGCGCCCGAGCACGGCCGGGGCCCTGCTGTGGACCGCCGCCGCGGTCCCCCTTCCGGGCATCGCCCACCTGCGGATGCGCCGCAGGGTGGCGGGCGGGGTCATCATGGGCCTGTACCTGGCCGGGATCGCGGCCCTGGCGGTGTGGGCGCTGAGCCTGGGGCGCTCCGACGCGGGCACTCTGACGTCCGTGGCGAGCCTGGCCCTGCGCAGCAGCTGGCTGATGACCGCCATGGGCGTCGTGTTCGTCGTGGCGGTGCTGTGGCTGACCGTCATCGTGCACTCGTGGGTCATCACCCGGCCCCCCGGGGCGACCACGGGCGCCCGCCTGCTCAGCGGCGCCGTGGTGGTCCTGCTGTGCCTGACGGTGGCGGCGCCCTCGGCGCTGGCCCTGCACGGCGGGTACACCGCGTACGAGGCGCTCAACAACATCTTCGGCGGCCCCGAGCGGGAGGACCTGCCCCCGCACAACGCCGCCGACCCCTGGGACGGGGCCGACCGGGTCAACGTGCTGCTGATCGGCTCGGACTCGGCGGACAACCGGTACGGCGTCCGCACGGACACGATGATCGTCGCCAGCCTGGACCCCCACACCGGCGAGGCGGTGCTGATCGGCCTGCCCCGCAACCTGGAGAACGTGCACTTCCCCGAGGGCAGTGCGCTGGCCGAGCGCTACCCCGAGCCCTACGGGTTCGACCTGCTCCTCAACGACGTCTACCAGACGGTCGCCGAGGAGCCCGACGAGCTGGCGGTCAACCCGCGCGTGCCCGACCCGTCGGCCGACACCCTCAAGGCCGTCATCGGCTACAACCTGGACCTGGACATCTCCTACTACGCGATGGTCGACATGAGGGGCTTCCAGGACCTCATCGACGCCATCGGCGGGATCCGGGTGAAGATCGAGGAGCCCATCCCCTACGGCGTCCACGGCGGCGTCCTGGAGCCCGGGGTGCGGGTGCTCGACGGCCACGAGGCGCTCTGGTACGGGCGCTCGCGGGTGAACAGCGACGACTACGGCCGGATGGGGCGGCAGGGCTGCCTCATCAAGTACGTGACCGAGCAGGTGGAGCCCACCACCATCCTCACCAGCTACCGGGAGCTGGCCGGCGCCACGCAGCGGACGCTGAGCACCGACATCCCGCAGTCGAAGGTGCCCGCCTTCGTGGAGCTGGCGGACCTGGTGACCGACACCGGCGAGATGAGCACGCTGCAGCTCTCCCCGCCGCAGGTCAACACGGCGAACCCGGACTGGGACGCGATCCGGGCCCTGGTCGCCGAGACGATCTCGGCCGGTGGCCCGGAGGGCGACGAACTGCCCTCCGACGGCCCGAGCCCGTCGGACCCGGCCACCGCGGGCGAGGAGGGTGCCGAGGAGGGCACCGGCGACGACCGCACCGAGTGGCAGGAGTACACCGGCCTGGACGAGCCGTCCCCGGCCGACCCGGGCCGCCAGGTGGGCGAGGAGGCCAGCGACCTCAACGCCCTGTGCCCCTGATCTGAGGACAGTGGAGGGCGCCGACCGGGTTCCGGTCGGCGCCCTCCGGCGTTCACCGCCGGATCGGCGAGGCCGCGGGGGCGGCGGCTGCCCGCTCGGACCCCGCGTGAAACCGCGGACACGCCAGGTGACCGCTGTCGGTCAGCCCGCGGCGGGCCGTTGCCCGCTCCCCCGGTGCGTGTGAACCTGACGCCGTGACCTCCGCTCAGCTTCTGACCCTCGTCGCGTTGGGCGCCTTCCACGGCCTGCACCCGGGCATGGGCTGGATGCTGGCGGTGGCCCGGGGCCTCCAGGAGGGCGGTCGCGGCGCGGTGCTGCGCGCGCTGCCCCCGATCGCCGCAGGCCACGCGGTGAGCGTCGCGGCCGCCGCGGTGGCGATCACCGTCACCGGGTCGGTGACCGCGTCCGTGTTCTTCCCCGTGGTCGGGGGCGGGGTGATCGTGCTGGTGGGACTGGTGATGCTGCTGTGGCGCCGCCACGTCCACCGGATGGAGATCCGGCTGCCGCCCTGGCAGCTGGCGGCCTGGTCGTTCGTCATGGCCTCGGCGCACGGCGCGGGGCTGATGCTCATGCCGGTGCTGGCGGGGCGGACCTCGCACGGCGGCACGGGCCACGGCGGCGGCCACGCCGGCCACGGTGCCGCGGCCCCGGAAACCGGGGAGCCCGGCGGGGCGGCGGAGGGCACCCGGGCCGCGGAAGCGAACGGGTCGGCGGAGGCCGGGGCGGAGGGTGACCGGACCGCGGAGGCGGACGGGGCAGTGGGACCCGGGGCGGGGATCGTACCGGAGGACGGGGTGTGGGACCTGTGGGACGCGACGCTCACCGGGCTGTTGGCGGCGGGGGTGCACACCGCGGCGATGCTGGTCGCCTGCACCGCGGCGGCGCTGATCGCGCACGATTTCCTCGGGGTCCACGCACTGCGGTGGAAGGGGGTCACCATGGACCGGATCTGGGCGGTGACCCTGCTGGCGGGCGGTCTTCTGGTGCTGTGGTCGGTGCGCTGAGCGCCGCCCCGTCCCGCGTTCCCACGGGTGGGCGACCGACAATGTGGGAAAAATGTCCATTGTGCCGGAAATCTGAGCATCTCCTGGGGAGTTGACCACTCTGGAACCCGCGCCGGGCGGCCACCGCCCGGCACGAGCGAAGGGCACAAGGGGCATGGCACACAGACCCGTACGACGGGAGCGGCGCTGGAACGGCGTCCTCCTGGCCGTGGGCATCCTCGTCATCCTGGCCGCCCTCGCGGCCCTGGGCACCCGCTGGGCCGTACAGCGGGGCGAGATCGCCTTCCCGATCTCCACACCCTGGGGCCCCGAGTGCTCCGTGTGGACCGGCGAGGACACCGTCCGCCTCGAACGCGACCAGGCGCGGCGGGCCACCACCGCCGCCGCGGTCGCCGTCCAGGGCGACGACGCGCCCGTGGAGGCGCCCGACACCGACGACATCCCCGACGCCGTGATGGACGTCCTGACGAACGGCCCCGAGGACGACGCCGGACCCTCGCTGACCTGCCGTTCCGTCAAGAACCGCGACCTGGTCCCGGAACCCGACCTGGAGCCCTCGGGTCTGACGCCCCGGGCGCAGAACCTCAAGGACGGCGTGGAGGAGCACTTCTCCGGCCTCAGCCTGGGCGGCTTCGTGCCCGGCGGCTACAACACCGGCCACGGCGAGCGGTCGGCGCACTACGAGGGGCGGGCGCTGGACATCTTCTACCGCCCGGTCAACGAGGACAACCGGCGCGCGGGCTGGGTCATGGCGCACTGGCTGATCGCGCACGCGCCCGACTACGAGATCGACGTCATCATCTTCGACGACCGCATCTGGAGCACCTACTACCCGTCGCTGGGGTGGCGCGACTACGAGGCCGACCCCGACAACGAGATCCTGCGGCACCTGGACCACGTGCACGTGGACGTGCAGCGCGGCAGCGACCCGGCCGAGGAGCGCTGACCGGGGCCGGGCGGAACGAACGGGGCCGGGCGGGGGACGACTCCCCCGCCCGGCCCCGCCGCCGTCCGGCGGCGCTGCTACCCCTGCGGCTCCTCCAGCCGGAAACCGACCTTGAGGCCCACCTGGAAGTGTGCGATGCGGCCGTCCTCGATGTGGCCGCGGACCTCGGTGACCTCGAACCAGTCGAGCCCGCGCAGCGTGCTCGACGCCCGTTCGATCCCGTTGTGGATCGCCTCGGTGACCCCCTCGGGCGACGTGCCGACGATCTCGGTGACCCGGTAGGTGTGTCCGGACATGTGTGGACCCCCTGACTGATCGGTTGCGCGCGGCCCCGCGGGCCGGCCCCGACCACCTGCCTGCCCACATTCCCCGCCCGTCACACCGGCCCCGTTCGTGCACGCCGCGCGGGGGAAGGGAACGGACGCGGCGCTTGACCCGGTACGGATAAGGACTTTGGACCCTGTTGGGATTTCTGTTACCAAGAGGGCACGGACGTCTCCTCCGTCACGCTCCCAGAGGCCCCACAGAATAGGCATATAAGCCCTGACCTGGGACTTAAGTCCTTCGAGCGCCGGGACTCTCCCGAGACAACGTCGTAACTGACTCTTGACGTACCCCCGGGGGTGGCGGTGTACATTGGGTCTTGGCGCTCCGGTCCCCCGTCGGAGCGCGGGACGATGTTTCGAGCCCCCGTCGGAACATCGCATGCGACGCCGGGTGGTTTGCCCCCGTAGCCACCCGGCGTCGCCTTTTGTCTTTTCCGGCCCGCTTCCCCTAGCCTGCCGTTGCCGCCCGTGGACCGGGCGTCCGTTTTCTTTCTTCCCCGGGGGTGGCGTTGAGTGATTCCGAGCGGGCCGAGGCCGTGATCTGCTCACGGCGCGGCTGCCGTGAAGCGGCGGTGTGGGCCCTGGTCTGGAACAACCCCAAGCTGCACACCCCGGACCGGCGCAAGGTGTGGACCGCCTGCGACGAGCACCGCGCCTACCTGGAGGACTTCCTCCGGCTGCGCGGCTTCCTCCGTGAGACGCTGCCCCTCGACGAGCTGGACGGCTCCGAGGGCTGAGCCCCGGGCCCGGGGCTCGGCGCCCCGGGCCCTGCCCGGATCAGTCGGCGGCCAGCCGCCAGGCGGCGGCGCGCAGGGCGGGGTCGCCCAGCTCCGCGACACGGGTGAGCAGCGCGGGCCAGGGGTCCGCCCAGCCCCGCTCGCGCACGACCCGGCCGACCATTCCCAGAACGGCCCGCCCCACCCGGTCCCGGGCCCGGGGCTCCTCCCGCTCCCCCGCGTCCAGGAGCCGTGCGCAGACCTCGGCGGCGACCCCGTCCGGGACCTCGGTGCCGGTGCGGCCGTCGCGCAGCATCCCCTCGAACACGTTCACCCCGTCTCCCTCCCCTCGCACGCTCAGGCCGCCCGCCCGGAGGTACCGCAGCATCAGCCCGGCGAGCTCCTCCGCGGAGGCCCCTCCATCGGCCCGGACCAGCTCCCGGATCCACCGTACGATCAGCCGCCCCGCCTCCACCCGGTACTCCTCACGGGATTCCAGGGCCTCCAGGACGCCGTGCGGCGGCCTCGTGGCGGGCCGGCCCGCGAGCACCCCGAGCAGGGCGACGAGCCTGCGGTGCGGGGTGTCCTCCCCCCTCGGGACCGCTACGGGCGGAGCGCCCCGCGGGACGAGGGCGAGCAGGCGGCGGACCACCTCGTCCCCGCGGTCGAGGGCGATCCCCCGCCTCCACAGGGCCGCGATCCGCGCGTGGGACCGCTCGAAGGGCCGGTCCATGTCGCAGAGGGCGTCGACGAGCGCGTCGGTGTCCGCGGCCGGCGCCCAGGGCGTCCAGCGGGCGGCCCAGCCGTTGAGCCGCCAGTGGCGCGTGTCCGGGACGGGCAGCGCGTCCACCAGGGACGCCACGGCCTTCCGGTGTTCCGGCGGGCAGGACCGGGGCCCCGGGGCCAGGAGGGCCAGGTGCAGCTCGGTCTCGGTGAAGGACGGGGCGTGCCGGGCCAGCGCCGGGAGCGCCGCCGGGTCGTCCAGGCAGCGGACCAGGGCGCCCACCACCGCGGCGCGCACGTCGCGGTGCAGCCCTTCGGTGTCCAGCGCGCGGACCAGGTACCCGACCGCGCCCGGGGGACGGTGGTGCCCGAGCAGGCGCGCCGCCGTCTTGCGGACGGTGACCTTGGCGGAGCCCGAGAGGGCGCCGGCCAGGGCCGGGCCGAGTTCCGCGGGCGGGGTGGCCTGCGCCTGGCGCGACAGCGCCGGACCGGCGGCCCGCGACTGCGGGCCGTCCGCGCTCCGCAGGATCAGGCCCAGCGTCCGGTCGCCGCTGCGGCCCAGCGCGGACAGCGCGGCCTCGCGCAGGACGATGTCGTCCCCCTCCAGGAAGGGCCGCAGCCGGTGGACCGTGCGGGGCAGGTCGCCCAGGCTCAGCAGCGCCCGCTCCCGGTCGTCGGTCCCGAAGGCCGGATCGGCCGCGACGGCCGCCAGGCGGTCGGCCAGGGCCGAGGTCAGCCGCACGGGCCACCGCGAAGCCGCCCTCCGGTCGGCGTCCGGGATCCAGGAGGGGGAGGCGGCCAGGGCCGCCAGGACGTCGGCGGTGGGCCGCGTGCGGACGAGGAGGTGCCGGACGCGCGGCAGCCGGACGGTGTCCGGGGCGGCCTCGACGAGGTCCCAGGCCCGGTCCGCCGCGTCCGGCCCGGACAGGTACAGGAATGCCGCCCGCTCCGCCACGGCCGGATCCTCCGCCTCCAGGACCGCCGAGCGCAGGTGCGCGCCCAGCTCCGGCAGGTTCCGGATACGGCCGCCCAGTTCGTAGGCCGCTTGGACGGTGGGGGCGTGGTCGCCGCGGCCGCGGGCGGCGTCCAGCACCGGGGCCGCCCGCCGGTACAGGCCGGTCTCCAGTCCGGCGGGAAGCACCTGGTCCAGGTGGGGTTCGAGTTCGGGCGCGCCCCCCTTCCGGCGCCCCGCCCACCAGGGCGGGTTGGCGCGGGGGCGCCCCCACGGGCCCAGCCCGTCCGCGCCGAACCGCTCGATCAGGCGGACGTACACGTCCAGGGCCCAGGAGGCGGCGTCCGCGCCGCTGTCCGGGTGGCGCAGCAGGCGGGTCGCGATGTCCCGCAGCGCCCGCCGGCTGTCCGCGCTCGCGTCACGGCTCTGAACGGTGTCGGCGAGCAACCGCCCCAGGGCCGGGAGCGCCTCCCCGAGCAGGGGCGCCGGGAGGCCGGCCACCGAGCGCAGCAGGACCCGGCGCACCGGATCGCGTTCGGCGCGCGCCCGCTCCGCCCGGGTGAGCAGGACGCCCGCGACCAGTCCCGGGTCCCCCGTGCGGCCCGCGGCGGCGACCAGGGCGGCCAGGCCGCGGGCCCGGCGCCCGGCGTCGCCGGAGGCCGCGGCCCGGTCGAGCTCGTCCGCGACCTCGGCGTAGGGCAGGAAGGCCAGGGCGTCCAGGTCCTGGTACGGGTCGCTGTACCGGAGCTGCCACCGCTGGGTCCGGCGGATCTGTTCCAGGACGGTCCGGGCCTCGCGTTCGGCCAGGTCCGCGGGGGCGAGATCGAGGTGGGCCAGGACCGCCGCGTGGGAGAGGTGGTCGCGGCGGGCGAGGAAGCGCTCCAGGTAGGGAGTGCGCACGGCGGGTTCCATGGCGCTCAGGACGACCCGGGCCTGGCCGGACCACTGGCGCATGAGGCGCAGCAGGGACCGGACCCTGCGGTCGCCGTAGGGCGTCACCGGGTAGCGGGACGGGTAGGAGTGCTCGTCGCCCCCGCTCCGGAGGCGGGCGGCGTGCGGGTAGAGGTTCGGCCGCCACCGTGCGTCCCCGTCGGCGAGTTCGGCGACCGCGGCGGGGCGGACCGGGTCGAGGGCGCTCAGCGCCCTCCGGTCCGGTTCTTCGTCCAGGGCGCGCAGGTACGCGACCAGGGTGTCGGGGTGGCGGCGGGCGAGCCTGCTCCAGGACCGGACCGCGTGGGCGAGGCCGGGCAGGTGGTCGGCGACGGCCCGGGGGGAGCAGGCCGGGAGGAGGGCGGCGGCCTCGGGGGCGCCGTGGTCGCGGCGGACGACGGGCAGCAGCCGGTCGGCCAGGGCCGTGCGGCGGGCGTGGAACAGGGTGCGGTAGAGGGCGCGCCGCAGCCCGGTGGGCGCGTCGCGCAGGACGGGGAGCACCGCCTCGTCCGGGACCGGGAGCGTGCGCACGGCGCGCAGGGCGGCGCGGCGCAGGTCCGGGTGGGGCGAGGCGAGGTGGCGGGCGACCGCGTTCAGGTCGCGGGACACCAGCGCCAGGTGGGAGGCGAACGCCCGTCGGGCGTGCGGGGCGAACCCCGTCACCGGGCCGTCGGCCTCCAGGTCGCGGACGACCGCGGAGAGTTCCGGGGTTCCCGCGTGCCGGCGGGCGAAGTCCGCCAGGGCGCGCATCCGCGCGGCGCAGGAGAGGGGTTCGACGGTGGACAGAAGCTCGTGGGCCGACGCCTGCGCCGGCTCGGTGGGGCTCAAAGGCCCGGGCGGAGACCGCCCTTCCTGATCGTCATGGCGCTCATGATGGGGGACGGGGACCGCATCGCGCAAGTCGCCCGTGTGCGGGGCGCCGTCGGCGGCGGGGCCGTCCCCGGTCAGCCGTCCAGGCGGCGGGCGGCGCGTTCCAGGTCCTCGGGGGTGTCGCAGTCGGCGACGGCGTCCGGGTCCGGAGCCGGGACGAGCCGGGGGCCCAGCGGGCCGAGCAGGCCGTACAGGGAGCGGCCCCCGTAGGCGGCCAGGGCGGCGCGGACGTCGTCGGTGCGCCACACGCCGGTGAGCCACTGCTCGCGCCCGTCCGCGTCGACGAACACGGCGTTCGGTTCGAGCAGGGCCAGGTGCCGCCCGGCCAGGTGGGGCAGGTCGGCGGCGAGCAGCGCGAACCGGTCCGCCCGCACGTGCGGCAGCCCCGCGCGCAGGGCCGGGACCGGGCCCGACCCGGGCGGGTCCTCACGGACGTACAGCGCCCGCGGCGAGTCCCGTTCGGGGCCCACGACGATGGTCCGCCCCTCGGGCGCGTGGTCGCGGACCGCCGCCGCGACGCGTTCCAGGAGGGTGAGCCCGCCGACGGCCAGGCCGGGCTTGTCGACGCCGCCCATGCGGGTACCCGCCCCGCCGGCGAGGATCACCGCGTCCAGAGTGCTCATCCCCCCAGCATGCCCCGCCGCGGTCCCTTCCGCCTCCCCTGTCGTCGGCCCTCTCCTTCGGGCGGGGCTTTGGAACGCACCATCACACGGACACGACCGGACCGGGAGCCCGCCCCCGGTCCACCGGCCTCGCGGAGCGGGCCCGCCGTCCGGCACGTCACCGGACGGCGGGCCCGCCGCGTCCTTCCTGCTAGAACCGGAGGGCGGGCTGGTCCACGACCCACAGCCACGTCCCGTCCGGCTGGCGCCGGGCGATCTCGACGCTCACGTCGCCGTTGGCCTGCGTGGCCACCGTCAGCGCCAGGTCGCCGCCCACCAGCGCGGGCTGCTGCTTCCCCGGTTCGAGCACCGGCGCCGCGGCGGCGAACTGCTCGAACACCGCGCGGATCTGCTCGTGGCCGGTGGCCAGGCTGCCCGGGGGGAACGCCAGCACGGCGTCCGGCTCGTACAACGCCACCAATCCGTCGACGTCGCCCGCGTTGCCGCGCTCGATGAAGTACCTGCCCAGGTCGTTCGGCTCGGTGGCCGCTCTCTTGTTCGTCATACCGACCAGCCTTCCGGGAAAACACGACATCCTCTGTCAGGTATTTCTGTAGAGTTCTCGGATGCGCGCGGATCGGCTGGTGTCACTGGTACTGCTGCTGCGTCGGCACGAGCGCCTGACGGCGCCCGAGATCGCCCGCGAGCTGGAGGTCTCCACCCGCACCGTGCTGCGCGACATCGAGGCCCTGTCCGCGGCCGGCGTCCCGGTCTACGCCGAACGCGGCCGGCACGGCGGCTTCTCGCTGCTGCCCGGCTTCCGGACCGAGCTCACCGGCCTGAACCACGACGAGGCGCTCGCCCTGCTGGTCGCCGGGTCGCGGCGCGGGGCACAGGCGTTCGGCCTGGGCTCGGCGCTGGCCTCGGCCATGCGCAAGGTGGTCGACGCGCTGCCGGAGGGCGACCGGGCCACGGCGGCCGGGGCGGCCCGGCGGCTGCTGGTCGACCCGGAGACCGACCTGCTGGAGCGCCGGCTCGCCGCCGAGGAGGTACCCGACGCCGTGGTGGCCCAGATCCGGCGCGCGGTGTTCGCCGGGTACCGGCTGCGCATCCGTTACGCGGCCGCGGGCCGGGACGCCCGGTGGCGCACGGTCGACCCGGTCGGCCTGGTCACCGTGCGCGACCAGGGCTACCTGCTGGCCACGAGGTCCGGGGAGGACCGCACCTACCGGCTGTCCCGGGTCCTGGCCGCCGAGGCGCTGGACGAACCGGCGCGGCGGCCGGACCGGGTGGACCTGGACCGGGTCTGGCGGGAGCGCGGTGCGCGGTTCCGCACCGGAGGCGACCGGGTGTCCGTGCTCGCCCGGGTGGCCCCGCAGCGGCGGGAGGAACTGGCGGACACCGCGCTGGAGGTCCGCGAGGTGCGGGAGGAGGACGAGGGCGGCCGGCCGGCGCTGGAGGTGGACTTCCAGGACCGCCGGCACGCCGAGTGGGCGCTGTGGCAGCTGGCCGCGGACGCGGAGGTCCTGTCCCCCGAGTGGCTGCGCACCGCCCTGCACGACCGCGCCGCCGCGATGGCCGAGCGCTACGGGAGCCCGTCCTGAGGGACGGCACCGGACCCGCCGCGGACCGCTGCCGGGCCCCATGCCGGGCGCGGGCCCCCGTCGGGGCACCGGGCCGGCCCGCCGGGGCGGCGATCACCGCGGAGAGCCCGCCGGGGCAGCGGGCGGGCCCACCGGGGCGGCGACCACCGCGGAGAGCCCGCCGGGGGTACCGCAGGCCGTTTGCGTCCGCCCCGGGGCGGGCGCGGACGGCCCGCGGCCGGTCAGCCCTTGACGCAGACCACCTGGCGCAGGTGCGCGACCACGCGCACCAGGTCGGTCTGGGCCGCGATCACCGACTCCAGGTCCTTGTACGCGGCCGGGATCTCGTCCACGACCCCCGCGTCCTTGCGGCACTCCACGCCCTCGGTCTGGGCGGCCAGGTCGGCGGCGGTGAAGGTCTTGCGCGCCTTGGTCCGGCTCATCCGGCGCCCGGCCCCGTGCGAGGCGGAGTTGAACGAGTCCTCGTTCCCCAGCCCCCGGACGATGTACGTCCCCGTCGCCATGCTGCCCGGGATGATCCCGTACTCCCCCGACCCGGCGCGGATCGCGCCCTTGCGGGTGACCAGCACGTCCACCCCGTCGTAGGTCTCCTCCGCGACGTAGTTGTGGTGGCAGGAGATCCACTGCCCGAACCCGGTGCCCGGCACCTGCTCGGCCAGGACCTTGCAGGCCAGCCCCATCATGACGTCGCGGTTGCGGCGGGCGTAGTCCTGGGCCCAGAACAGGTCGCGGCGGTAGGCGTCCATCTCCGGGGTCCCGGTGAGGAAGACCGCCAGGTCCCGGTCGGGCAGGTCCTGGTTGTGCGGCAGGGCGCGGGCCTGCCCGATGTGGTGCTCGGCCAGCTCCTTGCCGATGTTGCGCGAACCCGAGTGCAGCACCAGCCACACGGTGTCCTCGTCGTCCAGGCACACTTCCAGGAAGTGGTTGCCGCCGCCGAGGGTCCCCATCTGGCGCAGCGCCCGCTCGCGGCGCGGGTGGACGGCATCGGCGAGGCCGTCGAACCCCCGCCAGAACGCGTCCCAGTCCTTGCTGCGCAGCCCCGGGACGGCGGCCGGGTCGACGGCCTCGTCGTGGAAGTGGAACCCGACGGGGATCGCGGCCTCCAGGGCCGACCGCAGCTTCCCGAGGTCGTCGGGCAGGCGGGAGGCGGTCAGGTCGGTGCGCACCGCGGTCATGCCGCAGCCGATGTCCACGCCGACGGCGGCCGGGCTGACGGCGTCGCGCATGGCGATCACGGATCCGACGGTGGCGCCCTTGCCGTAGTGCACGTCGGGCATCACGGCCAGGCCGTGCACCCAGGGCATGCCGCTGACGTTGCGCAGCTGTTCCAGGGCGGCGCCCTCGACCTCCTCCGGGCGGGCCCACATGCGGATGGGAACCCGGGTGCCGGGGATCTCGGTATAGGTCATGACAGGCCACCTCCCTTTCGCGAACGGCCTGTTCTCACGGTTCGGGCGCGGTCGCGCCCCGGAACATTGAGCCGCAAAAGGGGCCGCCCGTCCACCGGTTTTCCCGCGGTGTCCGGGCCCGGCCGGTCAGCCGCCGATCGCGGACATGGGCCGGGCGGGCTGGAGGAACCCCGGGTCGTCGATGCCGTGCCCGGGGAACTTGCGGGCGACCGCCGCCGTCCAGCGCTCGGCGATCTCGGCGTCGGTGGCCCCCTCGCGCAACGGGGTGCGCAGGTCGGACTCCTCCCGGGCGAACAGGCAGTTGCGGATCTGGCCGTCGGCGGTGAGCCGCACCCGGTCGCAGGTCCCGCAGAAGGGGCGGGTGACCGAGCCGATCACCCCGACGGTGGCCTCGCGGCCGTCGGGGAAGGTGTGCCCGAGGACCCGGAACAGCTCGGCCGGGGCGCTGCCGCGCGTTCCCGGGTCGGCCTCGGCGAGGTCGAACGCGGTCTCCAGCCGGGCGAGGATCTCGTCGGCGGTGACCATGTCGTCGCGCCGCCAGCCGTGCTGGGCGTCCAGCGGCATCTGCTCGATGAAGCGCAGCTCGTAGCCGTGCTCGATGCAGTAGCGCAGCAGGTCGGCGGCCTCGCCGTCGTTGACGCCGCGCATGAGCACCGCGTTCACCTTGACCGGGGTGAGCCCGGCCTCGGCGGCCGCGGCCATGCCCTCGACGACGTCGTCGAACCGGCGGCGGCGGGCGAGGGTCTCGAAGACGTCCGGGCGCAGGGTGTCCAGGGAGACGTTGACGCGGTCCAGGCCCGCCTCGGCCAGGGCGGGGGCCATCCGGGCCAGGCCGATGCCGTTGGTGGTGAGGGCGGTGTGGGGGCGGGGGCGCAGGGCGGCGGTCCCGGCGACGATGGCGGGCAGGCCGCGGCGGAGCAGGGGTTCCCCGCCGGTGAAGCGGACCTCGGTGATGCCCAGGCGGGTGACGCCGATCTCGATGAGGCGGAGGAGTTCGTCGTCGGTGAGGAGTTCGGGTTTGGGCAGCCACTCCAGGCCTTCGGGGGGCATGCAGTAGGTGCAGCGGAGGTTGCACCGGTCGGTGAGCGAGACCCGCAGGTCCGTCGCCACTCGCCCATAGGAGTCGGCCAGCACGGGCGTCACCCTCTCAGTCGAAGTCGTCGAGCAGAACGCCACCGGCACCACTCGGGGGTCATCCGAAGGGATACCCATCTGTCCAGCGTAGAAGATCGCCTTTCGGGGCGAGTAGTCCCTATCACACGCTTTGAGATATTTCGTCGGCGCGCACGAGACGACACCGCCGTTTCCGGAGCATCCTCCGGACCCGGGCGCGTCGAGGCCGGGGCGCTCCGGCCGGGGCCCGGCCGGAGCCCGCCGCCGCGGCGGACCCGACCGGGTCGCGCGGACGCGCGCGGGCGATGTTCTAGGGTGTCCAACGCCACAGGCGACCATCACCGCGATCGTCGCAGACGCGCAGGCCGATGAGGAGGCAGGACACGGTGATCACCACACGGGAATGGGGACTGGCGGGCGGGCCGAACGGTTCGGGGAGGCTGGCGGCCCGGGCCTGGGCTCCCGCGGAGGGAGAGCCCTCCTGGCTGGCCGTCCTGGTCCACGGGTACGGCGAGCACCTGGGGCGGTACGAGCAGGTCGCCGCCGACCTGGTGGCCGCCGGGGCGGTGGTCTACGGGGCCGACCACCGGGGGCACGGCGGCTCCTCCGGCGAGCGGGTCCTCATCGACGACTACGCGGAGGTGGTCCAGGACGTGCACCGGGTCGTCACCCAGGCCCGGACCGCCTACCGGTCGCTGCCCCTGGTCCTCATCGGCCACTCCATGGGCGGCCTCATCGCCTCACGCTACGCCCAGACCCATTCGGGGGAGCCGACCGCGCTGGTGCTGTCCGGCCCCGTCCTGGGCCGCTGGGAGGTGCTGGAGGCGCTGTCCGCCGCCGAGGAGATCCCCGACGTCCCCATCGACCCCGCCACCCTCTCCCGCGACCCCGCCGTCGGCGAGGCCTACGTGGCCGACGAACTGGTCTGGCACGGGCCGTTCAAGCGGGCCACGGTGGACGCGATGCTCACCGAGATCGACCGGGGGCTGGCGGCGGGATCGCTGGGGGACATGCCCCTGCTGTGGGTGCACGGCTCCGACGACCGCCTGGTGCCGCTCTCCGGCACCCTCACGGGCATCGAGGCGATCCTCGGCTCGGACTTCACCGCCCGGATCTTCCCCGGGGCCCGCCACGAGGTGTTCAACGAGACCAACCGCGACGAGGTGATCGGCGAGGTCGTGCGGTTCGCCCGCCGGTTCGCCGGCTGAGGGCCCGGCCGGGCGGGGCGCGCCCTCCGGCCCGGGCCCGCGGCCGGGCCGCGGGGCGCGGCCGTCAGACGTACAGCCGGCCGTGGGGCTGGACCGGGTGGGCCAGGGTCTCGGCGTAGGCGGCGGCCAGCCGGTCCACGGCGTCGGCGAGCACGTCCGGCGGCCGCGTGTAGGACAGCCGCAGGTAGCGTTCCAGGGTTCCGTCCGACCCGAACACCGGCCCCGCCGCCGGGTGGACCCCGTGCCGGACCGCCGCCGCCGACAGCGCGCTCGCCACCGGCTGGGGCAGCGCCGCCCACAGCACCAGGCCGCCGCCGGGCACGTTGGGCCGCCAGTCGGGCAGCCGGTCGCGCAGCGCCGCCAGCAGGGCGTCGCGGTTGCGGCGCAGCCAGCGGCTGCGCTCGGCGCGGATGCGCATCACGTCGGCGAGCAGGTGGGTGGTGGTGAGCTGGTCCAGCACCGCCCCCGCCAGGTCGAAGCGCTGGCGCACCGCCATCAGCCGCGCCACCATCGGCGGGGTGGTGCGTATCCAGCCCACCCGCAGCCCGCCCCACAGCAGCTTGCCCACGGACCCGACCGTGATGACGCGGCCGTCGGTGTCGTGGGCGGCCACGGGGGCCGGCAGGTCGCCGGAGTCGATGGCCAGCTCGGCCACCGACTCGTCGACCACCAGGTGGGCCCCGGCCCGGCGCGCCTCGCGCACCAGCACCCGCCGCTCGTCGTCGTCCATGAGGGCGCCGGTGGGGTTGTGGAAGTCGGGGATGAGGTAGGCCAGCGAGGGCCGCCACTGGCGGAACGCGTCCACCAGGTACTCCATGTCCCAGCCCTGCGGCGTCACCCCCACCGTGCGCACCCGTGCCCCGCTGCGGCGGACCGCGTCCAGGGCGTGCGGGTAGGTGGGCGACTCCACCAGGACCTCGTCGCCCGGCTGGACCAGCAGGTCCAGGAGCAGGGCCACCCCCTGCTGGGCGCCGTTGGTGACGAAGATCTGCTCGGGGGTGGTGGGCAGGCCGCGTTCGACGTAGCGGCGGGCGATGGCGTGGCGCAGCTCGGGCAGGCCGTGGGGGTAGTAGCCGAGGCCGCCCACGTGCGCGGCCAGCTGCTCGGCGGCCCGGAACGCGGCGTCGCGCAGGCCCTCCACCGCCGGGGGCCCGGCCACGCCCAGGTCGATGTGCTCGGCGGCCCCGGACAGGAACGGGGACGGGGAGGGGTCCCCCGTGCCGGAGTCGGGCAGCACGGTCCAGCTGCCCGCGCCCTGCCGGCTGTCCAGGAACCGGTTGTCGCGCAGCCAGGAGTAGGCGGCGGTGACGGTGTTGCGGCTGACGCCCAGGGCGGTGGCGAGGTCGCGTTCGGCGGGCAGGCGGGTGTTGGTGGGCACCCGGCCGTCCAGCACCAGGCCGCTGACGGCCCGGCCGATGGAGAGGTAGTAGGGGCGCTCCACCGGCGCCTCGCCGATGAGGCGGGCCAGCAGGCGGCCGTTGATCCGGCGGGTGCCGCCGCCGGACGTGGAGCGCTCCGCGGTCCGGACCGCGCCGCCCTGTCGTGACGCCATGGCGCCGCCTCCTCGTACCCGTTCCCGCTGCGTCCGCGCCCTCGTGGGGCCACTTTCTGGAATTGGCACTTTGAGTACGGTGCCATGTGGGCCAGGATACCGAAGTGGCACCACCGTGGCACGGGGGATGACGGTGGCGCCGGGAGGGGTCCGCACCGCCCGATCCGATGATCCCCCCTTTTTCTTGAAAGGACGGGTCCGTGGACGAACGGAGCGAGCCCCGCCCCGACGAGTTCCGCCCCGACGGACCGGAGGCCCGCGGCGCGGCGGCGCCCCGCCCCTCGCTGCTGAGCCGGGTGATGATCACCCCGGTCCTGCCCCGGCCGCGGCTGCGCCGCCTGGTGCGGCTGTACGTCGGCCTGACCCTGTACGGGCTCAGCGTCGCCCTGCTGATCGAGTCCGACCTGGGGGCCATGCCCTGGGCCGTGCTGGACCAGGGGCTGGCCCTGCGCACCGGGCTGTCCATCGGCACCTGGACGATCATCGTCGGCGCGCTGCTGATGCTGCTGTGGATCCCGCTGCGGCAGAAGCCCGGGCTGGGCACCCTGAGCAACGTGGTCATGATCGGCGCGACCGCGGACCTGTTCCTGTGGCTGCTGCCCGAGACCGGCGTGCTGTGGATCCGCGTCGCCGGGCTGCTGCTGGGGATCCTGGCGTGCGCGCTGGCCACCGGCTACTACATCGGCGCGGAGCTGGGCCCGGGCCCGCGCGACGGGCTCATGACCGGCCTGGCCGCCCGGGGGCTGTCGGTGCGCCTGGCCCGCACCGTGATCGAGGTGGCGGTGGTGATCACCGGGTTCCTGCTGGGCGGCACGGTGGGCGTGGGGACGCTGGTGTTCGCGGTGGCGATCGGCCCCCTCACCCAGATCTTCCTCCCCCTGTTCCGGATGTCCGAGAACCTCCCGGAAACACCGATCCGATCGGCGAATCAGTGACCCCGTCGCCATTAGTTGATCACCACGACATAACTTCTGGTCCGGCAAACTCCCCCAATTGACCACATACCGCCCTGCACTCTCCGATGCACGTGCAATTGCGGGTGGCGCGCCCTCCGGAGAGAGGGGAAGATGGGGAACCGCGGTGAACGGAAAGGACCGTTTCGGAGCGGCTCTCCCGAGCCGACCTTTGTGTCGTCCCCCACCTGGGCACATACCCGGGTACAGGGGCGGGCGGCGCGTGGTCGCGAGGGGAGGGGCCGTGACCCGAACGGCGCCCCTGCCCGCGGTGGGCACCGCCCCATCGGAACGGGCCGGGAGAAGCACCCCGACGGGGCGTGCACACGGGCGTGCGCGCAGCGGGCCGACCCGGAGCACCGCACCACCCCCGTCCGGAGGCGAGAGTGCCCGCGCCGACCGCAAGACTCAGGACGAACGTGTTGGGGGTGAGCCGCGTGCCCGGCTGGATTGAAGACTACGCAATGATCGGCGACATGCAGACCGCCGCGCTGGTCGGGCGCGACGGTTCCATCGACTGGGCGTGTCTGCCCGACTTCGACTCCTCCGCATGCTTCGCCGCCCTGCTGGGCGACGAGCAGAACGGCAACTGGACCCTGCGCCCCGCCGACGGCGAGCCCCGGGCCACCCGGCGGCGCTACCGGGGCGACACGCTCATCCTGGAATCGGAGTGGGACACCGAGACCGGGACGGTCCGGGTCATCGACTTCATGCCGCCCCGCGGCGGCGCGCCGCACATCGTGCGCATCGTGGAGGGCATCAGCGGCCGGGTCACCATGTGCACCGAGCTGCGCCTGCGGTTCGACTACGGGCACGTGGTCCCGTGGGTGCACCGGACCGGCAGCGAACTGGTCGCGATCGCCGGACCCGACGCCGTCTGGCTCAGCACCCCCGTCAGCCTCCAGGGCCACAACTTCACCCACGACACGACCTTCACCGTCAGCGCCGGCCAGCGCGTCCCCTTCGTCCTCACCTGGCACCCCTCCCAGGTGGAGGAGTCCGACCACCTCGACGCCGAGAAGGCGCTGTCGCGGACCGAGCGGTTCTGGGAGAAGTGGGTGAGCCAGTGCACCTACGACGGCCCCTACCGCGAGGCCGTCATCCGGTCCCTCATCGTGCTCAAGGCGCTCACCTACCGGCCCACCGGCGGGATCGTCGCCGCCCCCACCACCTCCCTGCCCGAGGAGATCGGCGGCGTCCGCAACTGGGACTACCGGTACTGCTGGCTGCGCGACGCCACCATCACCCTGGAGGCGCTCATCCGCTCGGGGTACACGGACGAGGCGCTGGCCTGGCGCGAATGGCTGGTCCGGGCGGTCGCCGGAGAGCCCCAGCTGATGCAGATCATGTACGGGATCCGGGGCGAGCGGCGGCTCACCGAGTGGGAGGCCGACTGGCTCCCCGGGTACGAGGGGTCGCGGCCGGTGCGCATCGGCAACGCCGCCGTCGGCCAGTACCAGCTGGACGTGTACGGCGAGGTCATGGACGTGCTGCACCTGGCGCGGCGCACCGGCATCCGGGGCGGCGACTACCTGTGGGGGCTGCAGCGGTCCCTGGTCAACTACCTGGAGTGGTGCTGGGACGAACCCGACGAGGGGCTGTGGGAGGTGCGCGGGCCGCGCCAGCACTTCGTGCACTCCAAGGTGATGGCGTGGGTGGCGGCCGACCGGGCGGTGCGCAGCATCGAGGAGTTCGGCAAGGAGGGGCCGATCGAGCGGTGGAAGGCCCTGCGGGACACCATCCACGCGGAGGTGTGCGAGTACGGGTACGACCCGCAGCGCAACACGTTCACGCAGTACTACGGCAGCAAGGAGCTGGACGCGGCGCTGCTGCTGATCCCCGAGGTGGGGTTCCTGCCCTACGACGACCCGCGGGTGATCGGGACGATCGAGGCGGTGCGCAAGGACCTGATGGTGGACGGGTTCGTGCTGCGGTACCGGACGGACCTGGAGAACTCGGCCGACCAGCTGCCGGGTGACGAGGGCGCGTTCCTGGCGTGCAGCTTCTGGATGGCGAACGCGCTGCTGTCGATCGGGCGCCAGGACGAGGCGCGGGACCTGTTCGAGCGGCTGCTGGCGCTGCGCAACGACGTGGGGCTGCTCGCCGAGGAGTGGGACCCCAGGGTCGGGCGGCAGGTGGGGAACTTCCCTCAGGCGTTCAGCCACGTGCCGCTGGTGACGACGGCGCTGAACCTGGCCGACCGGCAGGGCGGCTGGCGCGCCGAGTGAACACGGCGGGTGCCCCGCGGCCGTCCGGGAACGGCCGCGGGGCACCGGCGCGCGCGGGGCCGGGTCAGGCGGTGAGGGCGGGGTCGGCCCAGACCGGGTAGACGCCCCCGGCGTCGCTCTCCACCTCGATGCGCAGGCGCAGGGCGTCGCGCACGTCGACCTCGATGTCCAGCGTCTCGCCCAGCGCGAGCGTCTCGGTGACCTCGGGGCTGCCGTCCACGTGGACGATGAAGGTGGTGGTCGCCGAGGAGCTGGAGGTGTCGGTCACGCCGAGCCGGGCGGTGAAGGTCGTCCAGCCGCGGCCCAGGTTGTACTCGGCCCAGCCGGTGCAGGGGTTGAAGTCGGAGCAGCGGTCGCCGGGGACGAGGGCCCGGCTGTAGGCCTGCCCGTCGATCTCGGCACGGCCCGACCCGGGCTCCCAGCGGCCGTCCTGGTCGACGATCTCCATCTGGGTGAGCAGGGTGGTGTCCCCGGTCGGGTCGGTGCCGGGCGGGGAGGCGTCCTCCTTGGGCGCGCCGGTGGGCTGCGCGGCCAGCGGCGGGGCCTCCTCCTCTGGCTCGGAGGGGGCGGCCGGGTCGCTGGGGGCGTCGGCGGCGACCTGCTGGGAGTCGTCCGCCAGGAAGGGCAGGCCGCGGTCCATCACCACGTAGGTGACGGCGGAGCCGCCGATCATGCAGACCACGGCGAAGACGGCCAGGCCGATGAGGGCGGGCTTGCGCGACCTCTTGCGGGGCTCGGGGTGCTCGGGGGCGGGCCGGTGGCCGTAGGCGGGGAAGGCGCCGGTGGCCGCGGGAGGAGGCGGCGGGCCCCAGGAGGGCTGGGAGTGCGCGGGCGGCGGGCCGCCGTAGGCGGGGCCGGAGGGCATCGGGCCCGAGGGGACGCGCCCCGGCCCGGGCGGCGGCATCGGCGGGCGCGCCGTGCCGCCGGGAGGGGTGGGACGGCCGGGACGGCCGGGACGGCCGGGCGGCGGCCCGGCGGGGGCGGAGGCGGCGGGCGGGGCGCTCGGCTGCGGGGATCCGGCGGCGGGGCGCTGCTGGACGGGGCGTCCGCGCATCCCGCCGACCGGCCGGTGCGGCATGTCCTCGACACCCGGCGCGGTGCCGGGCAGGACCACGGTCGACTCCGTGTCCGCGGACGCCGCGGGCGTCCCGGCCGCGGGGGTCGGCGCACCCGCCGCGGGCGTCCCGAACGCCGGGGTCGGCGACAGCACCGCGGTCACGTCCGTCCCCTGCCCACCGGAGGCGGGAACGCCGCCCGGGACCTGCGGGGCACCGGGCACCGGAGCGCCGCTGGAAGCGGACGGGGACACAGCGCCACCGGGGGCGCCCGGGACCTGCGGGACACCAGAGGCAGGAGCGCCCGGGGCCGATGAGGCCCCAGGGCCCTGGGCGCCGCCAGAGGCGGTCGAGCCCTGCGGAGCACCAGAGGCCTGAGCGGCGCCGGAGGCGGACCGCGGCGAAGCGTCTGCAGAGCCACCCGAGACCTGCGGGATACCGGAGCCCTGAGCAGCGCCGGAAGCAGAAGTCCCCCCTGGGACCGGTGGGGCACCGTGGTCAGATAGGGCGCCCGCGCCCTGCGGGGCCCCGGAGCCCTGAGCAACACCGGGAGCGGACGGGGCACTGGGATCGGAGGGGGCGGCCGTAGCCTGCGGGGCGCCGGGGGCGGACCGTGCCGGAGCGCCGGCAGAGCCCCCTGGGACCTGCGGGGCACCGGAGGGCGGCGGGAGGACGACCGTCTCGTCCGTGCCGCGCTCCTGCTCGGCCGGGGCGGCCTGGGCCTGCGGGAGGACCGAGGGGTCGAGCCTGGCGGTGGAGTCGGTGTCCTCCGCGGCAGCACTGAACAGGGAGGCGGCGAAGACCGCGGAGGTGCCGGGGTCGCCCGCCGGGTCGCTTCCCGGCCCCGTCCAGGGAACGGAGGTGGCCAGGGTCCGCAGCGCGCCCACCCAGGCGGAGGCCTCGGGCCGGTCGGCCGGCTCGGCCGAGAACATCGACGCCACCAGGGCGCGGGTGTGCTCCTCGGCGTCGGCGAGCAGCGGCAGCGACGCGAAGCGCTCGCGCAGCTGCTCCGGCGCCGTCGGCGGGTCCTCGCCCGTCAGGGCGTAGAACGCGACCGCGCCGAACGCGTAGCGGTCGGTGGCCGGGCTGTACTCCCCGCTGAAGATCTCCGGCGCCGCGTACCCCGGCGTGAACCACGGCCGGGCCGTCATGTGCCGGGCCGCGATCCGGCTCAGCCCGAAGTCCACCAGCGTCGCCTGGCCGTCGGTGTCGATCATGATGTTGCCCGGCGACAGGTCGCCGTGCACCACCGGCCGCCGGGACGGCGTGGCCCGCCCCGCGTGCAGCATGTCCAGCACCTGGGCGACCTGCTCCAGGTAGCGCAGCACCTCCCGCTGCCCGCGCACGCCCTCCTGGGCGTGCTCGGCGCGCCAGTCGCGCAGGTCCAGCCCGTCGATGTGGTTCATCACCAGGTACAGGCAGCGGTCCGCCTGCTCCCCCGCGCCGCCCGCGGGGTGCTCCGGCGCGCCCTCGAAGTGCTCGCGGACCCCCACGACGCCGAGCCGGTTGATGAAGCGCAGCAGCTCCGCCTGCTCGGCCCAGCGGGCGCTCAGCTCGGCGAACTCCGCGGAGTCCGCGGTGATGTCGGCGTTCAGCGCCTTGACCACGACCGGCTCCGTCTGCCCCGCCAGGGTGACCTCCGCCAGGTAGAGGGTCGCCTCGCCGCCGCGCCCCACGGAGCGCACCAGGCGGTACTTGTCCGGCTGGGAGTCCGGACCGACGTAGAGACTCAGGCTCACGGCTGTGGTACTCGATTCCACGTGGGGGCTGCGGCATCGCCCTCGGCGGGGGTTCGGCCTGCGGGCACAGGGGACCACATTAACGCGGACAACTGTACTCTTACGCCCTGTACGGCCCATTGGCCGTGAACGGTCGCAGGAGCGGCGGACGGGCTCGGGACGGTGAGGAACGGGAATGGCCGACGAACGGGTGCTGGGCGGCCGCTACCGTCTGCTCTCCCTCCTGGGCCGGGGCGGCATGGGCGAGGTGTGGCGGGGGGTCGACGAGCTCCTGGACCGCCCGGTCGCGGTCAAGCTGGTGCGCGCCGAGCGGGGCGGCTCCGACGAGGCCGCCGCCCGGTTCCGCCGCGAGGCGCGGGTGACCGCGCGCCTGGCCGGCCACCCGAACATCGTCATCCTGCACGACTTCGGCCAGGAGTCCGACGGCTCGGTGTACACGGTCATGGAGCTGGTCGCCGGGCGGCCGCTGGCGGACGTGCTGCGCGAGTCCTCCCCTCTGCCGGTCGAACGCGCCGCCGACCTGATGTCCCAGGCCGCCTCCGGGCTGGGCGCGGCGCACGCGGCCGGGATCGTGCACCGCGACGTCAAGCCCGGCAACCTGATGGTGATCGGTGAGCGGACCGGGCTGTACGGCGGCACCCTGAAGGTCCTGGACTTCGGCATCGCGGGGCTCACCGCGTCGGAGCAGAGCCGCCGCCTCACCCAGACCGGCCGGGTGCTGGGCACCCCCCTGTACATGGCCCCCGAGCAGGTGCGGGGCGAGCGGGTGGGCCAGGCGGGCGACCTGTACTCGCTGGGCGCGATCCTGTACCAGATGCTCACCGGCGAGCCCCCGTTCCCCGGCGACGACCCGCTGACGGTGCTCCGCGGCCACCTGCGCAAGAGGCCGCGGCCGGTGGCGTCCCTGCGGCCCGGGCTGCCCGGGCCGCTGGCGGAGCTGGTGGACGCCCTGCTCGCCAAGCGTGCCGAGGAGCGCCCCGCCTCCGCCGAGGAGGTGCGCGAGCGCCTGGCGCCCTTCGCGGTGCCCCGCCCCTCGCGCCCGACGGTCGGCCCCGACACCGGGGGGTCGCTGCCGGTGCCCAGGACCCTGCCCTACACGGAGGCCGCGCCCCCGCCGCCCGCCGCCCGCGACGGGGACCGGACCGAGCTGCGGCTCCTGGTGGAGCGGGCCCAGGAGACCGCGGGCGAGGGCCGGTTCGCGGAGGCGGCCGCGCAGCTGCGCCCGCTGCTGCCCCGGCTGCGCGCGGCGTTCGGCCCCGACGATCCCGAGACGCTGCGGGCCCGGCGCCGGGAGGCGTACCTGACGGGCAAGGGCGGCGCGCACGCGCGGGCGGCGGAGTCGATGGAGGCGCTGCTGCCGGACATCCTGCGGGTGCACGGCCCCCGGCACCCGGAGACGCTGACGGTGCGCTACTACCTGGCGACCAACGCGGGCCGGGCGGGCGACCACGCCAGGGCGGCGCGGGTGCACGCCGAGCTGCTGCCGGACCTGGCGGCCGTGTACGGGCCGGACTCCGAGCGGGTGCTCACCACCCGGCTGTACCTGGCGTTCGAGACCGGTGAGGCGGGTGAGCCGGAGCGGGCGGTGGAGGTGCTCGACGGGCTGATCCCGGAACTGGAGCGGGTGCTGGGCGCCGACCACCCCACGACGCTGCGGGCCCACCACTACCAGGCGGCCTACCTGGGGCACGCGGGCGACCCGGCGGAGGCCGCCCGCCGGTACCGGAAGCTGGTGGCGCGGCACGTGCGGGTGTTCGGCGAGGAGTCCCCGGAGACCGTGCGCGTGGCGGCCCACCTGCGCCGCTGGCACGGCCTGGCCAAACGGGACCGACCCACGGCCTGAGCGGCGGGCTACCGGGCGGCGGCCTCGGGCGGCCCGGGGTGTCCGTTCGGGGGCCGATCGACCGGAAGGGACGTGGATGTCGCCGCCGGGCGCTAGTGTTCTGGCCATGGCCACCAAGGACCTCAACGAAATCATGGAAGCCGGGTGGGCGAAGGCCCTGGAGCCGGTCGCGCCGCAGATCACCGCGATGGGTGACTTCCTCCGACAGGAGGTCGCCGAGGGGCGCACCTACCTGCCCGCCGGCGAACACGTCCTGCGCGCTTTCCAGCAGCCGTTCAAGGACGTCCGCGTGCTCATCGTGGGCCAGGACCCCTACCCCACGCCCGGCAACCCGGTGGGGCTGAGCTTCTCCGTCGCCCCCGGTGTGCGGCCGCCCGCGAGCCTGAAGAACATCTACAAGGAGATGCAGGACGACCTGGGCCTGCCGATCCCGAACACCGGCGACCTCACCCCGTGGACGAAGCAGGGCGTGCTGCTGCTCAACCGGGTCCTGACCGTGCAGCCCGGTTCGCCCGCCTCCCACAAGGGCAAGGGCTGGGAGGCCATCACCGACCAGGCCATCCGGGCGCTGGCCGAGCGCGGCGGGCCGCTGGTGGCGATCCTGTGGGGCCGCCAGGCGCGCGACCTGCGGCCGCTGATGCCGGGGGTCCCGTGCGTGGAGTCGGCGCACCCGAGCCCGATGTCGGCGCGCAACGGGTTCTTCGGGTCCAAGCCGTTCAGCCGGACGAACGAGATGCTCAAGGAGCAGGGCGCGGAGCCGGTGGACTGGAGCCTGACCTAGCCCGCCCCGTACGCACATCCCCCATACCCCTGTCGACCTGCGGACTCGGCACCGTCCCCCGGTGCCGGGTCCGACCCGTGTCCCGCCCCCCGACGACGGAAGGTCCCCCCGTGGCCAAGCAGCTGTCCTACGCGGACGCCCTGAAGCTCCTGGGAAAGAACGACTCCGAGGTCCTGGCCGTGGCCGAGAAACTGGCCGACGGGGGGCTGGGGGCGCTGGGGGTGCCGGACCTGTTCGGTATCAGGGGCATGGTGGTCGGGAAGGGCCGCAAGGCGCTGGAGGGGATGCGGGACAAGCTCAGGGGCGAGAGCCGGATGTCCCGGACGGAGAAGATCCTGGCGGCGGAGCGGATCCTGGTCGTCGTCTCCTTCTTCGAGGCGGTGGAGGAGGCCTGGGAGCAGGCCGGGATGCCCTTCCCCTTCAGGGACCTGGAGATCACCGCCGAAGAGCAGACCGCCTTCTCCGAACGCGCCCTGAGCGGACCGTCCGCGCCGATCGTGCTGCGGACCTCTCCCGAGCCGGAGGCCGGGGCGGAGGCCGACTACTCCGGGTACAGGTCCCTGAAGGACCTCATCCGCTTCGAGGCGTTGCAGGACGACTTCCTGTCGATGGTCGTCGGCCTGGCCGTGTCCGAGGCCCACGGGATCACCGACGTGCACCACGGCCGGATCCTTCTCCTGAAGCGGCGCCTGGCCGGGGCGGCCGAGCTCCGCTACCGCGAACACCGGCGGGCGCTCATGGCCGACGTCCCCGAATTCGCGATGTGGGCGCAGGAACGGGAGCACACCCGGACCCGGGACAGACTGGACACCGGCCTGGCCGAGATGGGCCGCCTGCTCGGCTCGATCGCCTCGGACCGCCCGGTGGAACGGCGGAGGGCGGAGCTCTCCGCCCTCTACCGGAGTGTCCTGCACCGGCCGGTCCTGCCCGCGGACGACGGCCCCGCCGAAGGCCTGGTCCTGCCCACACTCGGAGACGCGTACATCCCACCGCGCGGGCGGGTCGCCATGAACGGGGCCGACGCGGTCCCCTCCTCGGAGAAGTGGTGGGCGGACATCGAAGCCACGGACGACATCGCGGGGTTCGTCTCCGCCCGTCTCGTGCACCCGCGCGGCGCGGAGGCCCCGACCGTCATCCTCGGGCACCCGGGTTCCGGGAAGTCCAAGTTCACCGAGATGCTCGCCGCGCAGCTGCCGCCGTCGGACTTCCTGCCGATCAGGGTGGAGCTGCGCTCCGTCCCGCCCGACGCCTCGATCCCCCGGCAGATCGAGGAGGGCCTGGCCGCCGCCCTGCACACCCGGGTGTCCTGGCGGGAGCTGGCGGACTCCGCCGACGGGGCGCTGCCGGTGATCATGCTGGACGGGTTCGACGAACTGCTCCAGGCCACCGGCGTCGACCGCTCCGACTACCTCGAACAGGTCCAGGAGTTCCAGCGGCAGCAGGAGGCGATGGGGCTCCCCGTGGCCGTCATCGTCACCAGCCGCACGGTCGTGGCCGACCGCGCCCGGTTCCCCAAGGGGACCGCGATCGTCAAGCTCGAACCCTTCGACGAGGCTCGGATCGACCGGTTCCTCCAGGTGTGGAAGGCGGCGAACGCACGGCCCGGAGCCGATCCGGAGGCGCTGTCCACCGCTGTGGTCCTGCGCTACCGAGACCTGGCCGAGCAGCCGCTGCTCCTGGCGATGCTGCTCCTCTACGACGCCGAGGACGGCGCGCTGCGCCGCGCCGACCGGCACCTCACCCACGGGGAGCTGTACGAGCGGCTGCTCACCGCCTTCGCGCGACGCGAAGTGAGGAAGCACCGGTCCGCGCTCGACCGGGACGGTTTCGACCGGGCGGTCGAGGAGGAGCTGCGCCGTTTGGAGGTCACGGCGCTCGCGATGTTCGCCCGGCGGCGGCAGCACGTGACCGCCGGGGAGCTGAACCGGGACCTGGGCGTCCTGATGCCCGGAACCGGACGGCAGGCGGCCGACGCGGACCCGCACGGCCGGATCGACCCGGCCCACCGGGTGCTGGGCCGGTTCTTCTTCGTGCACGAGGCACGGGCGCGGACCGTGGACGGGACCGCGAGCGTGTTCGAGTTCCTGCACGCCACCTTCGGCGAGTACCTGGTGGCGCGGGCCGTCGTCGCGGCGCTGGACTACCTCGCCGAGACCCGGTCGCTCGCGCGGCGCCGGCGCGGGTCGGTGCAGGGGTCCGATGACGGCGAGCTGTACGCCCTGCTGTCGTTCGCCTGCCTGCCCGGCCGGGAGAAGATCACGGACTTCCTCGACGAGGAGCTGGAGAAGAGGTTCCCCCGGGGGACGGAGGCACGGTCGGATCGTGCCCGGCTGCTCATCGAACTGTTCCAGGAGGCCCCGTTCCCGGCGGCCGACCGGTCCCGTGGTGACTACGAGCCGACACGCCTTCCGATCACCATTCGACAGGCCAACTACACCGCGAACCTCATCGTCCTGCTGGTCCTGGCCCGTGAGGACCCGGTGGGGCTGGAGGAACTGTTCCCCGAAGCCCCCAACCCCCTGGCGGAATGGCGCAACGCGGCGAACCTGTGGCGGACATTGCAGAGCTCGGAATGGTTCTCCCTCCTCCGCACGGTGCGGGTGAAGCACCTGGACGCCTGGGACAGGGACCGGCGGCACACGGTCGTCGTCCGCGAGCACGGCGAACCGGTGAACGTCGGAGAGTGCATCGGCTTCGAGCTGTACACGGACGTGGACGCGACCCCCGATGTCCTCGACCCCTACCAGGTGACCCTGCCGTACGCGTCCACCACGTCGCGGATGCTGCGCGCCACGTCCATGCGCGTCAACGGCACCAACGCACGCACGGTCCTGGGCACCCTCCCCTACCTCCACCGGGTGTCGTACGACCTGGGGGGCTGGTTCCTGGACCCGGGGAGACAGAGAACGTGGACCGAGATGCACGAGGTCCTGCGCCTGCGGCTGGAGCCGCCGGAAACGGATTTCGGCGCCCGCATCTCCAGCTACCGCAGGCTTCTCTCCGGCAACCACCTGGGACGCGTGGAGCTGCTCGCCCTGCGGCAGGCCGCAGAGGATGCGAACTGGGCCTTCGACGACCTCCGGTGGAATCCCGCCGGCGGCCGCCCCTCGTCCCAAGGCCGTGAAGAGCTGCGGAGGACGGTCGCGGACTACCTGACGGGCCTCGAACACTTCGAACAGGAACCCGGATCCTCCCAGGGCCAGGTGACGGACTCGGTCCGTTCGGTCCTCGGCCGGTTCCCGCCGGGCTACCTACCGAATGGGATCATGAACCGCTTCCACGACCTCACCGACATATCACCTGTTCCGGACGGAGGGCACCAGGGCTACAGCCATCCACCCATCGTCATCAGCCCTCCCGGAAGCGGGGAGCACTGACCCCGGCCGGACCGCGCCTCCCATCCCCCGAACCACCCCCGACGACGGAAGGTCCCCCCGTGGCCAAGAAGCTCTCCTACGCGGATGCACTGAAGATCCTCGGCAAGAAGGACTCCGACGCCTGGGACCTCGCCGAGCGGCTCGCCGACGGCGGCCTCGGCCTCCTCGGGGTCCCCGACCTGTTCGGGCTGCGGAGCCTGCTGGTGAGCAAGGGCCGCGAGGCGGTGGAGGGCATCCGGGAGCACCTGCGCGGCGAGAGCCGCCTGACCCGGACCGAGCGCATCCTCGCCGCGGAGCGCATCCTCGCGGCGGTCGCCTTCCTGGAGGCCCTGGACGAGGTCTGGGAGGCCGCCGGCGCGCCGCTGACCCTGGACGAGCTCGGCCTCTCGGAGGAGGACCGGGCCGCCCTGTTCGGCCCCCTGCTGTCCCCCGGCCGACCCGGCCGGGTGGCGCTCCCCCACCGCTGGAACGCCGACGCCGACACCGGCCCGCGGGCCCTGGAGGCCGCCCCGCAGGAGGCCGCCGCCCCGTCCGGAGCCCCCTGGACGCACGCGCCCGGCGTGGAGGAGGCGGCCTGGCGGGAGTACTTCGACGGCCTGGCCGAGGCCTTCCAGAACGCGGTGCCGCAGGTGGCCGCCGCCCGCGGGCACGGCCTCGACTCCCCCGCCCACCCCCTGCTGACCTCCGTGGGCCGGGAGCTGGGCCGCCGGTCGACCGAGCGCTACGAGGAGCTGCACCGCCTCCTGGCCGCCGACGTCCCCGAGTTCGCGCTGTGGGCGCACCAGGTCGAGCACCGGCGTACCCGCTCCGCCGTCGACGACGGCCTGGGCGAGCTGCGCCGCCTGCTGGCGACCGTGGCCTCGGACCGTCCCGTGGACCGGCGCCGCGAGGAGCTGTTCGCCGCCCACCGCGCGGTGCTGGAGCGCCCCGTGCTGCGCGCCTCCGACGTCCCGCCCGGGCTGGTGCTGCCCTCGCTGGCCGACGCCTACATCCCCCCGCGCGGGCGCGTCGCGGTCATCACCCCCAACTCGGTCCCCTCCTCCGAGGAGTGGTGGTCCCTGCACCGGCCGGTGGACGACCTGTCCGCGTTCATCGCCGCCCACCTGACCCACCCCGACGCCACCGACCGCCCCACCGTGGTGCTCGGGCACCCCGGCGCGGGCAAGTCGAAGTTCACGGAGGTGCTGGCCGCCCGGCTGCCGGCCTCGGACTTCCTGCCCGTGCGCGTGGAGCTGCGCGCGGTCAGCCCCAACTCGCCCATCCACGTGCAGATCGAGGAGGGCCTGGCCGCCGCCCTGCACACCCGCGTCTCCTGGCGCGACCTGGCCGACTCGGCCGACGGGGCGCTGCCCGTCGTCATCCTGGACGGCTTCGACGAGCTCCTCCAGGCCACCGGCGTCGACCGCTCCGACTACCTCGAACGCGTCCAGGAGTTCCAACAGCAGCAGGAGGCCATGGGCCTGCCCGTGGTGGTCGTCGTCACCAGCCGCACCGTCGTCGCCGACCGCGCCCGCTTCCCGCGGGGCACGACCGTCATCAAGCTCGACCCCTTCGACGAGCCGCGGATCGGCCGCCTGGTGGGCATCTGGAACCGGGCCAACGCCCGGGCGGCGGACGCGACCGGGGCGCTGACCACCGAGGCGGTGCTGCGCTACCGCGACCTGGCCGAACAGCCGCTGCTGCTGATGATGCTGCTCATCTACGACGCCGAGGACGGCGCGCTGCGCGGCACCGACCAGGGGCTCACCCACGGGGAGCTGTACGAGCGGCTGCTCACCATGTTCGCCCGCCGGGAGGTGGACAAGCACCACTCCGGCCTGGGCCGGGACGACCTCGCCGAGGCCCTGGAGGGCGAGCTGCGCCGCCTCGAGGTGGCGGCGCTGGCCATGTTCACCCGGCGCAAGCAGAACGTCAGCGCCGAGGAGCTGGACCGCGACCTGGCGGTGCTGCTGCCCGAGGCCGCGCTGGACCCGGACGAGACGGGGATGCACGGCCGGATCGACCCGGCCCACCAGGTGCTGGGCCGGTTCTTCTTCGTGCACGAGGCACGGGCCCGGACCGGTGACGGAACGGCGAGCGTGTTCGAGTTCCTGCACGCCACCTTCGGCGAGTACCTGGTGGCGCGGGCTGTGGTCGCGGCGCTGGAGGAGCTGGACGCCTCCCGCTCGCGGACCTCGCGGCGGCGCGGCCGGGCCCGGCGGATCGACGACGGTGAGCTGTACGCGCTGCTGTCGTTCGCCTGCCTGCCGGGCCGGGACAAGGTGCCGGACTTCCTGGCCGAACTGCTGGAGCGGCGGTTCGCCGAGGACCCGGGGCTGCGCGGCGACTACTCCGACCTGCTCATCGAGCTGTTCCGGGAGGCGCCGTTCCCGGCGGCCAACCGCTCCTACGCCGATTTCGAGCCCCAACGCCTGCCGGTCACGGTCCGCCAGGCCAACTACACGGCGAACCTCGTCGTGCTGCTGGTGCTGGTGCGCGAGGACGACGTGGACCTGGACGAGCTGTTCCCGCAGTCGGCCGGGCCGATGACCGAGTGGCGCAACCTGGTGGGGGTCTGGCGCTCCCTGGACAGCCCGGAGTGGTTCGGCCTCCTGAACACCGTGCGGCTGCGCCACATGCAGTCGTGGACCCGCGAGGGCAGCCGCAGGCTGCTCTCGCGCGAGGTGGGCGACCCGGTGAACGTCGGCGAGTGCGTCGGGTTCGAGCTGCACACGGACGTGGAGGTGCGCCCGGACGTCTACGACCCCTACGGCATGACGATCGCCTACAACCGGACGATCTCCCGGCTGCTGCGCTCCATCTCCATGCGCGTCAACGGCAGCGGGGCCCGCGTCCTCCTGGGGATGCTGCCCTACCTCGGCGAGGTCCACGGCGACATGGGGGCCTGGTTCCTGGACCCCGACGGCGACAGCGCGTGGCTGGAGCCGCACGAGGTGCTCAAGCTGCGGCTGTCCCCTCCCCACATCGACCCCGAGGGCCGCCTGAACGCCTACCGCCGCATGCTCACCTCCACCCAGCTGGGCCGGCTGGAGCTGCTGGTGCTGCGGCAGGCGACCGAGGACCTGCGCTGGCCGGGCACCGGGGACGACGCGGAGTACTCGCCCCTGCGGCGCCTGGTCCGGGAGTACCTGTCCGGGGTCGACTCCGTGGTCTCGGGGAACCGGCTGGCGAAGGACGCCGTCGCCCCCGTGCTGGCCCTGTTCCCCCCGGGCTTCCTCCCGGACGGGACGGTGGAGCGGATCATCGCCATCGTCGACCAGGAGAACCCCCAGCGCGGCAGGCGCACCCGCGTGGCCGCCCACCTGCGTTGACCGGCGGGTCCCGGCGGGCCCGTCCGGTCCCGGTTCCGCCCGCCGGGCGGAACCGGGACCGGTACCGCTCAGCGGGCGGCGGCCGCCGTCACCCGCTCCACCAGGGCGGGCAGCACCTTCCCGATGGAGTCGTGCACGGCCGCCGAGGCGAAGTCGTCGTAGGGCGTCTCCTCGCCGTTGACGATGACCAGGGACGCCCCCGCCATCATCGCCATGTCGCACAGCCCCGCCACCGGGTGGACGGTCAGCGACGTGCCGACCGCCAGGAAGACGTCGCAGTCGCGGGTGGCGTGCGTGGCCGCCAGGATGACGTCCGGGTCCAGGTGCTGGCCGAACGAGATCGTGTCCGACTTCTGGATGCCGCCGCAGGCCGTGCAGCGCGGGTCGGACTCCTCGTCCAGCCGGGCCAGCACCTCGGGGGTGGGGGTGCGCAGCCCGCAGGACATGCACCGCACCCACAGCATGGTCCCGTGCACCTCGACCACCCGCTCGTCGGACACGCCGCCCCGCTGGTGCAGGCCGTCGATGTTCTGGGTGATGAGCGCGCGCAGCCGCCCGGTGCGCTCCAGGTCGGCCAGGGCCCGGTGGGCGGCGTTGGGCTCGGCGTCCCACACCTGGTGGGCGCGGCGCTGGGCCCAGACCCGGCGCCGGACGTCCACGTCGCCCATGTAGATGGTGATGTCGGACTGGGCCTGGGCGTCGGGGTCGGTGGTCCACACCCCGTTGGGCCCGCGGAAGTCGGGGATCCCCGAGTCGGTGGACACGCCGGCGCCGGTGAGGACCGTGATGCGGTCCGCGGCCTCCAGCAGTTCGGCGGCCCGCTCGAACGCCTGGGGATCGGCGAACGCTGGGGAGTCTGTCGTCATCGCGGCCCTACCTCGATCTTGCGGCGACTTGGTGTCGGCTTTCCCTCTGCTTGACGGAGGGCGGCCCCGTGCACCCCCTGCACACCCTAGCCTCGGAAAGCACACGAAGGCACGCAGGACCGACGCCCCCTCCGATGCACACGAGAAGGGCAAAGGGTGCGAAAATCAGCACGATCATGAAGCAGCCGTCCTACATCCTCGTGGTCAACGGGACCAAGGTGCAGCGCCCCGTCTTCCTGCTGGGCGCTCCCCACTCCGGTGTCCCCGAGATCGCCCGCGCCCTTTCCCGCACCCCCGGGTTCCACCTGAGCGCGGGCTCCCCGGGCGTGCTCAACGCCGTGTACGCCGTCGCCCGAAGACCCTCGCTGGCCCTGGAGAAGGCGGCGGGCACGGCCTCCCTGCTGCGCGAGGCGTACGCCGAGTCCTGGCAGCTGACGCCGCTGACCTGCCCGCGCTGCGCGGGCCGGTGGGAGCGGGTGCCCGCCAGCGCCGCCGCCGAGCCGTGCGAGCACAGCGCGCAGGCGACCCGGTACGGGGACGCCAGCCCGGACCTGCTGTTCAGCGCCAAGGCCCTGCACGCGGCCTTCCCCGACGCGCTGTTCGTGCAGATCATCCGGGACGGGCGGGACGTCGTCTCGGAGATGCTGGACGACGAGCGCTCGCTGGCCTGGCTCAAGCCGAGCTTCATGAAGCTGGAGCACGAGTTCCCCAACCACTTCTTCGGGCTGGAGGACTCCTCCGACCTGGAGACGTTCGGGGACGGGTCGGTGGAGGCCAAGTGCGCGATGCGCTGGCGGGGCGCGGTGCGCATGTCGGCCGTGCTGAGCCGCGGCCTGGACTCCGGCCGGCTGCTGACACTGCGCTACGAGGACCTGCACGGCGGCGAGGTGCAGGCCGCCAAGAGGCTGCGGGAGTTCACCGGGGTGCGGGTGTCGGCGACGGAACTGCTGATCGAGCGCTCCTGGCGGGTGGGGACCTGGCGGGAGCGGCTGTCCCGGGACCAGCACGCGGACGTGGTGGAGGTGGCGGGGCTGGAGCTGTCCCGCCTCGGCTACGTGTGACCGCGGCGCCGGCGGCCCGGCCGTCCCCCGGCCCGGTTCAGGGTGCCCCGTGGGCGGTGAGCAGCGCGTCGGCGGCGGCCCGGGCGGTGCCGACGGCGTCGGGGACGCCGGTGACGGTCCGGGTGAGGACGGCACCCTCGTGCAGCATGGTCAGGGTGTCGCCGAGGGCCTCGGGACCGCGGGCGCCCGACTCGCGGGCGAGGTCGGTGTACAGGGCGCGCAGCCAGCGCTTCTGCTCCCGGGCCACGGCCCGGCCGGGGTGGTCGGGGTCGGCGAGCTCGGCGTAGGCGTTGACCATGGAGCAGCCGCGCGGGCCGTCCTCGCCTACCCATTCCTCCAGGGCGTCGAAGGTGGCGGCGACGCGCTCGCGCGCCGTGGTGGCGGGGGCCAGGCGGGCTTCCAGGTGGGCGCGCCAGCGGGCGTCGCGGGCGCGCAGGTAGTGGGCGACCAGGGCGGCCTTGGAGCCGAACCGGTCGTAGACGGTCTTCTTGGTGACCCCGGCGTGTTCGGCGACGAGGTCCATGCCGACCGTGTTGATGCCGCGCGAGTAGAACAGCTCGTCGGCGGCGTCGAGGATCCGGCGGGCGGCCGGGGTGAGGGGACGGGCGGCGCGGTCTGCCGGGCCGGCCCCGGTGGCGGCGGTCATGGCTCCCCCTGGAGGCGGACGGGCCGGGGCGGGCGCTCCCGGCCGGAAGGTCACTACATCGCGAGTATACCGACCGGTGTGTTTACCTGGGGGCGGAGGGCACGGACGACGACACCGGAGGTGGAAGGATGCGGCGCTCGCCCGCCCCGGCCCTGCTCGCCGCGGGGCTGGTGGTGATGTGGAGCTCGGGGTTCGTGGGGGCCGAACTCGGCACCCGCCACGCCCCGGCCGAGACCCTGCTGGCCTGGCGGTTCCTGGTGGTCGCCGGGCCGCTGGCCGCGTGGTGCCTGTGGGCCCGCGCGCGCTCGCGGGGCGGACGGACGCGGGCCGCCCGGACCGGCGCGGAAGGGCCCCCGGGGTCCGGGCCCGGAGGCGGGCGTGCCCGGGGCGGACGGATGACCGGGCGGGACGCGGCCGGCCACGCCGCGGTGGGGGCGCTGGCCCAGGCCGGGTACCTGTACGGGGTCTTCGCCGCGGCGGGGACGGGGGTGGCCGCGGGGACGGTCGCGCTGATCGCGGCGCTGCAACCGCTGGTGGCGACGGCGCTGGCGGTGCCGCTGCTCGGGGAGCGGGTCCGGCCCCGGCAGGTCGCGGGGCTGGCGTTGGGACTGGCCGGGGTCGGCCTGGTGGTGGGCGCGGACCTGCGCGCCCCCGGCGCGGCCCCCTGGTGGGGGTACGCGCTGCCGGTCGGGGCGATGCTGTCGCTGGTCGCGGCGACCCTGCTGGAGCGGCGGCTGCGGCCGGGCGGGTCTCCGGCGCAGGCGCTGGCCGTGCAGTGCGGGGTGAGCGCCGTGCTGTTCACGGCCCTGGCGGCGGCGACCGGGACGCTCGCCCCGCCCGCGGACCCCGGGTTCTGGGCGGCCGTGGCCTGGGTGGTGGTGCTGTCGACCGTCGGCGGCTACGGCCTGTACTGGGCCGCCCTGGCGCGGTTCGGGGTCACCCGGGTGTCGGCGCTGCTGTACCTGACACCGCCGACGACCCTGCTCTGGTCCCTGCTGATGTTCGGCGACCCGGTCGGCGCGGCCGCCCTGGCGGGCCTGGCCGTCTGCGCTGCGGCGGTCGTCCTGGTGACGGCCGCCGGCCCCGGCACGGGGCGCGCGGGCCTCAGGCGGGCGAGCGCTCGCGCAGGTCGCCGGGGTCCTCCGTCCCGGGAGCCGCGGTGACACCCGGCCCGGACGACTCCTCGATGCTCTCCAGCATCTCCCGGGTCTCGTCGTCCTCGTCCAGTTCCGCGGCGTCGCGGACGTCCGGGACGACCGCGGTGCACACGATCTCGACCAGCGCCTCCGGCTCCATGAGCTCGGACACCCCGACCACCGTCATCGGCGGGTAGTAGCGGCCCATGTGGCGGCGGTACACCGATCCGATGGTGTTGCTGCTGACCCGGTAGGAGCGCATCGCGGTGGTGTAGATGCGCATGTCGACCACGTGCTCGGGCACGGCCCCGGCGGCGCGCAGCGCCTCCACGACGTTGCCGAGCGCGCGGTCGAACTGCTGGACCACGCCGTCCCCGGCCACCGCCCCGTCGGAGCGGCGGGCGATCTGACCGCCGATGTGGACGACCTTGCCCGGTGTCACCACCAGGGCGTGGGAGAACCCCACCGGGTCGGCGAGGGTCAGCGGATTGACGATCTGGTGCGGTGTGGTGTCCACCGGCGGGCCCTTCCGGTCGCGGGGCGGCCCACCGGCCGCGTCCGGGCGGACACCCCACTGGGAGTCGCCCGGGCGGGCGGCTACGATGAGCCCATGTCGATCACTTTCCTGCTGTCCGCGCTCGCCCTCGTCGCGGTGCTCGCGCTGTTCGCCGCCATCTTCGTCGGCGGCTTCGTCTACGTCATGCGCATGAAGCGCCAGGGCACCGAGGCCACCCTGGCCGGCGCGCGCAGGCGCCGCGAGCTGCGGCAGAGCTAGGCCGGACCCGGCGGAACGCTCCCGGCGGCGCGTCCGCCGGAGGTGTCCCGCGAACGCGGGGCGGCGAACGGTCAGTCGCCGTCGAACGCGTCGGGGTCGGGGCCGGTCCTGGCCCCGCGGTCGAGCGCGCCGATGCGGTCCATCTCCTGGTCGGTGAGCTCGAACCCGAAGATGTCGAAGTTGGCGCGGATGCGCTCGGGCGTCGCCGACTTGGGAATGACGACGTTGCCGAGCTGGATGTGCCAGCGCAGCAGCACCTGGGCGGGCGTGCGCTCGTGCGCCTCGGCGATCCCGATGACCGTGTCGTCGGTGACGAGGCGGCCGTGCGCGAGCGGGCTCCACGCCTCGGTGACGATGGAGTGCCGCCGGTCGAACTCGCGCAGCTCCGCCTGGGCCAGCAGCGGGTGCAGCTCGACCTGGTTGACCATGGGCGTGATGCCGCCCTCCTCCATGACCCTCTCCAGGTGCGCGATCTGGAAGTTGGACACCCCGATGGCGCGCGCCCGGCCCTCCGCGTACAGGTGCTCCAGGGCCTTCCAGGTCGGGACGTAGAGGTCCCGGGCGGGCAGCGGCCAGTGGATCAGGTACAGGTCCAGGGTCTCCAGGCCCAGGCGTTCCAGGGTGGCGTCGAAGGCCCGCAGGGTGGCGTCGAAGCCCTGGTCGGGGTTGGCGACCTTGGACGTGACGAACAGGTCGTCGCGGTCGATGCCCGAACGCCGCAGCGCCTCGCCGACACCGCGCTCGTTGCCGTAGGCGGCGGCCGTGTCGATGCTGCGGTAGCCGGTCTCCAGCGCGGTGGTGACCACGTCGACGACCCGGTCGTCGGGGACCTGCCACACGCCCAGGCCCAGCTGCGGTATGCGCAGCCCGTTGTTGAGTGTGAGCTCGGGAACCGTCATCGTCCTCATCGCCGTCATCCCCCGTCGGCCCGTAACGCCCTCGCCTCCCGCCGAAGGGCCGTCGGCGGGCCCGCGGCCTCCCCCGGGCCGCACACTTGGCATACTGCCACGGCGGACCGGCCGCGCTCCGGTGGCTGCACCGCCGCCGTACGGGCTTTTTACCCGGGAGGCCGCCGATCGCACCGCCGATCCGGTGGCGGGGGCCGCCGAACCGTGGCGGCGCACGGGCGTAGCCGGGGGTGTCCGAGGACGCCGACGTAGACGCCACCGGGCGGCGGCGTACGGGCACGGTGACCGGCAGAAACGCGACGTGGCGCGTGACGCGGCGCGCGGGCACGACGGTCCGGGCACGCCGTCCGGGCGGCGGCGCACGGGCACGATGGTCCGCGGACGCGCGGCATGACGGGTGGCGCCGCGCGCGGGCACGGAGTCCGCGGGTACGACGGTCCGGGGGCACGCCGGCCGGGCGACGACGAGGTGAGGGGCGGGGATGGGACGGGAGCGGCGGGCCGCGGTGGGCGCGGAGCTGATGCGGGACCGCGCCGCGCTGGTGGAGCGGATCGTGGCCGAGGTGCACGCGGAGGTGCCCGCCTACCGGGCGCTGCACGGGTCGCAGCTGGCCGAGGTGCGGGCGATCACGGCGTGGCTGGTGACCCGCTCCCTGGAGCTGTGGGCGGCCGGGGCGACCCGGCTGGCCGCGGAGGACGTGGAACGGCTGCGGGAGATCGGCCGCAGCCGGGCGGCCGACGGCCGGTCGATCGGCGCCGTGGTGCGGGCGCACCGGGTGGGGTCGGTGGCGGCCGTGCGGGCCGTGGCCGAGTGCGCGGGCGACCGGCTCGACACCGCGGACGTGTTCGCTCTGAGCGAACTGTGGATGACCTCCATCGACCAGATCTCCGAGAGCCTGGCCGCCGGGCACGCCGAGACCGCCCGCCGGATGGACGCGGACCTGGAACGGGCGCGGCGCACCTTCCTGGACGACCTGGTCATCGGCCGACAGGCCTCGCGCGGCGCCATCCGCGACCGGGCGCGCACCCTGGGCATCGCCCCGCCGGACCCGGGGGCGCTGGTGGTGGCCGAACCGGTCGGCGACCGGACCCCGGTGACGGTGTCGGGCGCCCTGGAGCTGGCGGCCCGGATGGAACCCGCGGGCGGCGACCCGCTGGTGACCACGCGCTCGGGGCGGGCGGTGCTGCTGCTGGCACCCGACGACGCCGGCCGGGCGGCGCGGGCGCTGGACGGCGGCCGCTGGCGGGGCTGCATCCCGGCGCCGCGGCCGCTGGCGGACGTGTCGGCGGCCTACCGGCTGGCCGACGGGGCCCTGGAGACGGCGCCGCCGCACGCGTTCGGGACCGGCGGGCTGCTCGGCGAGGCCGACGCCTGTGTGCTGGCGCTGCTCAACGGCGGCCCGGTCGCCCCGGACGCGGTGCGCCGGGCCGTGCTGGGGCCGCTGCTGACCGAGTCGGGCGCGCACCTGCTGGAGACGCTGCGCGCGTACTTCCGGGAGGGCGCGGCGACCGCGGCCGCCGACGCCCTGCACGTCCACGCCCAGACCCTGCGCTACCGGCTGCGCCGGGTGCGGGAGCTGACCGGCCACGACCCGCACCGGCCGTGGTCCCGGTTCGTCCTGGAGACGGCCTGCGCCATCGCCCCCTGACCGGGGTGACCGGGGGTCAGTCCCCGCTCCGCCCGATGACCTGGTCCCGGTAGGCCTGGAACTCCTCCCAGGACTCCCCGCCCCCCTCGTCGGAGAAGAACTCCCCGTCCGAGCAGTCGAGGGCGCGGCAGTCCAGCAGGCGGGCCATGCGCCGCAGGGGGGTCACGGGGTCCCCGCCGCCGCGGATGTGCAGCATGATGCTCTGGACCGGGTCCTCGGAGCCGATGCCCAGCTCCATCGACCACCCGTCCTCCCTGTCCTCGAGAATGCCCCACGTGGGGTCGGACAGGTTCGTCTCGGGGAAGGCCGTGCGGATCCGGTGCAGGACCTCGGCCGCCGGGCCGATCGGCGGCGGCGGGTCGTCGTCGGACAGGTCGTCCACGGAAACGGCGTCCTCGGGGAAGCGCATCAGCAGTACGTCCCAGCTCACGGGGTCTCCTCTGCTCGGGGGTGGGGCACGGGGAGAACGGTAGCGGACCCGTACGACGGGTGAGTCTCCGGAACCGGCCGGTCACGCGCCCCCGTCCGGAGCGGCACGGCCCCGATCGCGCCCGAGCGCCCGGGCCAGGTCCTCCTGGAACCGTGCGCGGGAGCCCCCGTCCTGCTCCCAGTCGTCCCAGGTGACGATGTCACCGGAGGACAGGTCCAGGGCCCGGCAGTCGAACAGGTCGGCCAGGTACAGCACGGCGGGCACGCTGCCGCCGCCCCGCATGCGCACCATGAGGCTCTCGACCGGGTCCCGGTCGCCGATGACCAGTTCCAGCAGCCATCCGGCGCCCCGGGCTCCCGGTTCCTCCAGGAAGCCCCAGGCGGGGTCGGACAGGTCCACGCCGGGGAAGGCGGTACGCAGGCGGTCCAGGACCCCGGCCGCCGGACCGATCGGCGGCGGCGCGTCGTCGTCGGTCAGGTCCGCCACCGAGGTGACGTGGTGCGGCAGCCGCATCAGCACGATGTTCCAGCTCATGGAGGGCTCCGGGAGGGGTTCGGGGGCGTGCGGGGCGAGGGTAGCGGACCCGTACGACAGGCGGGTGTCCGGAACCGGCCGCGGGGCGCGGCGTGGGGGCGGGGCGCGGGGTACGCGGGTGGGTAGGAGTCAGGGGTCCCCGCAGACACACCCCGAAAGGCCCCGGTATGTCCGTCTCCCCTCCGCAGCTGCACGGCCCCGCGTTCGAGGCCGACCCGCACCCCGCCTACCGGTGGCTGCGCGAGCACTCCCCCGTCCACCGTGTGGACCTGCCCGGCGGGGCGTGGGCGTGGATCGTCACCCGCTACGACGACGCCAAGGCGGTGCTCGCCGACCCCGACATGCTCAAGAGCCCGCACGCGGGGAACGAGGTCTGGCGCAAGGCCGGGCTCGGGCTGCCCTACGACCACCGGCCTTCACTGATGCTCAGCATGGTCAACGTGGACGCCCCCGACCACACCCGGCTGCGCCGGGCGGCGGGCGCGGCGTTCACCCCGCGGCGGGTGCGGACGCTGGTGGAGCGGGCCGGGCGCGTGACCGCCGGCCTGCTGGACCGGATCACCGCCGACGGCTCGGGCGAGGCCGACCTGGTGCGGGACCTGGCCTATCCGCTGCCCATCACGATCATCTGCGACATCCTCGGCGTGCCCGAGGCGGACCGGGCGGAGTTCCACCGCCGGGCCGCGGTGATCGACTCCTCGTCCTACGAGGAGCTGGAGGCGATCGCCGCCACCACCGACTGGTTCGACTCCTACCTGGGCTCCCTGGTGGACGCCCGGCTGGCCGCGCCCTCCGACGACCTGCTGGGCGACCTCGTGGAGGCGCACCGGCGCGGGGAGATGAGCCGCGACGAGGTCACCTCCGCGGCGTTCCTGCTGCTGGTGGCCGGGCACGAGACCACGGTGGCGCTCATCGGCAACCTCTTCCACCTGCTGCTGCGCCACCCCGACCAGCTGGAGCGGCTGCGCGCCGACCGTTCTCTGGTGGGGCCGGCCATCGAGGAGGCGCTGCGGATGGAGAGCCCCCTGCAGAACGCCACCTGGCGCTTCCCGCGCCGGGCTGCCACCGTGGGCGGGGTGGAGCTGGCGGCGGGCGAGCCGATCCTGGTGTCGCTGCTGGCGGCCGGGCGCGACCCGGCCCGCTACGAGGACCCCGACGCCTTCGTCCCCGAGCGGAACGACTCGCACCTGGCGTTCGGGCACGGCGCGCACTTCTGCATCGGGGCGCAGCTGGCCCGGATGGAGGCGCAGGTGGCGGTGAACGCGGCGCTGGACCGGCTGCCCGGGCTGCGCCTCGCCGAGGACGCCGAGGACCTGCGCTGGTGGCCGAGCATGATCATGCACGGGCTGTTCGCGCTGCCGGTCCGGTTCGACCCGGCCTGACCGGCTCCGGGGCTCCCGCCACCGCCCCCCGGGGCCCTGCTCCGCGGCCCCGGGGGGCGGTGGGCACCGAGCGCGGGCGAGCGGACGGGAGCCGAAGAAGCACCGAAAACTTACCTGTGATTGGTCCGTTATGCGGGCTTCGCGGGGGGTAGGGGGCGGAGACTGGCAGGCGGGGTTCCGACAGGGGCTCCCGTCGCAGGACACGAGTCACATCGACTGGAGGGGGACCAGAGGTGACGACCGCGGAGAACAGGTCAGGGACGGCGTCCAAGCCCAAGGGAAGCCAGCCCTGGCTGCACCAGAAGGGCAAGGAGATCCAGGAGTTCGGCACGGTCCGCCAGCTCCCGGTGGGGCTGTCCTACGACGCGCGCATGTACTCGTGCCAGCGGCTCAACCAGGTGCTGTGCGACACGAGGATCCTGCACGACCTCTACAAGAAGCACCACTGGCTGATGCGCGGCCAGACCTTCTACCAGCTGCACCTGCTCATGGACAAGCACGCGGACGAGCAGCTGGAGCTCATCGACTCCGTCGCCGAGCGGATCCAGACCCTGGGCGGCGTGGCGGTCGGCGACCCCCGGCACGTCGCGGAGATCACCAACATCCCGCGCCCTCCGAACGGCGTCGAGGAGGTCCCGGCGATGCTCTCGCGCCTGCTGGAGGCGCACGAGACCATCCTGGAGGAGGCGCACGACGCGGCGGCCCGGGTGCAGGAGCTGGGCGACGACGGTACCAACGACCTGCTGGTGTCGGACGTCATCCGCAAGAACGAGCTCCAGGCGTGGTTCGTGGCCGAACACCTGGTGGACACCCCGCTGGTGCACTCCTAGAGGACACGGCGCACGGGGCCGGGCGAGCCGCCCGGCCCCTTTTCCGTGCTCCCGGGCGGGGGCGGCGTGGGGCGGGGTCGGGCCGGCGCGTCGGCGGTGCGGCCGTCGCGGGAGCGGCACGGCGCTAGATTGGTGGCCCCGCCACGCCACGACCCCCCGGAGGACGACGTGCCCCGTATCGGCATCACCGGACACAGCGACCTGGGCGAGGAGACCACCGCCCTGGTGCGGCGGGCCCTGGACCGCGAGTTGGCGGCGTTCGGCGGCGGACCCGAGCTGGTCGGGGTGACCTGCCTGGCCAAGGGGGCCGACCAGGTGTTCGCCGAGTCGGTGTGGGAGGCGCGCGGGACCCTGGAGGTGATCCTGCCGTCGGTCGACTACCGGGAGACCAAGGTCGGGGCGGACGACCTGTACCGGTTCGACGGGCTGCTGATGCGCGCCGCGGCGGTGCGCTTCATGCCGTTCCGCACCGCCGACGAGGAGGCGTACGCGGCGGCCAACACCGCGGTGCTGGCCCGCGTGGAGCGGCTGTTCGCGGTGTGGGACGGCAGGCCCGGAACCGGGAGGGGCGGCACCGCCGACGCGGTGGCCACCGCCCGGCGCCACGGGGTGCCGGTGCACGTGGTCTGGCCCGAGGGCGCGGTCCGCGGGTAGGGCCGGGGCCCGGGAGCCCGCGCGGGCTCTCCCGGGTGGCGCTCACCGTGTTCTCGGCCTTCTCTCAGCAGGAGTCCGTACCTTGCCCTCAGGGCCCCGGCGAGCGGGGCCGGCACGGACGGGGGACGCATGGACGGGAACGTGTTCCGGGGGCCGGTGCTGGACCGGCGGCGGGCGATCGTGCTGGGCGGCGGCGCCGTCGCCGCGGGGGTGGCGGGGTGCTCGGCCGAGGCGTCCGGGGGCGGCTCGGGAGCGGCGGCCACACCGCCGCCGAGCGCCTCCGAAGGGGTGTGCGTGCTGTCGCCGGAGGTCACCGAGGGGCCGTACTACCTGGACGGGATGCTGGTCCGGGAGGACATCACCGAAGGCAAGCAGGGGTTCCCGCTGGAGCTGGCGATCACGGTGGTGGACTTCGAGAACGGGTGCGCGCCGCTGACCGGCGAGGGTGTGGCGGTGGAGATCTGGCACTGCGACGCCTGGGGCTACTACTCGGGGTACACGGAGGCGAGCCCGGGCGGGGAGGTGCCGCCGGAGGACGGGGAGGGCGGAGAGCAGTCGTTCCTGCGGGGGATCCGGCCTGTCGACGGGGAGGGGACGGCGCGGTTCACCACGATCGTGCCGGGGTGGTACAGCCCGCGTGTCACGCACATCCACCTCAAGGTGCACACGGAGGGGGAGATCGGCACGACCTACGAGGGCGGAACGACGGTCCACACGGGGCAGCTGCTGTTCTCCGACGCGTTCTGCGCGGAGGTGGCGGAGCGGGAGCCGTACTCCGAGCACGTGCTGGAGCTGACGCCGGTCGAGGAGGACCAGGTGTTCCGGGAGGCGCAGGCGGTGGAGGGTGACCCGGACAGCATGGTGGTCACCCCGGCCCCGGTGACGGAGGGGACGCCGGAGGACGGGTACACGCTGGCGGTGGCGGTGGGCGTGACCATGGACGCGTCGCCGGGCGGTGGCGGTGGCGCCCCGGGCGGCGGAGGCGGCGGGGAACCGCCACAGGGCGACGCCCCGCCCGGGGACGGCACTCCCCCGGCCCCGCCGCAGGAGTGACCGGGGGCGGTGCGGGGTCGTGGTGGACGCCTCGGGTCCGGGCCGGCCACTGGCGGCCGTCGATCAGCTCGCGGCCAGCGTCCAGGTGCCCGGCATGGCAGGCGGTCTCGGCGCTGACGTGCAGCAGCGCGTCCCGCAGGGTGTGTAGGTGCGGGACGCCGAAAAGGTGCCGCAACCGCTAGGCCAGAAGGGCGGAGCACAGTGCGGCCGACGGCACCCCGTGCCGCCAACAGACCACCGTGCCCCGCCCTGCACCGCCTGCGCGCGTGCGGGGCCGACACGGCCACACGCCTCACCCTCACCCTCACCGCCAGGAACAGCCCGCCCGCGTGCGCGGGTCTGACGGGGAACTTGTTTACCACGGTAAACACCTGGGCGGTCCATCCCCGCGTGCGCGGGGCTGACGGGCCGACCGTCGACGTGTACCCCGTCGGCGTCGGTCCATCCCCGCGTGCGCGGGGCTGACATGACGGTGCCGACGTTGAAAAAGTGCAGGTGCGGTCCATCCCCGCGTGCGCGGGGCTGACGGCGGCAGGTCCACGTTCCGGTACGAGTCCTCCGGTCCATCCCCGCGTGCGCGGGGCTGACCGATGCAGCCCGCACCCCCGGAGGGGTGCGGGCGGTCCATCCCCGCGTGCGCGGGGCTGACTGGTGGATGATCCGGCCGGATTCGGTGAGCCGCGGTCCATCCCCGCGTGCGCGGGGCTGACTTCCCCTGGGCGGACGGGGGCAGCCGCGCGAACGGTCCATCCCCGCGTGCGCGGGGCTGACACCTTCGGCCAGTGCGTTTCGGACAGGACAGCCGGTCCATCCCCGCGTGCGCGGGGCTGACGTCGCCAGCGACGAGGTCCCCGACGACACGTTCGGTCCATCCCCGTGTGCGCGGGACTGACAGTTAACGACCTGGGGAAACGCGGGGCGTTATCTCCGCGTTACATGCACTTCGGTGCGGCCGGAGCCATCACCTCCGGACACTGTGGCACGAGAACCGGAGCAGGCTCAAGGCGAGCAGAGGGACAGCACGGTTGTCCGCCGGCGTGTTCCGCATCCCCTCCCGGGCGTCGCCGTGGAGCAACCGTCACCCGAGGCCGTCCGGAACGATACGAAGCTTCTCCGCGATGCGGGCCAGGGCCTTCTGGTCGGTCGGACTCAACGCGTCGAGAACGACGGCGCGCACGGAACGCAGGTGCGTGGGAGCCGCCGCCTCCACAACATCGAATCCGGCGTCGGTGAGTTCGGCGAGGGTGTACCGGCCGTCGGACGGGTCCGGCATCCGCACGACCCAGCCCCGCTGTTCACAGCGCTTGACGACGTTGGACAGGCGGGAAAGCGAGCCACTGGCCAGAAAGGCCAACTCCCCCATCCGCAGCTTGCGCTGCGGCGCCTCGGAGAGGTGGCTGAGCACGAGGTACTCGAACAGGGTGAGGCCGTTCTCCTGCCGCAGCGGCGACTCCAGCTTGCCGGGCAGGAGCAGCACGAGGGAGATCAGCCCCGTCCACGCCGCCTTCTCCTGCTCGTCGAGCCACCGCAGTTCGCCGTCCTCGTGCTCGGCCGTGTCGCCCATGAACCTTCCCGTCCTTCCGGTGCGGTCCGCCATCACTTGACGCTTGAAGTCATCGCTTGCTAGCTTCACTTTACGCGTGAACTCATCGAAGAGGAAACGCACCCCTACGGACAGGAAGATGTGCCATGAGCACCGTCACCTTCGGCATCACTCCGGGCTTCGGGGAGAAGCTGCACGCAGCCCTCGGCTACAGCGGAGCCGTCCGCGTCGGCGACCGGGTGGAAATCTCAGGCCAGGCCGGGGTGGACGACGACCTGGTCGTCCCCGACTCCCTGGAGGACGAGATCGTCCTGGCCTTCGACAATGTGGAGCGCACGCTCGCCACAGTCGGCGCGACCTGGAAGGACGTCATCCACGTGAACTCGTACCACAAGGTCGCGCCGGAGGACCAGGTCATCGGCGAGGACCACAACGCGGTCATGGCCGAGCAGTTCCGCCGCCGACTCGGCGGCCGCGCGCCCATCTGGACCGAGACCGGCGTCACGGCCCTCGGCCTCGCCGCCATGCGCGTGGAAATCCGCGTGACCGCCATCGTCGGCTCCGGGAACTGAACCGTCGTCTTCGGCGACCGAACGGGGGCCGCCGAAGACCGGAACACACCTTTGCGCGGCAGGCGGCCACCCCGGTTTCGGGTGGCCGCCTGCCGCGTGCCGGAACCACTGGCAGCTCCCGCCTCGGCGCTTGAGCGACAGCCCCTACCAAGCGCGCGGAGCTGACACCCTGTTCCGAGAACAGGTCCAGGAGGGCTTCGGCCCATCCCCGCGCGGGCGAGGCTAACCACACCACCATCACCGGGAACACCGGCACCCGGCGTCCAGCCCCGCGTACGCGGGGCTGACGGCGAGTACCGGACCAAGAACGGCGACGGCCTGGGCCCCTCCCCGCGCGGGCGAGCTGACAGCCAACGAACCGGGCGAACGCGGGTCGTCATCCCCGCGCATGCGCGCCTCGATGCGACTTGAGCCATCACCTCCGGACACTGTGGCACGGGACTCGGCGCGGACTCGAAGCAAGCAGCGGAAACCGGCGCGGCCGGAGCGAACGGGCATACGCGAGGCCCACCACCCCCGCCAGAGCACACCGGGCACCGCCCGACCAGGGGCGGACACACCAGCCAGGAGGCTCCCCTTCCCGAGCGGTCCTCACTCCCCCGGGTCGCCCACCTTTCGAACACGGGTGTCCGCCGCGTGCAGCGGGGTGCCGTCGGCGGCGGTGGGAGCGACCGGGGGGACCGGCGCCCCCGTGGCGAGGACGAGCAGCTCCGAGTGCTCCTCCCCCGGCTCGAAGGCGTGGCGCTCCCCCCACTGGCGCAGGGCCACGACCACGGTGAACAGGTCCCGCCCCTTGTCGGTGAGGACGTACTCGTTGCGCGTGCCGCGCTCGTTGGGGCGCTGCTCCATGACCCCGACGGCGATGAGCGCGCGCAGGCGGTCGCTGAGGATGTTCCGGGCGATCCCGAGTCCGCGCCGGAAGTCGTTGAACCTGCGGACCCCGTCGAAGGCGTCGCGGACGATCAGCAGCGACCAGCGGTCCCCGAGGAGGTCGAGGGTCCGGGCGACCGGGCAGTGCGGGTCGGTCCATTCCGGGTCCGTCATGCAGCCCCACCTTTCGGTTGCACTTCGCAACCATTTAGCCATAGCCTCTGATTGGTTTCAAACTACTACCTAAATCCGTCGAGGGTGGGCGAATGACCGAGTGCGCGGCCCCCGGGGCCGGACCGAAGGCCGTGACCGGGGCGGTGCGGGGGCTGCTCGCGGTGCTGTGCGCCGTGGCCGTGGCGAACGTCTACTACGCCCAGCCCCTGGTGGAGCGGATCGGGGCCGACCTGGGGATCCCCGAGGCCGGAACGGGGGCGGTGGTGGCCGCGGCCCAGGCCGGGTACCTGGTGGGGCTGGTGCTGCTGGTGCCGCTGGGCGATCTGGTGGACCGCAGAGCACTCATCGCGGTCCAGCTCGCGGCGGTCGCGGCCGGGTGCGCACTGGTGGCCCTGGCCACCGGGAGCGCCGTACTGCTGGCGGGGATGGCCGTGGTCGGCCTGTTCTCGGTGGTGGTGCAGGTGGCCGTGGCGCATGTGGCGGCGGTGAGCGGGCCCGCCGAGCGCGGCCGCAACATGGGCACGGTGACCGGCGGTGTGGTGGTCGGCGTCATCCTGGCCCGGACGGTGTCCGGGACGGTCGCCGACCTGGCCGACTGGCGGTGGGTGTACGCCGGTTCGGCGGTGCTGGTGACGGTGCTGGCCGCGGCCGTCGTGGCCCTGCCGCCCGCGCGGCGGGCCCGCGGGCGGGGCCTGGCGGGCGGCTACGCGCGGGCGGTGGCCTCGGTGTTCACCCTGACCGCGACCGACCGGGTGTTCCGGGTCCGGGCGCTGGTCTGCCTGTTCCTGTTCGCGTCGTTCGGGGTGCTGTGGAGCGGGATGGCGCTGCCGCTGGGCGCCGGGCCCTGGCACCTGTCGACGACGCAGATCGGCCTGTTCGGGCTGGTGGGGGCGGCGGGCGCGCTGGGCGCCGCCCGGGCCGGGCGGTGGGCCGACCGGGGGCTGGGCGGGGCCGTCACCACGGGCTCGCTGGCGGCCGCGGTGGCGGCGTGGCCGCTCATCGGGCAGGCCGGGAACTCGCTGGTGTGGTTCGCGGCGGGGGTGGTGGTGCTGGACTTCGCGGTGCAGGCCGTGCACGTGACGAGCCAGGACCGCATCGTCGCGGCCGATCCGGGGTCGAGCGGCCGGACCATCGGCGCGTACATGGTGTTCTACTCGTCGGGCAGCGCGCTGGGCGCGGTCACCGCCGCGTGGGTGTACGCGCAGGCGGGGTGGGGCGCCGTCAGCGTGCTGGGCGCGGCGTACGCCGGGGCCGCGCTGGCGGTGTGGCTCGCGGACCGGCGCGCGGGGGCGTGAGCGGCGCGGGGGCCCGGCCGGGCCCCGGCGCCCGCGGCTCAGGCCGGAACGGACCTTCGGGCCCCCGTGACCAGGGGCAGCACCTCCGCGCCCACGCGCTGCGCCTCCTCCAGGTGGGGCACCCCCGCGAGGATGAACGCGTCCACACCCAGCGCGATCAGCTCGTCGATCCGCTCGGCGACCTGGGCATGGCTGCCCACCAGGCCGAACGCCGGTCCGCCCCGCAGCAGGCTGAAGCCGCCCCACACGTTCGGCTCCACCTCCAGGTCCCGGTACCCCGACACCGGCCCGTCGATGAACGACAGGCTCCGCGCCGCACCCACCGAGTCCCCCGTCCGCCACTGGGCGAGCGCCGCCGGGTCGGCCGACTCGAACCCGGTCCGCACCACGTCCCACGCCGCCTTCTCGGTCCGGCGCGCGACCACGTCCACCCGGACCGCGAAGCGGGGTGTGCGCCCCAGCGCGGCGCTGTGCTCGCGCACCGCCGCGAACTTCCGCGCCAGGGCCGCCGTGGGCTCCATCCAGGACAGGTAGTGGTCGGCGTGCCGGCCGGCCGCGTCGATCGCCGCCGCGGAGGAGCCGGAGAAGTAGATCTCCGGCAGGTCCTGCGCCGCCAGCGCGTCCGGCAGCGCCCCGTTCTCGACCCGGTGGAAACGCCCGTCGAAGGTGTACGGCCGCTCCTTCCACACCCCCTTGTGGACGTGCAGGAACTCCGAGGTCCGCGCGTACCGGTCGTCGTGGGCGACCTCGTCGCCCCACCACAGCTGCGCGGGCCCGCCCCCGCCGGTGATGACGTTGTAGACCACGCGCCCGTTCGTCGCCCGCTGGAGGCTCGCCGCCATGCGGGCCGCGTGCACCGGGTTCAGGAACCCCGGCTGGAACGCGATCATGAACCGGAACCCCCGGGTCTCGCGCGCCAGCAGCCCCGCGGCGGCCCACGGGTCGTCGGTGAACGGGAACGACGGCATCAGCCCGCCGTAGAACCCGGCCGCCTCGGCGGCGCGCGCCACGTCGGCCATGTGCTCGATGTAGGCGTGCCCGTCGGGGACGCCGCCGCGCAGGGCGGGGGCGATGCGGCCCGGCCCGTCGGGCTCCCAGTCGCCGCGGGTGGCGGCGCGTTCGGTGAGGGACCTCTGGTCCCCGTGCATGCCGATGCGCCAGTAGAAGTCAACGGACACGGTCGGGCTCCCTTCTGTTCGTGTGTCGGAGGCGGGTCAGGACCCGCGTCGCGCCCGGCGCCCGGGGGACGGCGCGCCGCACGCGCACCACCCGCAGGCGGGGGCCGGAGGCGCGGCGGGCGGCGTCAGCGGGCACCGGCGACCGCTCCCTCCGCGAGGCCGGCGAGGGCCGGCAGCAGGTGTTCGCCCAGGCGGTACGCCTCCGCCAGGGCCGGGCGGGCCTCGACGACGAACGTGGTGACACCGCGGCGGCGCAGGGCGTCCAGCTCGGCGGCCAACTCGGCGGGGGTCCCCACCAGCCCCTCCGGGACCGTGTGCCCCAGGGATGCGAATCCGTCCCAGCGGCCGGCCACGTCCTCGGGCGGCCCGTCGTCCTGCCCCACATGGCGCACGGACACCGACAGCTCCACGCCCAGCCGGACCGCGCGCCCCGGGGCACGGCGGTCCAGTTCGGCCCGGACGGCCCCGACGTCGTCGCCGAGCCGCAGCAGGTGGACATCGGCGTGGGCCGCCGACAGGTCCAGCTCCCCCGGCGTGGTCCCCGACAGGTACACCGTCGGGAAGGGCCGCCCCGCCAGCGGGTGCCCGAACCCGCCTCCCAGCACCCGGTAGAAGTCCCCCTCGAAGGTGTACGGACTCTCGTGCCACACGCCCTTCGCGACGGTGAGGAACTCGTGCGCCCGGCGCAGCGCGTCCTCCCCCGTCACCGGGTCGCCCTGGGCGGCGCGCACGGCGGGGTCGCCGCCCACCGCCACCTTCCACCCCAGGCGCCCGTGGGCGGCCCGCTGCAACGTGGCCGACAGCTTGGCCGCGTACACCGGTGTCGCGAACGAGGGTGGGAACTCCGCGACGGCCCGCAGGTGGCGGCCGGCCCGCAGCGCTCCCGCGGCGACCGTCCAGGGCTCCTCCCCGTCCGGGTCGTCCGGGGCGAGCACGCCGTCCAGCCCGGCGATCTCGGCGGCCCGCCAGGTCTGGAACGCCTCCTCCAGCGGCCCGTACAGGTCGCCGCGCACATCCGTGGCCACCGCACCCAACCCCCGTGCGGGGGCGGGCCCGGTGGGCAGGCGCAGGATCACCTCGGTCATCGCGCGGCCCCGGGGACCGGCGGGACCAGGGCTCCGGCCTTCTCCGAGACCGCGTCGGCCACGGTGGGCCGGGTCGGCAGCAGGCCGCCCGCGTACAGCAGGTCGGCGGCGTGCTGCTGTTCGGCGACGAACTCCTCCGTCACCGGGTGCAGCCCGAACGGCCGGGTGCGCAGCGCGTGCTCCCAGGCGTCGGGGTCGGTGTCCGGATTGCCGCGCTCGCGGGCGTCGGCCACGAAGATCTCCGCCGCCTCGCGCGGGTTCTCCCGGATCCAGGCGTCGGACTCCTGGAGCGCCCCGACGATCGCGGCCAGCTCGCCGGTGCGCTCCTCGGCGAAGTCGCGCCGGGTGAACCACAGCGACCGGTGGCTGAAGAGCCCGTCGGTGGCGACCAGGTCGCGGGTCTCCACCCGCTCCTCGACCGCCTTCAGACCCGGGTAGGCGCCCACCCAGGCGTCGATCCCCCCGTCCAGGAACTGTTCCCCCGCGTTGACGCCGGTGTCGACCGGGACGATGTCCTTCCAGGTCAGCCCCGCGCGTTCGAGGGCGAACAGCAGCAGGGCGGTCTGCCAGGAGCCGTGGGCGATGCCGACCCTGCGCCCCCGGAGGCCGTCCAGGCCCCGGATGTCGGAGTCGGCCCTGACGATGAGCCGCCCGTTCTCCACCCGGGGCTCGGAGATGGCCGCGTAGACGATGTCCAGCCCGTGGCCCTGGGCGGTGATGGGCGGGGTGAAGCCGGTGCCGATGAAGTCGTAGCCGCCGTCGAAGAGGTGGTCGGCGTGGACGGTGGGCAGCCCGTCGGTGGGGGCGGGGCGCGCGCCCTGGGGCAGGTCGCGCAGGTCCACCCACTCCACGTCGGGCAGCGTCCGTTCCAGGATGCCGCGGTGGCGCAGGACGAACAGCGAGTTGTTGTGCGGGAAGTACCCGACCTTGGTCATGGCGGTGCTCCTTGTGGTGGTGTGGCGGCTCAGCCGGTGGGGTTCTCGGGCAGGACGGCGTGTTCGGCGGCCAGGACGCGGTGCGCCTCGGCCAGCGGTTCGTGGGCGGCCCAGGCGTGCACGTCCACAGGCTCGGCCAGGAAGCCGTGGTCGTGCAGGAACCGCTGCTGGCGGTCGAGCAGGTCCAGGCGCTCGGCGGACAGGTCCGGGGCCAGGTCGGTGTGGAACCCGTCGGCGTAGGCGCGGTCCACGCCCGCCGCCCCCGAGTGCGTCTCGGCGGCCAGGACGGCGCGCACCTCGTCGGGCCGGGTGGCGGCCCAGGCGGCCGCGCGCAGGGTCTGGACGAGGAACTCGGTGACCAGCCCGGGGTTCTCGGCCAGGGTGCGCTCGTGCACGGTGATGGGCCGCGGGGTGCCGTTGTTGACGCGCGAGCGCCGGTCCGGGACGGCGTCCAGGTCCACGGCGACGACCGCGCCGATCGCCGCGCCCTCCTCGGCGGCACGGGCGCCCTTGACGTAGACGGCGTCGACCTCGCCCGCCGCGAGGGCGGACAGGCCGGGCCAGTTCCCGACCCGGGAGTCGGCTCCGACGGTGGGCTCGAACGCGGCCGGGACCTCGACCTGTCGGACGTCGTCGAGGGTGAGCCCGGCCAGGGCGAGGGCGCCCGCGAAGCCGTGCAGGGCCATGGCCCGGGGGAAGCCGCGGCCCGGGGTCGCGGCGCGGCCCGGGACGGCGACGCGCCGGCCGGCCAGGTCGGCGGGTCCGGTGATGCCGGTGCCGGGGCGGGTGAGGACGGCCTGTCCCTCGTCGATCCAGGTGAGGCCGATGAGGCGGGTGGGGGCGCCCTCGGACCTGGCGGCCAGGGCCGGGACGCTGCCGCCCTCGCGGAACAGGCCGCGCAGGCGGTGGTCGAAGTGGTGGGCGGCGATCTCGGGCGGGGCGTCCTGGAGGACGCCGACGTCCAGGCCGTGTCCGGCGAAGCCGGAGGCGAGCCAGCCGAGGTTGAGGGCCAGCCCGCTGGCGGTGGGGACGGGGCAGCGGGTGTACCAGACGCGGTCCACACCGGGCGGCGGTGTGACTCCGGCGACCGCGGAGGCGTCGGTGACGGAGGTGGTCATGGATGCTCCTGAGCGGTGATGGGACGGGTGGTGGATGGCGCCGGCTTCGGGGCGGCCGACCCCGCCCGGAGCCGGGGTGGGCGGCCGGGGTCGGCAGGCACAGGCGGCGGGTGTGGGCCGCCGGGTCGGCGGGCGGTCAGTGGGCGGCGGGGACGCCGAGTTCGGCGAGGAGGTCGCGGCGCAGGGCGAGCACGTGGGGGTCGTCGCGGTGCCGGGGGTGGTCCTCCGCCATCTCCCGGTCCAGGGCGATGCGGCCCTCGCGCAGGATCAGCACGCGGTCGGCCAGCCGGACCGCCTCGTCCACGTCGTGGGTGACCAGCAGCACCGCCGGGCGGTGCCGGGCGCACAGTTCGGCCACCAGGTCCTGGGTCCGGAGGCGGGTGAGGGCGTCCAGGGCGGCGAAGGGCTCGTCCAGCAGCAGCAGCTCCGGTTCGCGGACAAGCGCCCGGGCCAGGGCGACCCGCTGGGCCTCCCCGCCCGACAGGGTCGCGGGCCAGGCCCGCGCCCTGTCGGCCAGGCCCACCTCGTCCAGCGCCCGCTCCCCGGCGGCCCGGGTGGCCGGGCCGCGCCGCCGCCCCAGGGTGACGTTGGCCAGCACCCGGCGGGCCGGGATCAGCCGCGGCTCCTGGTAGACGGTGGTGCGTCGGCGGGGCACGAGGACCTCGCCGGCGTCGGGCTCCTCCAGCCCGGCGAGGATGCGCAGCAGGGTGGTCTTGCCGGTGCCGCTGGGCCCCAGCAGCACCGTGAACGCCCCGCGCGGGATGTCCAGGTCGACGCCGTCCAGGACGGTCTTGGCTCTGAATGCCTTGTGCAGTCCGCGCAGCCGCACGGCCGTGGTCATGGCGGTCCCTTCCGGGGTCTCAGCGGGCGGCGACATGTCCGCGCCAGGGCATGAGCAGCCGTTCCGCCAGGCGGATGGCGAGGTCGATGGCGATGCCGATGACGGCGTAGAGCAGGACGCACAGCACCATGTAGTCGGTGCGGTAGTACTGCTGGGCGAGGGTGACCAGGTAGCCGATGCCGGCGGTGGTGCCGATCTGCTCGGCGGCGATGAGGCCGGTCAGGCTCACGCTCAGGCAGATGCGCAGCGCCATGAGGATGCTGGGCAGCGCGGTCGGCACGATCACCTCGGCGACCAGGCGCGCCCGGCCCAGCCCGAGCCCGCGCGCCGCCTCCACGAGCCTGCGGTCCACCCCGCGTACGCCCAGGTAGGTGTAGGCGTACATGGGCGCCACCGCGGACACCGCGATGAGCACGACCTTGAAGGTCTCGTCCACCCCGAACCAGGAGATGAACAGCGGCACCAGGGCCAGGAACGGCACCGCCCGCAGGATCTGCATGGACGGGTCGACCAGTTCCTCGCCCAGGGCGGACAGCCCCGCGGCCACGCCCAGGACCAGCCCCGCCGCCGCCCCCACCGTGGCGCCCAGGGCGGCGCGGGTGAAGGAGGCGGCCAAAAACTCGGTGAGCTGGCCGGTGGCGACCAGTTCGCGCAGGGCCTGGAGCACGTCCGGCGGGGTGGACAGGACGGCCGGGTCCACGGCCCCGGAGCGCACGCCCCACCACCACAGCAGCAGGGCGGCCGCGGGGACGCTCAGCCGCAGCGCCAGTGACAGTGCGGGCGGGCGGCGGCGCGCCCCCAGGTGGGCGGGGCGCTCCAGGTCGTCGCCGGGGTCGGTGTCCGGGACGGCGGGGGCGTTGGACAGCACGCTCATGGTGGGCTCCGCTCGGAGGTGGTGCGGCTTCAGCCGGTGGCGGCGGACAGGTCGAAGACGACCTCGGAGGCGGTGACGGCCTCGGCGAGGATCCCGTGCTCGTGGAAGACCCCGCCGACGGTCTCGATGGCGGCCAGGTCCTCCCCGGTCGGGTACCGGAACTCGTGGGCCAGGCGCGTGGTCTCGATCGCGTCGTCCAGGCGCCGGCCGGTGCGGGCGGTGGGGCCCTCGTCCAGGAACACGTTCTGGAAGGCCTCGGGGTCCTCGTTTCCCTGGCGGACCAGCTCGTTGTAGACCTCGAAGAACACCTCCACGGCCTCGGGGTGCTCCTCCAGCAGTTCGACGCGGGCGGCGAACATGCCCAGGTCGGCGTCGTCCACGTCCTGGCCGGTCAGGATGGTCCGCGCGCCGTTGGCGACGGCCTCGGGGTAGGCGTCGACGATGGCCCACCAGGCGTCGATGTCACCGGAGGCGAACGCGGCGGCGCCCTCCTGCGGGTCGAGGTGGACGCGTTCGACGTCGTCGGGCTCCAGGCCCTCGGCCTCCAGTGCGCGCAGCAGCAGGTACTCGCCCTTGCCCGCCCGGTTGACGGCGATGCGCGCGCCGACGAGGTCGTGGAGCGATTCGGCGTCGCTGTCGGCCGGGACGACCAGGCCGTCGGCCAGGGGCGCCTCGGGGTCGGCGGTGTCGGCGACCATGAACACGCGCAGGTCGTCGCTGGTGGTCAGGGCTCCCACGGCGGGTGAGAGGGCGCCCTGCTGGATGTTGATGTCGCCGGTGCGCAGCGCCTCGCTCGCGGCGGTGAAGGAGGCGTAGGAGCCGCCCCATTCGATGGTGGCGCCGACCTCGGCGAGGCGCTCCTCGAAGATGCCCTCGCGCTTGGCGTAGGCGAGGGGGCCGGCGTTCCCGGGGTCGATGAGGCGCAGGACCGCGCCCTCGCCGCCCTCCTCGGCGGCCCCGCCGGCGGCGGTGCAGGCGGCGGTCGTGACCAGGAGCGCGGCGGCCAGGGTGAGCACCGGGATGCGGCGAAGGGGCATGGCGGTCGCTTTCGGGACGGGGCCCTGGGGTGGGCCGGTGGACGTCCACACCGTATTTGCCACATCGTGGCAAAGTCAACCTTTCCAGTAGGTTTTATGGGTAATAGGGCCGCGCCCCACGCCGACACATGCTCCGACCTGGGATCCCCTACTCGGCGGGGTGCAGCAGCAGCCTCTGGAACGCGGGCGCGAACTCCCGGGCGATCCGGGCCAACTCGGGGAACCGCTCCACCGGCAGGTCCTCGGCGTCGGCGCGCAGCGCCAGCGCCATCCGCACCCGGCCGGCCGCGTCCGTCAGCGGCACGGCCACGGTGCGCTTGCGGTCGGTGATCTCCCGGTCGTTGACCGCGTACCCCCGGGCGCGCACCTCCTCCAGCACGGCCCGGAGCCGGTCGGGGTCGGTGACGGTGTTCGCGGTCAGCCGTTCCAGCTCCAGCCGGGAGGGGTCGACCGAGGTGTCCCAGGCCATCAGGACCTTGCCCATCGCCGAGGCGTGCAGCGGGATGTAGACGCTCAGCCCCGACTCGGGGTCCACCGCCTCCCCGGCGATGACCACCGCACGCGAACCGCTGCGGACGGCCAGGCCCGGCGACGTGCCGGTGGCCTCGGCCAGGCTCTCCATGAGGGGTTCGATCCGGTACAGGCCGCGGTGCCGGTACAGGGCATGGCCCAGTTCGGCGACGGCGGCGCCGAGCCGGTAGCGGGAGGTGGCGGCGTCCTGCTCCAGGAAGCCCTCGGAGACCAGGGTGCGGGCCAGCCGGTGGGCCGTGCTGGTGCGCAGGTCCAGCAGCCGGGCGATGTCGGTGGCGCCCAGTTCGGGTCCGTGGTCGCGGAAGCAGTGCAGCACCCGCAGCGCCCGGACCACCGCCTGCGACCCGGCGGGCCGGGACTCCTCCTCCATCGTTCGCCTCTCCTCGCGCTCCGGGCCCCCACCGCGGGACGCCCCGTCCTACCGGACCACGCCCCACTGAACCACAGGGCGGCCCCGGAACACCCTCCCGAATTCCCCACTCAATCGATAGGCTTTGCCGGGTGGAACTCCTCGTGGCCGCCCTGGCCGGATTCGCCGTCGCCGCGCTGACCGCCCCCGTCGGCGTCTCCGGGGCCGTCCTGCTGCTGCCCGTGCAGCTCAGCGCCCTGGGCATGCACGGCCCCCAGGTCAGCGCCACCAACCTGCTCTACAACGTGGTGGCCACCCCGCTGGGCATCGCCCGGCTCGCCCGGTCCGCGCGCGGGAACGGCGCGGAGATGCTCGTGGTGACGGCGGCCGCCGTGCCCTGCGCGGTCGCGGGGGCGGCGGTGCGGGTCACCTGGCTGTCGGACCCGCTGCTGTTCCGCGGCCTGCTCGGCGTGGTCCTGCTCGGCACGGGCGTGCGGCTGCTGTCCCCCTCCCGGCGGGACGCTCCCCCGCGCCCGGGACGCGAACGCGGTGGCCGCCGGCTGCTCGCGGCCGCGGCGGGCGGCGCCTCACTGGTGGGCGCGGCGGTGGGCATCGGCGGCGGGTCCCTGCTGTCGCCGCTGCTGATCGGGGTGGCGGGCTGGATCACCGCCCGGGCCGCGGTGGTGGCGCTGACGACCACTTTCACGACCTCGGTCGTGGGACTGACCGCCTACGCGGTCTTCGACCGGGTCGGCTTCGGCGCGGCCCCGGCCGCCCCGGACTGGGAGACCGGCCTGGCCCTGGGCACGGGCGGCGCGCTGGGCTCCCTGGCGGGCATCGCCCTGTCGCGCCGGATGGGCGAGCGGCCCCTGCGCCTCCTGCTGGGCGCCCTCGTCTGCCTCACCGGTGCGGTCTACCTCGCCGGACTGCTCACCTGATCCGCCCCGGGACGCAGGGGCGGGCCGCCCCGGGGCCCCGGGGCGGCCCGTGCGTGCGCTCAGGCGGTGATGCCCCAGCGCCGGCGCAGGGCGCGGTCGGCCCAGTTGAAGAACACGTCGATCACGATGCCGATGACCAGGACGATGATGATGTAGCTCAGCAGCCGGTCGGCGTCGTTGAGCTGGCGGGCCTGGCTGAGCGCCCAGCCGATGGAGTTCTGCTGGTTGATGATCACCAGCAGCTCGCCCGCCATCAGGGAACGCCAGGCGAACGCCCAGCCCTGCTTGAGCCCCGTGACGAACATCGGCAGCGCCGCCGGGATGATGAGCACCGTGTACCGTTGCGCCCCGCGCAGCCCCATGACCTGCCCGGCGCGCAGCAGCGTCGGCGGCACGTAGTCGATGCCGGACACGAGCCCGCCCGCGATGGAGGGGGCGGCGCCCAGCACGATGACGAACATGATCGCCGACTCGCTGATGCCGTACAGCAGCATCGCGAAGGGGAACCACACGATCGACGGCATGGTCTGGAGCCCGGTGATGAGCGACCCGATGGCCGCCCGCAGCGGCTTGAACTGCGACACCGCCAGCCCGATGACCACGCCCACGGCCAGCGCCAGGGCGAACCCCGTGAGGGCCCGGCGCATGGTCACCTGCACCGCCGTCCAGAACTCCGGCGTGGTGATCTCGCCGAACAGGGCGGGCAGCACCCTGTCCGGGCCGGGGAACACGAACTCGGTCCGCCACCCCGACCACACCACGGCCTGCCAGGCGGCCAGCACCAGGACCACGGCGACCAGCTTGGGCCAGGTCGCCGACCACAGCACGCGGGCCCTCTCGCCGAGCCCGGTCGCGCCGGTGCCGCGCGCGGGCTGGAGTTCGAGGGCGTCCAGCCCGTGGACCTCGCGGTCCCGGTCCCTCACGTCGGCGTCAGGCATGGCGGGAGACCTCCTCGCGGAGCCGGTCGGTGATGGCGGCGGCCTGGGCCGCGATGGGCGCGGAGTCGATGCGGCGGGGCCGCTCGCCCTCCACGGGGAACTCGGAGATGACCCGGCCCGGGCGGCTGGACAGCAGCACGACCCGGTCGCCCAGGCGCACCGCCTCGCGCACGTTGTGGGTGACGAAGAGGACGGTCAGCCCCTTCTCCTGCCAGATCCGCTCCAGCTCGTCGTGGAGGATGTCGCGCGTCATGGCGTCCAGTGCACCGAAGGGCTCGTCCATGAGCAGCACGTCGGTGTCCTGGGCCAGGGCGCGGGCCAGGGCGACGCGCTGGCGCATGCCGCCGGACAGCTCGTGGGGCTGCTTGCGCTCGAACCCGGTCAGTCGCACCAGGTCCAGAAGCTCGGCGACCCGCCGCCGGCGCTCGGCCCGGGGCACCTTGTTGACCTTCATCGGCACCTCGATGTTGGCCCCGACGCTCAGCCACGGGAACAGCGCGGCCTCCTGGAACATCATGGAGACCCGGTGGTCCCCGACGTCCACGGCGCCGGTGGTGGGGCGGTCGAGTCCGGCGACGAGGGAGAGCAGCGTGCTCTTGCCGCAGCCGGAGGCCCCCACGATGGACAGGAACTCCCCGGTCCCGACGGTGATCGACATCCCGTCGATGGCGGTCACGGCACCGCTGCCGTGGCCGAACACCTTGGAGATGCCGTCGATCTCGACGGCGGCGGTACGCGGGGGCGTGTCGGTGACGGCGGTCATCAGGGCCCCTCCCCTTCCAGCCCGGCGACCGGCTCTCGGCCGTCCTCGGCGAGGAGGGCGTTGAGCGGGTCCAGGGCGTAGATTCCGGTCAGGTCGACGGGGTCGAGCAGGCCGACGGCCTCGGCCCTCTCGGCTCCGGTGAGCAGTGAGTCCGCGGCGGGGTCGACGGTGAAGGCGATGTTGTCGAGCGCCGCGGCGGTGAGGTCGGGATCGGGCGTGCTCCCGGTGATCTCCTCCAGGTGGGCGGAGACGGCCCACAGGGTGGCGTCCGGGTCGTCGTTGACCAGGTCGACCGCCTCGACGTGTCCGCGCAGCAGGTCCTCGACCCGTTCGGGGTGCTCCCGGAGCAGGTCGGCGGAGACGACGAGGTGGGTGGTGACGAACTCACCGCCGGGCCACAGGTCGGCCTCGTCGACGAGCAGGTGCGCACCGTCCTCGGCGAGGACTCGGCCGAGGAAGGGCTCGGGGAGCCAGGCCCCGTCGATCTCGCCGAGCGCGAAGGCGTCGACGGTCTCGGGGTTGCTCTGGGGGACGATGGACAGGTCGCCGCCGCCGGCGGTGTCGGTCTCCCAGCCCTGTTCGCGGGCGAACCAGCGCAGCGCCACGTCCTGGGTCCCGCCGAGCTGGGGTGTGGCCAGGGTGGTGCCGCGCAGGTCCTCGACGTCGTCGATGCCCTCCCGGACCACGAGGCCGGTGCCGCGGGTGGCGGCCCCGGCGACGATGTGCAGGGCCTGCCCCTCGGACTGGTGCCAGCCGTTGACGGCCGGGCTGGGCCCCAGATAGGCGGCGTCGATCTCGCCGGAGAAGAGGGCGTTGACGGCGTCGGGGCCGCTGTTGAAGGTGCGGGTGTCGAAGGCGGTGTCGCCCAGGGCCCGGGCGAAGATCCCGTCCTCCACCCCGACCAGCGCGGGGGCGTGGGTGAGGTTGGGGAAGTAGCCCAGGGTCAGCGTGTCGTCCCGCTCGGGGTCCGCGGCGCATCCGGTGGCGGCCGCGCCCAGGACCAGCAGGACCGCGGCCGCGGTCCGCAGGGGCGGGGAGGGCACACGCATGAGGAGTCCTTTTCGGGTGCGGTCTGGCAACGGACAAAACTCTACTTAATAAGTAGGATTTGTGAAAGTCACCGCGCGCCCCTGTCAGAGCACGGGGTTCCGGAGGCCCGCGACCCGGACGCCCTCCCCGCTCCGACCACTCCAAGCCCCACGGAGAAAGCGCAGCTCAGAGCGTTGCGCCGACACGAATCCCCTCGTGGGGGCCGCGCCACCGCCGACGGCCGCCACAGAAAGTGATCCAGGCCACTTTCCGTGGCGGCGCCCCGCCGGGTCAGAAGCCGGCGACCTCTTCCCGGTCGAGCTCGGTCAGCACCCCGTTGAGCAGGTCGAGCGCGTAGATGCCCTCCAGGTCGACCGGGTCCAGCAGGCCGACCCCCTCCGCGTGCTCGGCGCCGCCGCGCAGCGACTCCGCGACCGGGTCGACGGTGAAGGTCATGTTGCCGAACGCGGAGGCGACCACCTCGGCGTCCAGCTCGCCGCCGGTCAGCGACTCCAGGTGGGCGATGGCCGCGGCCTGGGCCTCCTCGGGGTTGTCGTTGATCCAGTCGACCGTCTCGACGTGCCCGCGCAGCAGGCCCTCGACGACCTCGGGGTTCGCCTCCAGGAAGTCGGCGTTGACGATGAGGTGGGTGGTGACGAACTCGCCGCCGGTCTCGGGCCACAGGTCGGCCTCGTCGACCAGCAGGTGGCCGCCGCCCTCCTCGACCAGGCGGCTCAGGTGGGGCTCGGGGACCCACGCGCCGTCGATCTCGCCGAGCAGGAAGGTGTCGATGATCTCCGCGTTGTCCTGGGGCAGGATCGACAGGTCGCCGCCGCCCTCGGTGTCGACCTCCCAGCCCTGCTCCCGGACGAACCAGCGCAGCGCCACGTCCTGGGTGTTGCCCAGCTGCGGCGTGGAGAGGGTGGTGCCGGGCAGGTCCTCGACGCTGTCGATGCCCTCGCGGACGACCAGCCCGGCGCCGCGCGAGGTGGACCCTGCGATGATGCGCAGGGCCGTGCCGTCCGACTGCGACCAGCCGTTGACGGCCGGGTTGGGGCCGATGAACGTCGCGTCGATCTCCCCGGCGAACAGGGCGTTGATCGCGTCGGGGCCGGCGTTGAAGGTCTGGGTCTGCAACTCGACGTCGCCCAGCGCCTCGGCGAGGGTCCCGTTCTCCACGCCGACCAGGGCCGGGGCGTGGGTGAGGTTGGGGAAGTAGCCGAGGGTCAGGGAGTCGGCCGGGGCGCCGTCGCCGGACCCGCCGCCGTCCTCCGCTCCCCCGCACGCGGTCGCGGCCAGGCTGAGCGCCAGGGCCGCCGCGGCGGCGGAGAGCACGGTGGTGCGCTTGCTCATCTCGGGATTCCTCTTCACGACGTAGGGGGAGGCCGGAGCGACCAGGAAAAAACATACTTAATTAGTAGGATTAGTAGGAAGTCAATCGACAGTGATCCAGCTCACAAAAAGCTTGCGCAGAGGGGCCCTGGCCGGGAACGCCGCGAGGGGCGGCGGGGCGCACGGCCCCACCGCCCCTCACGGTGTGCGGGGTCCCGCGCCGCCCGCCGGAGAGACGAGCCGGGGGCGGCGCGGAGCCCTGGTGCGATCGGGGCCCGCCGGGCCCCGCTCGGTGTCGTCGCCGGGTGCTACTCGGCGGTCTCGATGACGTTGCCCTCGGCGTCCACGGCCAGGACGACGCCCTGCCAGGACTCCTTCACGAACTCCAGGACGCGCTCGTCGTGCAGCAGCTCGGCCAGGAGCCGAACACGCTCGTCCTCGGCGTTCTCCTCCAGGGCCACCAGGCCGTTGGCGTAGGCCTGCACGTAGTCGTCGCCCTCGGGCTCCCAGGCCAGGACGTTGCTCTCCTCGGGCAGGTTCGCCTCGATGGCGTAGTTGCCGTTGACGACCGCGGCGTCCACATCGGCGATGGCGCGCGGCAGCTGCGCGGCCTCCAGCGGCGTGACGGTGATGTCCTTGGGGTTGTCGGTGATGTCGTTCTCGGTGGCCAGCTCGCCGGCCTCCGGGTCCACCTCGATGAGGCCCTCGGTCTGGAGGATGCCCAGGGCGCGGTTGAGGTTGGCCGGGTCGTTGGGCACGGCGATCTCGGCGCCCTCGGGCAGGTCGGCGACGCTCTCGACGCTCTCGGAGTACAGGCCGAGGCGCTCGATGTGCACGTCGGTGATGTAGGTGAAGTCGGCGTCGGGACCGTTGGCCGTCCACTCCTCCAGGTAGGTGCGGTGCTGGAAGTAGTTCGCGTCCAGCTCGCCCTCGACCAGGAGGGTGTTGGGGGTGTTGTAGTCGGAGATCTCCACGATCTCCAGGTCCAGCCCGGCCTCCTCGGCGAGGTTCTCGTCGATGAAGGCGAGGATGTCGCCGTGCGGGACGGGGCTGACGCCCACGCGCAGCACCTCCGCCGCGCCCTCTCCCCCGTTGTCCTCCGCGGCCTGCTCACTGGGGGCGCCGCAGGCGGTGAGCGCCAGGGTGACAGCGGCGGCGGCACCGATGACGGCTGAGGTCGTGCGCATGTGCGCTCCTTCGTGATCGTGAGGGTGGGGATCGCGGGGGGTTCCGCCGCACCGGTGCGCGACCGGCGCTCGGGTGGGACCGGAGGGTCCGATGGGACATCCGATGACCCAATGGAAGACTATCCCACCTCCTTGGTAGGAAATCTCCCGGCCTCCCCCCGCGCCACGTGGCATCGGCCACAGGGGGCCAAGATTACCAACTAATACGGTAGCTAATATCGAGAATAGGCCGCATCATGGAGTCATGCTCACCGCACACACCGCCACAGCCGAGACCGAGGCCCGGCCCGCACGCCCGGCCCTGACCGCCGTCCCCGGCCCCCGGGAGACCCCCGGCGCCGACTCGGGCGAGCACTCGCTCCTGGGCGTGCTACCCCTTCCCGAGAGCGGCAAGTACATGCTGGTGTACGGGGTCGTCGTGGACGAGCCCCACACCCGGGTCCGCCCCCTGCCGCCCGCCGGCGGCCTGCTCCTGGACCGCGACGCCCGCCGGGTGTGGTCGGACGGGCGCGAGGTGGAGCTGACCTACCAGGAGTACGAGCTGCTGGAGTGCCTGACCGGCTCCCCCGGCCGCGCGATCACCCGCACCGAGCTGATGGAGCGGGTGTGGGGCGCCGCGGAGGGGATGCACTCGCGCACCATCGACGTGCACATCCACCGGCTGCGCCGCAAACTCGGCCCGGCCGGGGACCTCATCGCCACCGTGCGCAGGGTCGGCTACATCTACCGGGGCCCGGGCGCGCCCTCCGCCGAGGCCTGACCGCCGGCGCGGCGGGCGGGCCCCGGAGCGGCACGGCGCACCCGCCCGCGCGTCAGGCCCGCCCCCGCGCCCGGCGCTCCGGGCTGCGCGTGGGCGTGTCCCGCGCCAGGCGCTCCACCACCTTCTCGGCGATGTCGCCCAGCACCCGGACCTCCTCCGGGGTGAGCAGGTCGATGAAGTGCTCCCGCACCGTCGCCACATGGGCGGGCGCGGCGGCCTCCAGGACCTCCCGCCCGTGACCGGTGAGCGCGATCTCACTGCCGCGGGCGTCCTCCTCCGCCTCCAGGCGCCGGACCAGGCCGCGCTTCTCCATCCGGGAGACGTGGTGGGAGAGCCGGGAGGTGGACCAGAGCATGCGCGAGGCCATCTCACGGGTGCGCAGCCGGTTCCCGGCGGCCTCGCCCAGGTTGGACAGCACGTCGTAGTCCGCGTCCGACAGCCCGTCCTCGGCGAAGTCGCGGGTGATCCGCAGGTCGAGCAGGGCGCGCATGCGCCGGTAGCCGCGCCAGGCGCGGGCCTCGGGGGCGGTGAGCCAGCGTGGTGGTTCCATGCCCCCACCCTAGCGTTGACATGTCACCAAGACTCCCCTTACATTGGTGACACGTCACCGGGATATCGGATTCTTGGTGACACATCACCAAAGGAACGCCATGTCCTCCCTCCCCCTCCGGTACACCGCCCTCACCGCCGGCCTCGCGCTCTTCGGCCTCGGGGTCGCCCTGATGGTCCGCGCGGACCTGGGGATGTCCTCCTGGGACGTGCTCCACCAGGGCCTGGCCCACCGCACCGGCCTGCCGTTGGGCGGGGTCGTGATCGGGGTCGGCGCGCTGGTGCTGCTGCTCTGGCTCCCCCTGCGCCAGCGGCCGGGTCCCGGCACCGTCGCCAACGTGCTGCTGGTCGGCCCGGCCGTGGAGGTCTCCCTGGCCCTGCTCCCCGATCCGCAGTCCCTGCTCTGGCGCTGGGCCCTGCTGGCGGCGGGCGTCGTGCTCACCGCCGCGGCCACCGCCCTCTACGTCGGCGCGGGACTGGGCCCGGGTCCCCGGGACGGGCTGATGACCGGCCTGGCCGCGCGCGGCCTGAGCATCGCCCGGGCGCGCACCGCGATCGAACTGTCCGTCCTCGTCCTGGGCTGGCTGTTCGGCGGCTCGGTCGGCGTCGGCACCGTGCTCTTCGCCCTCGCCGTCGGCCCGCTCACCCAGGCGTTCCTGTCCGTGCTCCGCACCGGGGCGCCCCTCCCCGCGCCCGCCCACTCGCCCTCGAAGAACTGAGGAGGCACTCCCATGCCCCGCCTGATGGTCCTCTCCGCCAGCACCCGCCCCACCAGCCCGGGCCCCTCGATCGCCTCCTGGGTGACCGGGCGCGCGGTACGCGAGGGCGTGTTCACCCCCTTCACCGTGGACCTCGCCGAGCTGGCGCTGCCCTTCCTGGACGAGCCGGGCTCCCCCTCCCAGGACGCGCCCGTGCACCCGCACACCAGGGCGTGGAGCGCGACGGTCGCCTCCGCCGACGCCTTCGTGTTCGTGGTGAACGAGTACAACCACTCGTACACCGCCCCGCTCAAGAACGCGGTCGACTTCCTCTTCCACGAGTGGCGGCGCAAGCCCGTGGGCTTCGTCGGCTACGGGATGTCCTCGCGGGGGATACGCGCGGTGGAGGCGTTCCAGCCGGTGGCGGCGGCCCTGGGCATGGTCCCGGCGGCCCCGGTCGTCACGGTCGGGCTGCGCGACGACCTGGACGGGGCCGGGGTGTTCCGGCCCGGCGCGGCCCTGGACTCCGCGGCCGACGCGATGCTGCGCGAGCTGGGCGGCCTGGAGCGGGCGCTGTCCGGACTGCGCGCCTCGGGGGCCGCCTGACCCCGGGACACGGCGAGGGGGGCGGGCACCGGCCCGCCCCCTCGCGCGTGCGCGCTCCGGCTCAGAAGGAGAAGCCGCGGAACAGCAGGAACGCCAGCACCAGGCCCACCAGCAGGTTGAACACGGTGGCCAGGGCGAAGACGCCGATCGGCCGCCAGCCGGCCTCGCGCAGCGAGCCCGCCTTGAACTCCAGGCCGATGCTGGTGAACGCCGCGATGAGGAACCAGTCGCGCAGCGCCTTGGCGGTGTCCAGGCCGTCCTGGGCGCCGTCGCCCCCGGCGTTGGCCCAGACCGTGGCGATGACCGAGGCGGCCAGGAAGCCCAGTACGAACTTGGGGAACCGCTCCCACAGGGTCGTCAGGCCCGGACGGGCGGCGGCGCCCTCCCCTGCGGGGGCGGCCTTGACGGCGAAGTAGGCGGTGAGCAGCACCGCCACCACGCCCATCAGGACGTTCTGGGTGGACTTGACGATGGACGCGATCTGGAGCGCGTCCTCGCCGACGATCGCACCGGCCGCGGCGACCGCCGCGGTGGTGTCGATGTTGCCGCCGATCCAGGCGCCGGCCTGGGCGTCGTCGAGGCCCAGCACGCCGACCAGCCAGGGCAGCAGGAAGATCGACGGGACGGCGAACAGGATGACCAGGCTCGCGGTGTAGGCGAGCTGCTCGCGGCGGGCCTGCACGGCCCCGGCGGCGGCGATCGCGGCGCTGACGCCGCAGATGGAGACCGAGGAGGCCAGCAGCGCGCGCAGCCGGTCGTCCAGGCCGAACCGGCCGCCGAGCCACCAGGTGAACAGGAACACCGCGGTGACCAGGAACAGCGCCTGGAGGATCGCGGGACCCGCGGCCCGGACGATGACGTCGAGCAGGACGGTGGAGCCCACCAGGACCAGGCCGGTCTTGATGAAGAACTCGGTGCGGAAGGCCGGGGCCAGGCGGTCGCGCACGCCGGCCAGGGTGAGCACCAGGTTGCCGAGCAGGCCCAGCAGGATGGCGTAGACCGGGTACTCGACGGCCTCGGCGAACCCGGCCAGGGCCGTTCCCGCCGCGGCCTCGGGGACCCAAGAGGTGAGGAACCGGGTGGTGGCGGCGAGCGCCAGGACGACGGCCAGGCCGACCGCGGCCCAGGCCGGGGAGGCGCCGCCGCGGACCGCCGGGGCGTCCGCGCCGCCGCTTCCGGTGGTGTCCTCGGTGGCGGCCGCGCCCTCCCCTGCCGCCTCCGGCGGGCCCGGGTCCGCCCCGGTCCGCACCGTCTCGGCCCCGGCGGCCCCGGGGGCCTCCTCGGGGGTCTCGTCGCCGGGGGCGGGGTTCGCGTCGCTCACGGGATCAGCCCCGCCGGGATGGCGCCGACCAGGGCGAGGCCGAGCAGGACGAGTCCGGTGACGGTGGCGGCCCAGTCCTCGCCGAGGCTGCGGCGGGGGCGTTCGGGGGCGGTGGGGGGTGTCTCGCTCATGGTCCTTCTCTGTTTCTCCGGGCGCCGGTGTCGGGGCGCCCGGGGGGTGGGGGGACGCAGCGGGGCGCCGCCGATTCTCTATAAAACCTACTGATTTAGTGTAATTAAAGGCCGTGCGGAGCGCCAGGCCCGGGCGGACACCCGTCCGCCCGGGACTCACCGCGCTCCGGACCGGGTCAGCCCCGGGGTGCGAGGACCGGGAGCCCCTGGGCCCGCCAGGCGCGGAAGCCCCCGACGAGGTCCGTGGCCCGGCTCAGGCCCAGCTCCTGGAGCTGGGCGGCGGCCAGGCTGGAGGCGTAGCCCTCGTTGCAGAACAGCACGATGTGCCGGTCGGCGGAGTCCGCCTCGGGCACCCGGTCCGGACTGGTCGGGTCCAGGCGCCACTCCAGGACGTTGCGGTCGATGACCAGGGCCCCGGGGATCTCCCCCTCGGTCTCGCGGTTGACGGCGGGCCGGGTGTCGACCAGCAGCGCGCCCGCGCGCTGGGCGGCCAGGGCCTCGGCGGGCGAGAGGCGCTCCAGGCGGGCGCGCCTGCTGTGGAGGAGGCGGTCGACCGCGCTCACCGGACCCCCTCGCGGGCCGGGACGCTGTCCAGGGTCGGTGCGCCGGGCTCGGGGTCGGTGGTGAGGACGCTGTCGGTGCGGCGCAGGGCGCCGTCGCCGCCGACCTCGTAGTAGTGCATGGCCGTCAGCGGCGGGGAGTAGGCGTGCACGCTGACGGCGGGCGCGCCGGAGGCGTTGACGACGTCGTGGACGTGGCCCAGCGGGAAGCGGCCGCCCCCGCCGTCGGCGAGGGTGCGCTCGCGCAGCCGGCCGGCCCAGTAGCGCTCGACCAGCTCGCCGGCGACGACGGTCAGGGCGCCCAGGGAGCCCGCGTGGTCGTGCAGCCGGGTGGACTGGTCGGGGGTCCAGGAGATGAGCCAGACGTCGGTGTGGTCGTCCGCGTGCAGGCGCACCGACCAGCGGTTCTCGGCGTCGAAGCGGATCTCGTGCAGACCCCGGCGGACCTCTTCGGCCACTTCGGCGGTCAGCGCCGCCAGGCGGTCCAGGGTGAGCGGCGTGGGTGCGGTGGCGATGTCGGCGGTCATGGGCTTCGTCTTCTTCTCACTGCTGCGGCGGACGGGGTCGGGTGCGGGCGGCGCGGCGCGCCGGCCGCTCACCGACAGCGTTCGTCGAAGGTGAGCGACCTCCGCCAGGTCCGCGGCGGGTGTACCGGAGTGCTGACTGCCATGCACCGCAGTAAACCACATTCCCTACAGGTTTAGTCGGCATACTCCCGCGCCACGCGCGTCGCACCCGCGCCGGACACACCGCCCGACCTCGCTCAATGGCACCCCTCCGAATATTTCCTACTTTTCTGGTTGACAAAATGTGTTTAGCGTTCCAGCCTGGAGAGGGGGCCGACGGAATCGCGGAGCCGCCGGCCAGGACCCGCCGCACCCGCGGCGCCCGCCCGGGCCACCCCGCCGGGCGGACGCCGCGAGGCCGGTCCCCACGCCCCGGGCCGGGAGGGCCGCCGTGCGCGGAGCGGCCCGCCACCCCGGCCCGGGGCGTGCACACCCCCGCCGCCCGAGCCCTCCGCACCGAACGCCACGCCGAAGATCGGGCACCGCCGCCCGTCGCAGGCCCACCCGTGCTGTAATTCCACACAATTCCGGTAGGTATTCACAGGTCAGTGTGCGCCACAAGCAGGAGGTTCCCCGTGTCCGAGACGATCACCGGCCCCGCCCGAGGCACGGCCGACGACCGGGCGCCCGCCCGGGTCCTGGCCACCGACGCCGAGGCCCTGGACGCCGTGCGCGACCTGCTCCCCCACCTGGCCGAGGGCGCCGCCGCCCGCGACCGGGACCGCACGCTCCCCCGCGGGCAGGTGCGCGCGCTGTCGCGCTCCGGCCTGCTGGGCATCACCGTGCCGCGCTCCCTGGGCGGCGCCGGCGTGCGCGCCGCCACCGTCGCCGAGGTGCTGCGGCTGCTCGGCACCGCCGACCTCAGCCTCGCCCAGATCCCCCAGCCGCACTTCGCCTTCCTCAACGCCGTGCGCCTGCGCGGCGGCCCCGCCGCCCGCGAGCGGGTGTTCGGCGACGTCCTGGTGGGGGCCCTGCTCGGCAACGCCCAGGCCGAGCGCTCGGGGAGGACCGCGCACACGCACGCCACCCGGCTGGAGCGCGACGGCGAGGAGTGGTGTCTGGAGGGCACCAAGTACTACGCCACCGGCTCGCTGTTCGCCGACTGGCTCGCGGTCGTCGCCCCCGCCGAGACCCCCGGCGGCCCGCGCCCGCACATCGCCCTCGTGCCCGCCTCCGCCCCCGGGGTCCGGATCGAGGACGACTGGAACGGGATGGGCCAGCGCACCACCGCCAGCGGCACGGTGCACCTGTCCGGGGTGCGGGTGCCCGACGCGCTGGTGCTGGAGCAGTACCGCACATTCGAGGCCCCCACCACGTTCGGCGCGTTCGCCCAGCTGCTGCACACCGCCATCGACGTCGGCGCGGCGCGCGGGGCCCTGGACGCGGCCGCGGAGTTCGTCCGCACCAAGAGCCGCCCCTGGTTCGAGAGCGGGGCGGACACCGCGGCGGAGGACCCCCTGCTCGTCCACCGGTTCGGCGAGCTGGAGGTCCGGGTCCGCGCCGCCGAGGCGCTGCTGGCCACCGCCGCCGCCCGGGTGGACACCGCCGACGCGGTCCTGGCCCAGGACTCCCCCGGGGCCGGGGACGCCACCGCCGAGGCCTCCCTGGCGGTGGCCGCCGCCAAGGTCGCCGGCGGCCGGACCGCCGTGGAGGTGTCCTCGGCGCTGTTCGAGGTGGCCGGGACCCGCGCCACCGCCCAGGGCGAGAACCTGCACCGTTTCTGGCGCGACGCCCGCACCCACACCGTCCACGACCCGGAGCGCTGGAAGGTCCAGCACCTGGGCGAGTACTCCCTCAACCGGCGCCGCCCCCCGCGGCACGGGCAGATCTGACCCGCGACGACCGCTCCGTCCCGACGGCGTCCGTCCGACCGACACACCGAATCCGAAGGCCCGCCATGACCACCACCGTCCTCGTCGGCAACCCCCGACCGCACTCGCGCACCGCCACCGCCGGGCTGGCCGTGGCCCGCCACGCCGCCCGGGCCGCCGGGCTCCCCGAGCGGGCCGACCTGCTCGAACTCGCCGGCCTGCAACCCCTGCTGCTCACCCCCGGTCCGCCGCTGGACGTGGCCGCGGCCCTGGAGCAGGTGCGCGCCGCCGAGCTGCTGGTCGTGGCCAGCCCCACCTACAAGGCCACCTACACCGGGCTGCTCAAGGTGTTCCTGGACCTGCTGCCCCCGGGCGGCCTGGCCGGGGTCACCGCGGTCCCGGTACTGGTGATGGCCTCGCCCGCGCACACCCTCGCGGTGGAGGTGCACCTGCGGCCGCTGCTGCTGGAGCTGGGCGCGACGGTGCCCGCCGCCGGGGTGGCGCTGCTCCAGGACACCGTCCCCGCCGGGGGCCCGGACGTCCCCGCCCCGCTGCTGGACGAGGTGCTCGCCCCCTGGGCCGGGGCCGCCGCGCCGGCGCTGCGCGCGACCGCCCGGGCCACCGCGTCCTGAACCCGCCGTCCCACCACCCCGGGAGAGTCCGTTGAGTGCCACCGAGACCGTCCCCCCGCCCTCGACCGAGGCCGGCCGTTTCCGCGCGACGCTGCGCAACCACCCGGCCGGGGTCGTCATCATCACCGCCACCGTGGAGGGGCGGCCCGTGGGGCTGACCGCCACCTCCTTCACCAGCGTGAGCCTGGACCCGCCGCTGGTGTCGTTCTACATCGCCGACTCCTCGACCACCTGGCCGGCGCTGCGGCTGGCCGGGCAGTTCGGTGTGCAGCTGCTGGGCGAGGAGCAGTCGGAGCTGGCCACCCGGTTCGCGAGCAGGGGGGCGGACCGGTTCGCCCCGCCGACGGCGTGGCGGCCCGGCCCGTCGGAGGTCCCGCTGCTGGACGGGGCGGTGGCGTACCTGGTGTGCGACCGCTTCGACACCCGGCTGATCGGCGACCACTGGCTGGTGGTCGGCCGGGTGACCCACACGCTGGTGCTGGAGGACCCGCGGCCGCCGCTGGTCTACCACCGCGGGGCGTTCGGCGGTGTGGCACCGCTGGCCTGAAACGCTCCGCGGGACACGGGGGGCGCCCGCGGGCGCCCCTCGCCCGTGACAGAACGGACGGCGCGGGCTAAATTCGTTGGGAGCCCCGACTAATTCCTTCACCGCGGAGTCCCGATGCCCCTCGTCGCCGGAATCGACAGTTCGACCCAGTCCTGCAAGATCGTGGTCTGCGACGCCGGGGACGGGAGCGTGGTGCGCGAGGCGCGCGCCCCGCACCCGGACGGCACCGAGGTCCACCCGCGCGCCTGGTGGGCGGCGCTGGAGGAGGCCTCGGCGGGCCTGCTGGACGGGGTCGCGGCCGTCGCGGTGGCCGGCCAGCAGCACGGCATGGTGACCGTGGACGGGGACGGCGAGGTGGTGCGCGAAGCCCTACTGTGGAACGACACCCGTTCGGCCGGGGCCGCCGAGGACCTCATCGCCGAACTGGGCGGGCCCCGGGCGTGGGCGGAGGCGGTGGACAACGTCCCCGGTGTCTCCCTGACGGTGTCCAAGCTCCGCTGGTTCGCCGAGAACGAGCCGGAGGCCGCCGCCCGCGCGACCGGGGTGATGCTGCCGCACGACTGGCTGACCTGGTGGCTGACCGGCCGGGAGGGCGCCCCGACCACGGACCGGGGCGACGCCTCCGGGACCGGGTACTGGTCGGCGAGCGGCGGCGGGTACCGGACGGACCTGCTGGTGCGGGCGTTCGGGCGGGAGCTGGACACCCCGCGGGTGGCGGCGCCCGCCGAGACGGTCGGGTACACCCCGGGCGGGGCGGTGGTCGCCCCCGGCACCGGGGACAACATGGGCGCGGCCCTGGGCCTGGGGTTGCGGCCGGGCGACGCGGTGGTGTCGCTGGGGACGAGCGGGACGGTGTTCGCGGTGAGCGAGACCCCGGTCCGCGACGCCTCGGGCACCGTGTGCGGGTTCGCCGACGCGACCGGGCGCTACCTGCCGCTGGTGTGCACCCTCAACGCCGCCCGGGTGCTGACCGCGACCGCGGGGCTGCTGGGCACCGACCCGGCCGGTCTGGACGCGCTGGCGCTGGCCGCCGAGCCGGGGGCGGGCGGGCTGGTGATGCTGCCCTACCTGGACGGCGAGCGGACCCCGGCGCTGCCCTCGGCCGCCGGATCGCTGCACGGGATGCGCCGGGACAACATGACGGCCGCCCACCTGGCGCGGGCCGCGGTCGAGGGGATGCTCTGCGGGCTGGCCGACGGGCTGTCCGCGCTGACCGACCGGGGCGTGCCGGTGCGCCGGGTGCTGCTGGTGGGCGGGGCCGCGCGTTCGGAGGCGGTGCGCCGGGTGGCGGCGACCGTGCTGGACGCGCCGGTGGCGGTGCCCGAGCCCGCCGAGTACGTGGCGCTGGGCGCCGCCCGCCAGGCCGCCTGGGCGCTGGCGGGCACCGACGCCCCGCCGGAGTGGAACGCCGGGGGCATCGCGGAGGAGGTCGGGGCCTCCCCCGCCCCGCAGGTGCGCGCCCGCTACGCCGAGGTCCGCCGCGCCGTCCACGGGGTCTGACCGTCGGGGGCCCTCAGCGGGGGCCCGCGGTGGCGGTGGCCGGGGCCGCCCACAGCAGGGGAACGGCGGCCGGGTCGCCGGTGGTGCGCCAGCGGTCCAGGCGGGTGCGCTGCCAGTCGGCCAGCGCGCGCACCGGCGCGGGGGCGTCGTGGGCGGCGTCCACGGCGGCGATCAGCTCCGTGAGCGGCCGCTCCCCGGCCGGGACCCCGCCGAAGCGGTGGAAGGCGGCGTTGGTCGGCAGCGCCCACCGGGCCGCGGTGACCAGGTCGGCGCCGTTGCGCAGCAGTGCCGAGGCGGGGCCGAAGGGTTCGGCGAACCGGGTGTCGGCGCCGCTGTCGCAGGCGATGAGCGCCACCCGCGCAGGGGACGGCCACACCTCGTGCCCGGGCCGGCCGTCCGGGGTGCCCAGCAGCAGGTCCTTGGCGCTGAGCGGGCGGTGCCCGCGCACCGGTTCGGCGTGGCCCCCGGTGTCGGCGGTGCAGCACAGGTGGAGCAGGGTGTCCTCGCTCTGGCCGTCCTCCACCGGGGCGGAGGTGGCGTGGCCGACGTAGAGCAGGCGGCGCGCGCCCGCGCGCAGGGCCCCGCCCAGCCAGTGGCGGTCCTGGTCGGTCCGCCGCAGCGCCTCCTGCGGCGCGGCCACCCGGGGCAGCATGTCGTCGGCGGCGCGGTGGGCCTCGACCAGGGCGAGCACGTCCGGGTCGGTGCCCGGCCGCCCCAGCACCGACCCGAGTTCCGAGTCGGCGCGAAAGCCCGGTACGCGCGGGTCCAGGACCAGCACCGCGGGCCCTCCGGGCGCGGGCTCCGGGCGGGGGCCGGCGGTGAGGGCGGCCGGGGCCGCCAGGGACACGTCGGCGAGGTCGAGCAGGCGGGTGCCGCCGGGGTCCGCCGCCAGCAGTTCCCAGGGGACGCGGCCGGTGCGCGGGGACGGCTGGACCCGCACCAGGGGGCGCATGCCCAGCCCCCGGGCGACGGTGCGGATCTGGTCGGTGAGCTCGGCGGGCCAGAGCACCTCGGACAGGCGGGCGGCCAGGGCGCGCTCGGCCGACGGATCGGCGAGCGCGCCGTCCAGGGCCGCGGCGATCCCCTCCGGACCCGGCAGGGCGGCGGACAGCTCCGCCAGCACGGCGTCGGTGTCCGGGCCCGGCGCGTAGCCGGTGCCGAACCCCTGGGCTCCCGCCGTCCAGCGCCAGGACATGTAGAGCCCCCCGGCGTCGGCCAGGCGGACCAGCACCGTCGGCACCGGCTCCGGGTAGGCGCGGTCGGCCCCCGCGACCGGGGCGACGGACCCCTCGGAGACCACCGGGCGGCGGTAGCGGGCCTCGGCCGCGGCGATGTGCTCCTGGAGGGCGAAGCGCCCCGGCGACACCTCCACCCGGGGCACCGGCCCCACCCGCAGCCCCGGGGCGTGGGCGGCCGGAGGCGGGAAGAGCGCGGCGACCGGGTCGGCGGGGCCGGGGGCGCGGTCCACCGCCAGTGGTGCGCCCGCGCAGGCCACCTCCACGAGCTCGAACAGCAGCCCCTGGTCCCCGGTGCTCCAGGCCAGACGGAAGGCCAGGTCGGCGGCGGCGCGGGAGAGCTCGCCCCAGCGGGCGCGGGCGTGCCCGGTGGCGAAGTCCGCGCGCACCGCCGCCAGCGCCAGCGCGACCGGAACCGCCGTGGCCAGGGCCGTGCGCAGCAGCTCGTGTTCGCGGCCCGGGAAGGCCCCCGCCTCCGCGAGGGCGGCGGCGCTCGTGGCCATGAGCAGGTCCACCTGGGCGCAGCGCTCGAACGCCCCCTGCTCCTCGAAGAGGGCGCGGGCCCGGGAGGCGTGCTCCCGCACGGCGGGCAGGTCTCCGGCGGCCAGGGCGCGGCGTGCGTCCTCCAGCAGGCCCTCCCCCAGGGCGGCGCGCACCCCGTGCTCCTCGAACCGGGCGCGGGAGGCCGCGGCCAGGGCCCGGGCGGTGTCGGTGGAGCCGCTCACGCGCGCCAGGGCCGCGCGCACCTGTTCGCAGGCGGCCAGGGAGACGGGGTCGCCCCCGCGCTCGAAGGCGACCGAGGCGCGCAGGTAGAGGCGTTCGGCCTCGGCCACGTCCCCGCGGAGCAGGGCCAGGTGGGCGCGGCCGCCGTCCAGGGAGGGCGGCTCCCCGCCGTGGGCGCGGAAGCGCTCCGCGGCCCGGGCGAGGAGGTCCTCGGCCTCGTCGAGGCGGCCGGTCTCGGCGAGCAGGTCCGCGAGGCCGGAGAGCAGGTAGGGGACGGGGTGCAGGCCGGGGTCGGTGGCCGCCAGGGCGGAGCGGTACAGCTCTTCGGCGGCGCCCCACTCGCCCCGGGTGACCAGGAGGAGGGCGCGGCCGCCCGCGGCCTCGGCGCGGTGGACCTCGGGGGTGACGCTGTCGTCGGCGCGGGCCCCGGCCTCGTCCAGCAGGGCCGCGGCCCGGCCGGTGTCGCCCAGGCGGCGGGCGTTCTCGGCGCGTTCGATGAGGGTGTGGACGAGGATGCCGGTCCAGACGGGGCGGGCAGTGGGGCCGGTGACGTGCGGTCCCAGGGGGCGCAGGAGGGCCAGGGCGCGGTCCAGGTCGGCGGCCCCGCCGGTGAGGTCGGCCAGGCCGACGCGGGCGCGGCCGAGGTCGGAGAGCAGGGTGCCGCGCAGCAGGTCGACCACGGGTGAGGGGTCGAGGCCGCCGGTCGCTTCGAGGAGCCGGTCGAGGATGTCGCGGGCCTCGCGGAAGCGGTGGAGTTCGAGAAGGGTCCCGGCCTTGGCCAGCCACTCGTCGTAGGGTTCGCCGAAGAAGACGCCGTACTCGACGGGGATCTCGTCGGGGGGTCCGCCGGCCATCAGAAGTCCTCGTCCGCGCGGGCGGCGCGGACCTCGGCGGTGAACGGGGGCGGCTCGCCGGGGGCGGCGGGGGCGCCGCGGGCCAGGTCGAGGCGGCGGGCGGCCAGGGAGCGCAGCCGGTCCCGGAACACGGCGGCGCCGGGGCCGCTCGGTCCGGGGTCGAACCCGGGCAGCAGCACCGCGACGTCCGGAGCGGGCACGGCGGCGGCGGGGAGGTCCAGAGCGGCGCCGCCCGCCCAGGCGTCGCCGTCGGGTGCGAGGGGGATCCGGACGGGGGCCGCGCCGGGGGCGGGGACGACCTCGGCGACGGGATGGGCGGACACGCGCGGCCCGAGGGGTCCCATGACCGCGCGCACCTCGATGGAGCGGGCGGCGCCGTGGGCCAGGACCGTCCAGGAGACGGCGGCCTCCGCCGCGTCCAGGAACCCGGCGGGGTGGCGGCACCAGTCGTTGGCGCCGTGGCCGCGTGCCAGGGTCCGGGCGCGCCCGGGTGTTCCGGGGCCCGCCGCGAGGGCGTAGCCGTCGGCACGGGACGGGGCGGCCGGGGGCGCCGCCGCGCCCGTGAGGGCGTCGATGTCGCCGCCGTCGATCCCGGCCGCGTCGGCGACCGCGGCGAGTCCGGCGGCGAGCCCGGGCGGGCCCTCGTCGAGCAGCGCGCCGATCCCGGCGCGGTGCTCCAGCAGCAGGTCGGCGGCCGCGTCCGGGGGCAGGGCGCGGTGGGCCCGGTGGGCGAGAACGGCCAGTTCCAGTCCCAGCAGGTCGGTGTCCAGGGCCGGGACGCCGTCCAGGCGGGAGGCGGGCCACCAGCGGGCCGCCCAGTGGCCCAGGGCCAGGGCGGCCAGGGGCCGCTCCAGGGCGCCCGGCCCGGCGGGGACCCGGACGGTCGTGCCGGGGGCGGCGACGGCGGCGACCGCGCGGGCGGTGTCGGGGCCGTAGAGGTCCCACAGCCACCCCTGGGCGGCGGACACGTCGTCCAGGTGCGCGTCGGGCAGGCCGGACGCGGTGATGTCCGGCCAGGCCAGCAGCCCGCCGTCGGCGTCGACCACCGAGGAGGCGAACAGCGGCGGGGCGGCGCTCCGGCCCGCGAGGGTGACGGTGACGCCGCCCTCGGCCGCGGTGATCTCCACGTCGGTCATGCGCCGCTCCCCCGGCCGCGGGCGGCGGGCGTTCCGGTGCGGGACCGGCGAGCGTGGGACGGGACGGCGCTCATGCGGCACTCCCGGAGGCGTCGGCGGTGTCGTTCGCGGGGGCGGTCAGGGACCGCAGCACCGCGCGGACGCGGGCGCGGTGGTCGCGCAGCACCGAGTAGGCGATGCCGTCCAGCAGCGCCCACAGCTCCGCGGTGTCGGACACCGGCACCGCGTGGGCGTCGCGGCCGTGCAGGCGCGCCCACAGGCGGCGCACATAGGCGGTCCACGGGTCGCGCAGGGCGCGGGCCAGGTCGGCGAAGGGGCCCTGGTCGGCCGCGGGGTCGACGGTGGCGCGGCGGGCCCGGGACACCGAGGACTCGCGCCGCCAGCGCCGGTCCACGGCCCGGTGCGCGGCGGTGGGCCCGGCGCCCGTGCCCAGCGGGTCCAGGCCGACGGCCAGGCGGCCGCCCACCAGGAGCGCGACGCGCAGGGACTCCTCGGCCAGCCCGAGCGGCGCGCAGGCGCGCGCCGCCTCGGCGTCCACCAGTTCGGGCACCGGCGGCAGGCCGTCGTGTCCGGGGGCCCGCAGCAGCGTGAACACCCTCTCGTAGACGCTGCGGTCCAGCGGGGCGGGCAGGGATGTGGTGGAGGCCCCCGCGCCCACCGCGGGCGGCGGCGGAACGGGCTCCGTGGTCAGGCCCAGGTGCGCGGGCGCTCCGGGCCGGCCCCACCCGGAGGCGGCCCCGCCCCACAGCGCCGAGCCCAGGGCGCCGCCGTGGCCCCCGTCGACCAGAGCTGTGAAGGCCTCCCCTCCCCCGCCGTCCGGGCAGCCGTCCAGCACTGCGTCCGCCAGCGCCCGGGTCCCCTCTTTCGGCGCCGGGCCCGCGGGCGGCGGCAGGGGGCGGGACTCCCAGGCGGCGGCCAGGGCGGAGGCGACGGCACGGGCGCGCGCGGGGTCGGCCAGGTGGCCGCGCAGGGCGGACACCGTGCGGTCGCCCTGGTCGGCCGCCTCCAGGACGGCGGCGCGGGCGACCTCCTCGGCGTCGGGGCCGTCGGGGGCGCCGTGCTCGGTAGCGAGTTCGTAGCACCGCTGGAAGTACAGGTCCTGGGGGTTGCCCCCGACCACCTTCAGTGCCCGGCGCACCCGCTTGAGCAGCGCGAACCAGCGGGCCGTGGCCACCAGGCGGGGCCCGTCGGCGCGCAGCAGCCCGGCCGCCAGGTCGGCGGCCCGCGCGGTGAGCAGGTCCCCGGCCAGGTCCGGGCGCAGCACCGGCCGCAGTACCAGGGGCAGGACGACCAGCTTCACCGAGCGGGTGAGCGGGGCGCCGTCGGGGCCGCTCAGCGGTTCCAGGCCGGGGCCGAGCGCGCGCCAGGCCCGGTCGATGACCTGCGACCGGGGGCGGAGTCGTTCATCGGGGGTCTCCGGCACGGAACGACGATACCCGGCCCCCTGGACCCCGCCCGCCCGGAACCTGGGATCGGTAGGCGGGGGCCGCGGTGTGGACTGTGGACGGCAGAGAGACCGAGAGAGACCGACCGCCGAGGAGGCGTCCCATGTCCGTGGTGAGAACGGTGTTGCGTCTGGTGTTCGCCGTCGAGGTGCTGGTCGGGCTGGGCCTGCTCGGCGGGTACCTGTGGCTGGGGCTGAACGCCCCGGCCGGCGGGTTCCCCAGCCCCTGGGAGTCGTACCTGGGGATGGCGATCGGCGGCGGCGTCGTGCTGCTGACGTCGCTCTTCACGCTGAGGATCGAGTCGTCGCTCCGGGGCCTGGGCGGCGCGAAGGCGATGGCGGCCGCCCCGATCGCGGTCGGCACCGTCACCGACTGGCGGCGCACCGGGCTGACCGTCAACGACGCCCCGCAGATCGCCGTCACCCTGGACGTGGAGACCCCGGAGGGGCACCGGTTCACCGCCGTGGCCAAGGAACTGCTCGACCCGGCCGAGGTGGGCCTGCTGGAGCCGGGCGTCCTGCTGCCGGTGCGCTACCGCCCCGACCGCCCGGGCGTGGTCGCCATCGACCGCAGCGGCGACCAGGCGGCGGCGCAGGCGGCCTTCGACGCGGTGATGCTGCGGGCGGGGCTGACCACCCCGCGGGCGCTGGAGATCGCCGCGCACGGGATCCCCGCCCAGGGCGTCATCACCGAGGTCCGCCCGACGGGGAACCTGGTCGACGGCAACCCGGAGATGGACGTGGAGGTCGCGGTGACCCGCCCCGACGGCGGCGTCTTCCACACCCGCACGGTCAAGCGGCTGCCCGCCCGCCTGTCGACGTCCCTCCAGGTCGGCCGGGTGGTCACCGTCCACTACCTGCCGGGCCGGGAGGACGAGATCACCATCCAGACCCCCGCCAACCCCGGTGTCCACTGATCCGGTGCCGGAGGCGGCCGCCCCTCCGCGTTCCCCGCGGGGAGGCGCCTTCGGTACGCTGTTCCGTCGCCGGACGGAACACGGGCGAGGAACACGAGGGCCGCGGGAGGGCGCATGTCGGTCGGAGAGCGGCTCCGGGTCCCCATCGGGGCCGCACCCGGGTGGTCGACCGCCCCGGACGCCCGGCGGGTCCTGGTGGTGGCGCACACGGTCACCGCGCTGACCCGCCTTCTCGACATCATCCCGCTCCTGGAATCCGACCCCCGGGTACAGCTCGTCTTCACCCGGGCGCGAACCTCGAACTTCCGCGAGGGGGTCACCGAATTCCTCGCCGACATCGGCGCGGCGGTGGCCCCCTGGGAACAGGCGGTGGAAGAGGAATTCGACCTCGCCGTCTCGGCCAGCTACGGGGACGACCTGCACCTGGTCAAGGCCCCTATGGTCGTCTTCTCCCACGGGGCCGGTTACAACAAGCTGGTGAAGCCGGAAAGCCGGAAAGCCGGCCGGGCCTTTCCCGCGGATTCCGATCCCGATTCCGTTCCCGGCCCCGACGCCGTCTTCGGTCTCTCCCGTGAGACCCTCCTGCGCGACGGCGCCCTCATCCCCCGGACGCTCGTCCTCTCCCACACCGAGCAGCGCGACCGCCTCGCCGCCGCCTGCCCCGAGGCCCTGGACTCCGCCGTCGTCGCGGGCGACCCGACCTACGACCGCATCCTCGCCGGGCTCCCCTGGCGCGACCGCTACCGCGACCACCTGGAGGCCGGCGGCCGCCGCCTGGTCCTGATCAGCTCCACCTGGGGCCCCACCTCCCTCCTCGGCGCCCGGCCCGACCTCCCCCTGCGCCTGCTGGAGGAACTGCCGGTCGACGAGTACCGCGTCGCCCTGGCCCTGCACCCCAACGTCTGGCACGGCCACGGCCCCTGGCAGGTGCGCGCCTGGCTGGCCGACGCCGAACGGGCGGGGCTGCGCGTCCTGCCGCCCCGCAGCGGCTGGCAGGCCGCCCTCGTGGCGGCCGACCACGTCATCGGCGACCACGGGTCGGTGACGTTCTACGGCGCCGCGCTGGGGACCCACACCGTGCTCGGCGCCTTCCCCGACCACGAACTGGCGGCCTCCTCCCCTATCGCCGGGTTCGGCCGCGCGGCGACCCGGCTCGACCCGGACGCGCCCCTGCTCCCCCAGCTGACCGCGGACGCCGCCCGGCACACCCCGGACCGGTTCGCCGCCACCACGCGCCTGCTGACCTCGGTCCCGGGCGGGTCGGCGGCGGTGCTGCGGTCCGCCTTCTACAAGCTCCTGGGCCTGTCCGAACCGGACCGGCCGGTGCGCGTCGTTCCGCCCGAGCCGCCGGTCGCGTACCGGCGGGGGTGGCCCGACACCGCGGGCGTCCCACCGCTGATCGCCACGGCCGAGCCCGACCCCGCCGACCCGACCGCCGTCCGGGTGACCCGGCGTCCGGCGGAGCCCGTCGCCGCCGGACGGCTGTCGCTGCGCCGCCCGCACACGGTCGTGCACGCCGACGAGCCCCAGACGCGGTGGCGCGACGCCGCCGACGCGGTGCTGTGCGGACCCGCGCCCGGCGACCCGTGGCGGCGGCTCGCCGACGCCCTGGCCGCCTTGCCCGGCGCCCGGCTGGCCGCCGAGGCCGACGGGGACGCCTGCCTGGTGCTGGACCGCGACGGCGTCCGCCACCGGTTGGTCCCGCGCGGCGCCGCCGCCCCGGACCCGACCGCGTACGCGTCGGCGTTCCTGCGGCTGCGCCGCACCGTCGCCGAACCGGACGGCCTGGTGTGCACCGTGAGGATCGGCGACCGGGAGGTCCGCGTCGGGGTGGAGCGCTTGGGCCCCTGAGCGAGTCCGACCGGTCAGCCCGGGTCGGCGAGCCGGGACCGCACCTGTGCCACCAGGTGGCGGGCCCCGGCCCGGGTGTAGTGCTCCAGGGCGGTCTCCAGCGCCGCCCGCGCGGCGGCGGGGTCCGTCGGCTCCAGGGCGTCGGCGCGCTTGACGCACATGTCGCCGGTCCGGCGGTCGTCGCCGAGCCGGGTGTGCAGTTCGGCCGCGGCGTCCCACTGCTCCAGCGCCCGTTCCCGGTCGCCGCACGCCAGCAGCAGGTCGCCCAGGGCGGCGCCGACCCGCGCCCGGTTGTGCAGGTCGTCGGGGCGCTTGAGGAGCACCAGGTCGCGGGCCCGGACCAGCAGCCCGCGGGCGGCGTCGCGGTCCCCCTGCTCCAGGCGGACCTGGGCGAGCTTGCGGGAGGCGTTGAGCACGGCACGCGGGTCGAGCGGCTCGGCGGCCTCGGCGACGGCCAGCGCCTCCGCGAACCGTTCGGCGGCCGGTGCCGGACGCCCCTCCTCCCGCTCCACGTCGCCGACGGCCTCCAGGGCGGTGAGCAGCACCGGAGGCTGCACCGGCTCGGCGTCCCGGGCCAGCTCCAGGGCGAGTTCGGCGTCCTCGCGCGCCTGTTCCAGGGAGCCGTCGCGCCGGTAGGCGATGGAACGCTGCACGCACAGGCGGGACAGCCGGGCGGGCGACAGGCGGTGGGTGCCCAGGGCGTGCCGGAGCACCTCGGTGTGGGTGTCGACCACGTCCGCGAAGAGGCCCGAGGTGAACCAGTACGCCCACAGGTGCTCGCACAGCTCGGCGGCCCGCCGGTGCTCGCCGCGCACCGCCGCGTGCATGACGGCGGCGCGCAGGGCCGCCCGGTCGGGCTCCAGGGCCAGGCGGGCGGCCCCGCCGTCCTCGAAGCGGGGGCCCGCCGTGTCGGGGAACGCCGAGTCGTGGTCGAGGTCGGCCTGGAGCCAGCGGCCGGGCAGCAGCGCCCGGTGGGCGGCCGCGGCGAGCCCGAAGTAGTACTCCAGGACCCGTCCGAACACCGCGGCCCGGTCGTGGGCCCGCGCCCCCAGCTCGCGCTGGGCGCGGGCGGTCCGGAACCGGTACCTGCCCCCCGGTGCGGCGGTGAGCACGTCCCCCTCCACCAGGGCCGCCAGCAGGGCTCCGGCGTCCTCGCCGGGGAGGACGCGGGCGGCCACCCCCGCCCCGAAGTCGGTCTCGGGGTGGCAGGACAGCGCCACGGCCGCCGCGCGCACCGGCGCGGGCAGGCCCGCGCCCTCGCCGTCCCCGTCCCGCGGCCCGGCCGGGGCGGGGACGATGAGGCTCCGGTGCACGGCGGCCAGGGCGCCGGCGGCCCGGCGGCGGCGCAGCCGCCGGATGTTGCGGCCCACCTGGAGCAGCAGGTGCGGGCTGCCTCCGGTGTAGCCGGCCAGGTCCTCGACCAGGCGGCGGTCCTCGTCGGTCTCCGGCTCCACCCCGGCCTTGGCGCACAGCAGTTCCACCGCGTGCTCGGCCGCCAGGGCGCCGATGCCGATCCACTCGTCCTGCACGTGCGGCAGCACCTCGTCGAACTCGAAGTCGTGGGCGGTCGCCACGACCGTGAGGCTGCCGGGGGCGGTGGACACGAAGGGCAGGACGTCGTTGACCCCGGCCGGGGCGTCCACCAGGACGGCGACGGCGCCCCGGCCGGCGAACTCCCCCTGGAGGCGGTCGCGCCGCCTGCGCTGCCCGGCGGGGATCTCCTCGACCCCCATCCGCCGCAGGATCTCGCTGACGGACTCGGCCACCCCGTCGCGTTCGACGTCGGCGAAGAAGTACCCGCCGGAGAAGCGCCGCGGGTCCCGGACGAAGACCTCGTGCAGGACCTTGAGCCCGAACGCGGTGGCCCCGCTGCCGCGCGGGGTCGCCTGGACGACGAGCACGCGGGCGTGCGGGCCCCCGTCCAGGGCGAAGTCCCGAGCCCGCTCCAGCTCCCCGTCGCGGTTGACGAACAGGGGCGGGGCGGGGACGGCGTAGAGCGGCGCGCCACCGCCCTGCGGCCCGACCATGTTCACGGTGATGTCGCGCCCCATCATGGTGGTCCCGCCACTGACATCGCCGACACTGTTCTCGGTGCGGGCGGGTTCGGGCCGTTCGTCGCTCAAGGTGCCACCTCACGGGTGTCGCGCTGCCGGGGTAGGGGCAGCCTACCGATCCGGTCCCGACCGGGGCCGCGTCACTGGCAGCGGGGCGGGCGGTGCCCTAGCCTGTGCGCGGCAGCATCCGCCCCCGTAAGAACCGTGGTGAGCATGAACGACGTCAAGCCCCGTCCCCTCGGCGACTCCGATCTGTACGTCTCCCGGCTGTGCCTGGGCGGGAACGTGTTCGGGTGGACCGCGGACGAACCGACCTCCTTCCGTGTCCTGGACGACTTCGTCGCGGGCGGCGGCACCTTCGTGGACACCGCCGACGGCTACTCCGCCTGGGTGCCCGGCCACCAAGGCGGGGAGTCCGAGACCGTCATCGGGCACTGGCTGGCCGACCGGGGCCGCCCCGAGGGCCTGGTGCTGGCCACCAAGGTGAGTGAGCACCCCGGGTTCCCGGGCCTGTCGGCGGCCAACATCCACGCCGCGGCCGACGCCTCGCTCGAGCGGTTGGGCGTGGACGCCATCGACCTGTACTACGCGCACTTCGACGACGCGGCCACCCCGCTGGAGGAGAGCGCCCGCGCCTTCTCCGAGCTGGTGGACGCGGGCAGGGTTCGCCGCATCGGCCTGTCCAACTACACGCCCGACCGCATCCGCGCCTGGCTGGACATCTGCGCCGACCGGGGCCTGCACGCCCCGGTCTGCGTCCAGCCGCACTACAGCCTGCTGGCACGGGACGCGGAGGACGCGCTGGTGCCTCTGGCACGGGAGCGCGGGCTGGCCCTGCTGCCGTACCATGGGCTGGCGCGCGGCTTCCTCACCGGCAAGTACCGGCCGGGCGGCCCGGCCGTGGACAGCCCTCGGGCGGGCCGGGCCTCGGCGTTCCTGGAGGACGAACGGGCGCTGCGCGTCCTGGACGCCCTGGACACGGTGGCCGGGCGGCTGGGCGTCGCGCAGGCCGCCGTGGCGCTGGCCTGGCTGGCCGACCGTCCGACGGTGTCCTCGGTGCTGGCCAGCGCCCGCAACCCCGAGCAGCTGGCGGACCTGCTGCCGGTCAACACGCTGGTGCTGGACGAGGAGTCCACCGCCCTGCTGGACGAGGCCTCCGCCCCCTGACCCGCGGACGGGCACCCGGGTACCGGCTGCAACCGCACCGGTCCCGGGTGCATCACACGTCCCATGAGTAACGGCATCACCGGACCCCTCACCGAAGAGCAGCAGCGCGAGTACGTCGAGGACGGGCTCCCCGATCTGGAGGACATCTTCCAGGGCTACCCCTCCTACGATCCGTTCGGGCGCGTCGAGGCGGCGGCCTCCGGGCTGCTCGCCGACCTGTCGGCGGAGCGTCCCGTCGTGATCTCCCTGCTGTCCACCCTGTCGGTCGTCTACTGGGCCGCGACGGTCGAGGGCAACGACGACCGGCAGTGGGCGGACATCCGGACGATGCGCACCGAGGTGCACCGGGCGTTCTCCGAGGCCGTGCGCCTGCTGGCCCCGCTCGCCGAGGAGCCCTGCGGGCACGGCCGGCACCCGGCCGAGGACGGGTTCGGTCCCGACGACTTCGAGTCCCTCGCCCTACAGCTGCGGGACGTGGACGGCGTGCTGGAGTACGAGGGCTTCGACCGGGAGGACCCGGAGGAGCTCGCGGAGGCGGAGGAGTCGCACGGGCGGCTGTCCCGGGAGTGGGGCTGTGCCCACAACCTCCTGCTCCTGGCCCGGCAGGGCCGGAGGGAGATCTCCGCCTCCCTGGACGAGATCCCCGCCCCCGCCTCGGCGGAGGTCTCCGGGTAGTCCCCGGAGCGCCCCGCCCGTCCCCCTACGGCTCGGGCGGGGCCCGCCGCGGCACGGCACCGCGACCACCCTGACACCGGGCCTCCGACGGAATCCCTTACCGGACACCGGACACATCGTCACTTAGGGTTATGAGGTCATTACATTCTCGCCCGGGGGACGCACACGATGACCACCGACCTTCCCGACGACGGCGACCGCTCGTTCGACGAGTTCCTGGCCCGGTTCCTGGGCTCCTCGCGCGGCCAGGTGCGCCGCGTGGACCTGTCCAAGCTGATGAGCCCGGAGGCCCGCCAGGTCGCCGACACCGCCGTCCGCCGCGCCCTGGAGAACGGCAGCGCCGACGTGGACAGCGTCCACCTGCTCTGGGCCCTGCTGCGGTACCAGCCCACCCGCGACCTCGTCGAACGCACCGCGGGCGACGCCGGCCGCATGGAGGAGGTGATCGACCAGGCCGCCGCCCACGCTCCCAGGTCGGTGCGCGCCTCGGCCCTGCTCACCCCCTCCGCCAAGCGCGGCCTGCTGGACGCCTTCCAGATCGCCCGCGCCACCGGCAGCTCCAGCATCACGCCCGAGCACCTGCTGTTCGCGCTCGCCGTCAACCCCGACAGCGCCGTCGGGCGGCTGCTGCGCGACTCCGGGGTCACCCCTCAGAGCCTCCAGCGGGCCGCGGGCCCGGCCCCCGCCGCGGCGGAACAGGCCGAGGGGGAGCCGTCCGCCACGCCCACCCTCGACGAGTTCGGCACCGACATGACCGGGCTCGCCCGCGAGGGCCGCCTGGACCCGGTCGTGGGCCGCGACGACGAGGTCGACCAGTGCATCGAGGTGCTGGCCCGGCGCCGCAAGAACAACCCCGTCCTCATCGGCGACCCAGGCGTCGGCAAGACCGCCATCGTCGAGGGGATCGCCCAGCGCATCTCCGACGACGACGTGCCCGAGACGCTGCGCGGCCGCCGCCTGGTCCAGGTCGACCTGGCCGGGCTGGTCGCCGGGACGCGCTACCGGGGCGACTTCGAGGAGCGCCTCACCACGCTCATCGACGAGATCCGCGCCCGGTCCGACCGGCTGCTGGTCTTCATCGACGAGATCCACACCATCGTCGGCGCCGGGGCCGCCGAGGGGTCGATGAACGCCGGGAACATGCTCAAGCCCGCGCTGGCCCGCGGCGAGCTGCACATCATCGGCGCCACCACCGTCGACGAGTACCGCAAGAACATCGAGAAGGACGCCGCCCTGGAGCGCCGGTTCCAGCCGATCCTGGTGCCCGAGCCCTCGGTCGAGGACACCATCGAGATCCTGCGCGGCCTCCAGGACCGGTACGAGGCCCACCACCAGGTGCGCTTCAGCGACGAGAGCCTGGTGGCGGCCGCCGAGCTGTCCGACCGCTACGTCACCGACCGGTTCCTGCCCGACAAGGCCATCGACCTGGTCGACCAGGCGGGCGCCCGGGTCCGGCTGCGGCTCAGGACCTCCAGCTCCGCGCTGCGCGAGCTGGAGGAGCGGCTCGAGAACCTGGAGGAGCAGAAGGAGAAGGCCGTCCAGGACGAGGACTACGAGCGGGCCTCGGCGCTGCGCGACGAGATCAACGCCGCCCGGAGCTCCGTCCACCAGGCGCGCGGCACCGGATCGGCGGTGCCGGAGGTGACCGCCGCCGACATCGCCGAGGTGGTCTCGCGCAGCACCGGGATCCCCGTCGCCCGGCTCACGCAGGAGGAGCGCGAGCGCCTGGTCGGCCTGGAGGAGGTGCTGCACGAGCGGGTGATCGGCCAGGACGAGGCGGTCACCGCGGTGTCGGAGGCCATCCGCCGCTCCCGCGCCGGGCTCGGCGACCCCGACCGGCCGGTGGGCAGCTTCCTGTTCCTGGGGCCGACCGGGGTCGGCAAGACGGAGCTGGCCAAGGCGCTGGCGGTGGCGCTGTTCGGGTCCGAGGACGCGCTGGTGAGGATCGACATGAGCGAGTTCCAGGAGCGGCACACCACCAGCCGCCTGACCGGCGCCCCGCCCGGGTTCGTCGGGTACGAGGAGGCGGGCCAGCTGACCGAGGCGGTGCGCCGCCACCCGTACTCGGTGCTGCTGCTGGACGAGGTCGAGAAGGCCCACCCCGACGTGTTCAACCTGCTGTTGCAGCTGCTCGACGACGGGCGCCTCACCGACGGGCAGGGACGGACGGTGGACTTCCGCAACACGGTGGTGATCATGACCAGCAACCTGGGATCGGAGGCGATCACCGGCGGGGCCCCGATGGGGTTCACGAGCGACGGGCAGATGGACCCCGACACCGAGCAGCGGGTGATGCGGCGGCTGCGGGAGGAGTTCCGGCCCGAGTTCATCAACCGGATCGACGAGATCGTGGTCTTCCGGCAGTTGGACCGCGAGGAGCTGGACCGCATCACCCGGCTGATGCTGGCCGAGACCGAACGGCGGCTCAAGGCCCAGGGGATCACGATCCGCTTCACCGACGAGGCGGTGGGGTGGCTGTCCCGGCAGGGGTACCAGCCCGCGTACGGGGCGCGGCCGCTGGCCCGCACCATCCAGCGCAACGTGGGCAACCGGCTGTCGCGGATGGTGCTGGACGGGCAGCTCGCCGAGGGCGACGACGTGGTCGTGGACGCGGGCGGGGAGGACGGCCTGCGGATCTCCACCGCGTCCTCGGCCTGATCCGGTCCGGGCCCGGCGGCCCGGGCGCGCGGCCGTCCGGGCCGCGACGGCGGGACCGCCGGTGTCCGAAGGCCCGGGGGCGGTGAGCGGGGCGCGTCCGCGCGGCGCGCCCCGCCCGCGTGCGGGGGTCAGGCGGAGGTGCCGCTCTCGCGGATGCGGTCCCTGATCCACTCCCCCGCCGGCTTGAGCGAGTCCCAGTCGCCCGAGGAGCACGACCCGGTCCGGAAGACCGCGCCGGAGCGGAAGTCGTCGGAGAAGTTCCAGTTGACCCAGCTGATCTGCTCCTGCTCCATCAGGTCGAGGTAGGCCTGGGCGGAGGCGAAGTCGTCGGGCCCGTCCCCCGTGTACTCCTGGGTGCCGAACTCGGTCACGAACAGCGGCAGCTCCCGCGCGGCGGCGCGGAGGCCCTCGCGGTGGTAGGACGTGTGCGAGGCCGCGTAGAAGTGGAAGACGTACATGATGTTGTCCGCGTCCACCGGGTCCGCGGTGATCTCCCGGTGGTCCCCGTTCTCGGAGAGGCCCAGCGAGGACCAGCCGCGGGTGCCCACCAGCACGACCGCCTCGGGGTCCCGGGCGCGGATGACCGGGATGACCTGCTCGGCGTAGCCCTTGATGGAGGACCACGGCACGCCGCTGGGCTCGTTGGCGATCTCGTACAGCACGTTGTCCTTGTCGGCGTGCACGTCGGCGATCTCGGCGAAGAAGGTGCGGGCGGCGTCGAGGTTGTGGTTGGGGTCCCCCGGGCTGAGCATGTGCCAGTCGACGATGACGTACATGCCGCGCTCGGTGGCCTCCCCGATGAGCTCGTGGACCCGGTCGGTGAAGCCGCGCGGGTCGGTCTCGTAGCCGCCCTCCTGGATGTACATGGACACGCGCAGCACGTCGGCGTTCCAGTCGTGGGCCAGGGTGTCCAGCGAGGCGTCGGTGAGGCAGTGGTCGAACCACTGGAGGCCGTGGGAGCTCATCCCGGTGAGCTGGACCCGCTGTCCGTTCTCGTCGCAGAGCTTGATGCCGCACACGCGCAGCCGCCCGTGTTCGCCCACCGGGGTGGCGGCGGCGTCCGCGTCGGCTGGGGCGGGGGCGGGGTCCGCGGCGGCCTGGCCGTGGACGGTGAACGCGGCGGTCGCGGCCAGGCCGAGGCCCAGGAGCGCTGACCCGGCGCGGGCGAGGCGCCCGGGGGCGGTGCGGGGCTTGCGGGCGCGGCGGGGCGAGGGGTGGGGCACGGCTTCCTCCGGCGGGGGGCGGCGGTCCGATGCGGCCGGGGCCGGGGCCGCACCGAACCGGAAGGAGTCCTTCCTGTCCGAAACCTAAGCCTCCGTCACGCTGGGGTCAATCCCCCTTACGGAACGGATTCGCCCCGGGCGACACCCTCCCCGCCGGGCACCGCCGTCACCGGCGGGAACGGCCCGGCCGGCCCCGGCTCAGGCCGGCTCGGGCTGGGGCTCCGGCGGGGGCGGCTCGGGGAAGGGGCCGGGGCCCGGCGGTTCGGGATCCGGCCCCGGCTCGGGCGGAGGCGGGGGCACGGGCATCGGCGAGGGCGGGAACGGGTCCGGCGGCATCGGCGGCTCCGGCGCCGGGTCAGGATAGCGCAGCCGGTGCGCGGACGGGCGCGGGCGGTGCTGCGAACGGGGCTGTCGGTTCGGGTGCACGGTGTGCATTTCTCCTCCGTGCTGTCGGGAGGACGGCGCGGCCGGGGCCGCCGCCCCGAAGCGGGCGGGGACCGCCGCCCGCCGTCCCCCGCCGGTCGTGTCCCGGCTCGGAATCGTCGGTCGGAGGGATGTGTGTACACGGCTACCCGGGGCGACGGCGGGGAAACCCGCACGTGGAGACAGGTGGGACGGTCGTGTGCCCGCCTCGGCCCGCCCGGCGGTCCCGAAGGCGCCGCACACCGGCCGTCCACGGCCGCGGACGGCGGGCCCGGGGTCACCCTGTGCGAAAACCGAGGTCACGGACCCGCGGGCCATTGCCCGCGCCCGCCCGCCGGCGGTAACGTGCGCGGGTGGACTCCCCCCTGTACACCGGGCGCGCCCCTGTCAACCGCCCCGGATCCCCCTCCCCCCGTCCCCCGGGCCGCCCCCGCGGCGGCCGCCCATGACCGCAGGCCCGCTCCCCCGCCCCCGGCTCCTCGCCTACGGGATCGGCTCCGTCGGCACCGGTGTCTTCTCGGCCCTGCCCGGCCTGCTGCTGCTCTACTACCTGACCGACGTGCTCGGCGTCGCCGCCGGGGTCGCCGGGCTCGTGCTGGTCCTGCCCAAGGTCTGGGACATGCTCGTCGACCCCGCCATCGGCGTGGCCAGCGACCGGGAGGCCGTGCGCACCGGCGGCCGCTCCCGGCTGATGCTCGCCGGGGCGCTCGCCCTCCCGCTGCTGTTCGCCGCCATGTTCGCGGCCCCCACGCAGTCGCCGGCCTGGTCGGCGCTGTGGGTGGGCACGGCGTTCCTGCTGGCCACCACCGCGTTCAACCTCTTCCAGGTGCCCTACGTGGCGCTGCCCGCGGAGATCTCGCCGCGCCGCGACCAGCGGGCCCGCGCCATGTCCTGGCGGGTGGTGTGCCTGACCCTGGGCATCCTCGCCGCCGGCGGGCTCGCCCCCGTCGTCGTGGAGGCCGCGGGCGGCGGGCGCCCCGGCCACCTGGCCATGGGCGCCGCCATCGGGGCGGTGCTGTGCGCGGCGCTGCTGGCCGCCACGCTGGGGACCCGGTGGATCCCCAGCCGGCCCGGTACCGGCACGCTCGGGCCCGTCGCCGCGTTCAGGGCGGCGCGCGGCAACAGGCCGTTCTTCGCGCTGGCCGCCGCGTTCTCCACCCAGTCCCTGGCGGTGTCGGTGATGCTGGCGGGCGCGCCCTACGTGGCCGCCTACCGGCTGGACGACTACGGGCTCACCTCCGCCATGTTCGTGTGCGTGGTGGGGCCGAGCCTGGTGGCCGTCCCGGCCTGGTCGGCGCTGGCCCGGCGGTTCGGCACGGTGAACTGCTACCTCGCGGCGCTGGTCGCGATGACCGCCACCGCCGCCCTGCTGTTCCCGGCGGTGCTCGCCGAGCACACCGTCGCGGTGCTGGCGGTGACCGGGCTGGTGGGCGTCTTCTACACCGGCCTGCAACTGCTGCCGCTGACCCTGCTGCCCGAGACCGTGCGCGAGGACGCCGGCCGCAGCGGGCAGGCCCAGGCGGGCACGTTCACCGGCCTGTGGACCGGCCTGGAGACGGGGGCGATGGCGCTGGGGCCGGGGCTGTTCTCGGCCGTGCTGGCCGCGACGGCGTTCCGCTCCTCGGACGTGGCGACGGCCGTCGTCCAGCCCGGGAGCGCCCTGCTCGGCCTGAGTTGGGGGTTCACCCTGATGCCGGCCGCGCTGTTCCTGGTGAGCCTGGTGCCGCTGCTGGCCTTTCGGAAACTGACCGCCGTGGGAGAGAAAAGTGCTGCCTGAGAACGGACGCTCCACCGAGGACCTGCTCGCCGAACTGGCCCGCCTCAAGGAGGGCGACCTGCCGGTGCGGGAGGGCCGGGTCGCCGCCTACGTGTACGACCCCGGGCGGCCGCACGTGCGCGAGGCCGGGCACCGGGCCTACCTGGAGATGCTGGAGGTCAACGGCCTCGACCCGACGGCGTTCCCCAGCACCGTCGCCCTGGAGAAGCGGGTGGTGGGCGCGGTCGCGGCCGTCCTGGGCGGGGACGCGTCCACCCCGGGCGTCTTCACCAGCGGCGGGACCGAGTCCATCATGCTGGCGGTCAAGGCGGCCCGCGACACCGGGAGCGGGCGCGAGGTGGTGCTGCCGGTGACGGCGCACCCGGCGTTCCGCAAGGCCTGCCACTACCTGGGGCTCACACCCGTCACGGTCCCGGTGGACCCCGGGACCCTGCGTGCGGTGCCGTCGGCGGTCGCCGACGCGATCGGGCCGGACACCGCGCTGGTGGTGGCGTCGGCGCCGTCGTACCCGCACGGGGTGGTGGACCCGGTGCCGGAGATCGCGGCGCTCGCCGCCCGGCACGGGGTGCCCTGCCACGTGGACGCCTGCGTGGGCGGCTGGGTGCTGCCGTGGCTGGCGGACGCGCCGCCGTTCGACCTGTCCGTCCCCGGCGTCACCTCCCTCTCGTGCGACCTGCACAAGTACGGGTACGCGCCCAAGGGGGCCTCCGTCGTGCTGTTCGCCACGGAGGAACTGCGGCGGGCGGCGTACTACGCCAGCGCCGACTGGCCGGGGTACACGGTCATCAACTCCACCGTGCAGAGCAGCAAGGGCGCGGGTCCGCTGGCCGGGGCGTGGGCGACCCTGAACGCGCTGGGCGCGTCGGGGTACCGTGAGCTGGCCGCCGAGGCGATGGCCGCGGCCGCACGGCTGCGCGAGGGGGTCGCGGGGATCCCGGAGCTGCGGGTGCTGGGCGAGCCGGACGCGCCGCTGGTGGCGCTGGCCTCGGCCGACCCGGCGGTGGACGTGTTCGTCCTGGCCGACGAGGTCGCGAAGTCCGGGTGGTTCCTCCAGGCGCAGCTGTCGTACGCGGGCATCCCGCCCAACCTGCACCTGACGCTGACCGGGGTGTCGCTGGCGGGTGTGGACGCGCTGCTGGAGGTGCTGGCCGGGGCGGTCGCAGCGGTGCGCGGCGTGCGCCCCGACCTGCCCGGGGGCCTGGCCGGGGCCGTGGAGGGCCTGGACCTGGAGGCGGTGGACGACCGCGCGTTCGTGGAGCTGCTGTCGGCGGTGGGCGTCACCCTGGGCGGCCCGGGCGGCTCCCCGACGGCGGCGGTGAACACGATCCTCGACGGGCTCGCGCCTGCCACCCGCGAGGCGCTGCTGGTCCGCTTCCTGTCGGCCCTCAACTCTCCGCACACCGATTGAGGGGTGCCTCTTCGGGTAGTCGCCCTCCCACATCCCCCGTCCCCCGGTCCCCCCAGTGGGGTACCACGGGCGGGGGACGGGGCGGAAACCGGAGGACGAGGGAGGTCCGATGCCACGGAAGAACGTCTTCATCCCCGGCCTGGACGAACGCAACCACGAGATCCTCAGGAGGACGCCCACCGGCCGGGAGTGCGACTTCCACCCCCTTTCCACCCTGGACGACCTCAGGTCCGAGCGCCTGGACATCGAGGAGACCGTCGCCGGGGCCCAGGCCGCCATGGACGGGTTCGACGGGTCCGTCGACGCCATCGCGGGCTTCTGGGACTTTCCCATCACCCTGCTGGTGCCGATCCTGGCCGGCCCCCGGGGCCTGCCCTCCCCCACCCTGGAATCGGTCGTCCGGTGCGAGCACAAGTACTGGAGCCGCCTGCTCCAGAGCGAGGTCATCGACGAGTACCCCGCCTTCGCCCTGGTGGACCTGCACGACCCGGTCCCGCCGACCGAACCCGGCTACCCGATGTGGCTCAAGCCCGTGAAGTCGGCCTCCTCCGAGCTCGCCTTCCGGGTGGAGAACGACGAGGAGTTCTATGAGGCCGTCGACCGCCTGCGCGAGGGGATCGGCAAGGTCGGGCGCCCCTTCGAGGAGATCCTGAAGCGCGTCGACCTCCCGCCGGAGATCGCCGAGGCCGGCGGCACCTCCTGCCTGGCCGAGGCCGCCCTGCACGGGGTCCAGGTGGCCGTCGAGGGCTACGTCCACCGGGGCGAATGCGTCGTCTACGCCACGCTGGACTCGGTCGACTACCCGGCCAGCCCGGTCTTCCTGCGCCACCAGTACCCCTCCACCCTGCCCGAGGACGTCCGGCGGCGGCTGGCGTCGGTCGCCACGCGGGTGATGGGCAGGCTGGGGCTGGACAACTCGACGTTCAGCATCGAGTTCTTCTACGACCCCGTCGAGGACGACATCCGGGTCCTGGAGGTCAACCCCCGCCACTCCCAGGCGCACGCGTCGCTGTTCGAGATGGTCGACGGCACCGCCAACCACGAGCGGATGCTCAGGCTCGCCCTGGGGCGGGAGCCCGTGCTCCCGGACGGGCTCCGCGGGGAGTACGACATCGCCGCCGAATGGTACCTGCGCCGCTTCTCCGACGGCCTGGTCAACCGGGTCCCCACCCCCGAGGAGATCCGCCGGCTGGAGGAGGCCGTGCCGGGGGTGCGGATCGCGATCGTGCCGGAGGAGGGGCAGCGGCTCTCCGGACTCCAGGCCCAGGACAGCTACAGCTTCGAGCTCGCCAAGATCGTCATCGGCGGCGCCGACGAGACGGAGATGCGCGCCAAGTACGAGCGCTGCGCCGAGGAGCTCTCCTTCGACATCGAGGACGACCCCGGCGACGACCACTGACGGAAGGAGACCCCATGCGGGTGATCGAGACCCTGCCGTACGAGGTCCGGACCGAGGACCACTTCTGGATCCCCCTCTCCGACGGGGTGCGCCTGGCCGGGCGGGCCTGGCTCCCCGCGTCCGCCGAGATGGACCCGGTGCCGGCGGTCCTGGAGTACATCCCCTACCGCAGGCGCGACCTCACCGCGGTACGCGACTCGACCCACCACCCCTACATCGCCGGGCACGGCTACGCCTGCGTCCGCGTGGACATGCGCGGCAGCGGCGACTCCGAGGGGGTGCTCACCGACGAGTACCTGGAGCGCGAGCAGCAGGACGCCGAGGAGGTCCTGGCCTGGCTCGCCGAGCAGCCCTGGTGCGATGGCACGACCGCCATGATGGGCCTGTCCTGGGGCGGCTTCGCCGCGCTCCAGGTGGCGGCCCGGCGCCCGCCGAGCCTGGGCGCCATCGCCATCGCCTCCTTCACCGACGACCGCTACAACGACGACTTCCACTACATGGGCGGCTGCCTGCTCTCCGACAACCTCGCCGAGTCCGGGACCACCTTCGCGTTCGGCACCTGCCCGCCCGACCCGATGACGGTGGGCGACCGGTGGCGGGACATGTGGCTGGAGCGGCTGGAGGCCAACCGCCCCTGGATCATCACGTGGCTGCACCACCAGCGCAGGGACGACTACTGGCGGCACGCCTCGGTGATCGAGGCCCCCGAGCGGGTGGACTGCCCGGTGCTGGCCGCCGGCGGCTGGGCCGACGGCTACTCCAACGCGGTCCTGCGCGTCCTGGAGTGCCTGGAGTCGCCGCGGCTGGGGCTCGTCGGCCCCTGGTCGCACCGCTACCCCCACCTGGGGCTCCCCGGGCCCGCCATCGGCTACCTCCAGGAGGTCGTGCGCTGGTTCGACCACTGGCTCAAGGGGGTGGACAACGGGGTGGACGAGGGGCCCGCGCTGTGGGCCTGGATGCAGGACTCCGTCCCGCCCGCCACCTCCTACGAGGACCGGCCCGGGCGGTGGGTGCGCGAGGACCGGTGGCCGTCCCCGGGGGTGGAGCGGACGCGGTTCGGCCTGGGCCCGCACCGGCTGTTCACCTCCGACGAGTACACCCCGGCCGAGGACGAGGAGCCCGGCGACCCGCTGACCGTGTCCTCGCCCCTGACCGTGGGCCAGTTCGCGGGCAAGTGGGCCTCCTACAGCGCGCCGCCCGACCTGCCCTACGACCAGCGCGAGGAGGACGGCGGCTCGCTGGTCTTCGAGACCGAGGCCCTCCGGGAGCCGGTGGAGATCCTCGGGGCCCCCGAGGTGGAGCTGGAGGTGTCCTCCGACGAGCCGGTGGCGATGGTCGCGGCGCGGTTGAGCGACATCGCCCCCGACGGGTCCGCCACCCGCGTCACGTTCGGGCTGCTCAACCTGACCCACCGCGACGGGCACGCGGAACCGGAGGAGATGCCGCCGGGCGAGACCCGGCGGGTGCGGATCGTCCTCAACGGGGTGGCCCAGGTCTTCCCGGCGGGCCACCGCATCCGGCTGTCGCTGTCCACCTCGTACTGGCCGCTGGCCTGGCCCCCGCCCCGGCCGGTCCTGCTGACCGTCCACCCGGGCGGCAGCGCCCTGGACCTGCCGGTCCGCCCGGTGCCCGAGGGGGAGGACCCCTCCGCCCGGCCCTTCGGCGAACCCGAGACGACGGCGGAGATCCCGACCTCCCGGCACGAGCTGCCCGAGCACCGCTGGGAGGTGCACAGGGACCTGGTCGACACCCGGTCCTCACTGGAGATCGTCAAGGACGGCGGGATCCTGCACCTGGAGGGCATCGACCTGGACGTGGGCCGCCGCGCCCGCGAGCACTACGAGTCGGTGGCGAACGACTTCACGTCGGTGCGCGGCGAGACCTCCTGGACGATGCGCTTCGCCCGGGGGGACTGGGCCACCCGCACCGAGACGCACACCTCGCTGGAGTGCACCGAGACCGGGTTCCGGGTGTACGGGACGCTCGACGCCTACGAGAACGGGGAGCGCATCTTCTCCCGCCAGTGGAACGAGACGATCGCACGCGACCACGTGTGAGGGGCGCGTGCGCAGGAGAGGGGGCGGGGCCGATGGAGGGCCCGGTGTCCGCGGGACCGCTGGTGGTCCTCGTGTCCGTGGCCGTTCCGGTGCTGGTGATCCTGTTCGTGATCTGGGTGCTGCGCCGGGACGTCGCCCGCAAGCAGAAGGCCGTCCGCTCGCCCGACTACTGGAAGGAGCGGCCCGACGGCCGCCGGTACCCGACCGGGTGGGACCAGAGCCCCGGGGCCGGGAGCGCCCGGCGGGAGCCGGAAGAGGATCCAGCGGACGACGACCTGCCTCCGCCGGAGGGCGGCGACCCGCCGGTCCGGTGAGGCCGGGGCGGGGGCGCCCGCGTTCACTCCCGGCGTTCATGGGTAGTCGCCCCGTGCACACCCGTGGTCGAACACCGTGGAAGGCGGTGAAGCCGATGATGGGCACGGAACCCGCCCCCGGCCTGCTGGAGCGGGCGCGCCTGCTCCCCCTGCTGTCCGCACAGGTCGCCCGGGGGGTGATCGTGCGCCGCCCCGCCTGGGAGGGCCTGGCCGCGGCGCTCGGCGCCGACCGCCGACTCGCGGAGCTCCTGCGGGAGCTGCGGGAACGGTACGGGGACCGGCCCCTGCCGCTGACGGTGGCGGGCCGGCCCGTCGCCCTCGTCCTGGACCCTGCGGACGTGCGCGGCCTCCTGGAGCGCACCCCGGACCCGTTCTCGCCGGGCGGCCGGGAGAAGCGGGGCGCTCTGGCGCACTTCCAGCCGCACGGGGTGCTCGTATCCGACGCCGACGACCGCGTGCCCCGGCGGGAGGCCAACGAGGAGGCGCTGGCCACCGGGCGGCCCCACCCCGACGGCGGGGTGCTGGACGCCCACGCCGACGAGGAGGCGGCGGTGCTGCGCCGCGCCCTGGGCGAGGCCGGGGGCGGGCTGGACTGGCCGCGGTTCTCCGCGTCGTTCGACGCGCTGGCCCGCAGGCTGGTCTTCGGGGCGCACGCCGCCGAAGACCACCTCACCACCGAGCTGCTCCGGCACCTGCGCTCGCGCGCCGACTGGTCCTACGCGCTGCCGGTGGACCGGCGGACCAGGGAGGAGTTCCTGGACCGGGTGCGGACGGGCGTCGAGGGCGCCGAGCCGGGGAGCCTGGCCGCGCGGCTGCCCCGGGACGGCCGCGTGCGGCCCGAGGACCAGGTGGCGCACTGGCTCTTCGCCTTCGACGCGGCGGCCATCGCCGCCTTCCGGTCCCTGGCCCTGCTGTCCGCGGAGGGGGCCGACCCCGAAGCGGCGGCCGGCGACGCGGCCCGGTGGGAGGCGACGGTCCAGGAGTCGGTGCGGCTGTGGCCGACGACGCTCGTGATCCTGCGGGAGGCGGTGCGGGAGACGGTCTGGCGGGACCGGGAGTTCGCCCAAGGCACGGTGTTCGTGATGGTGAGCTCCTACTTCCACCGCGATCCGCGGCTGCCGTACGCCGACGCGTTCACCCCCGGGATCTGGCTGGACGGGCGCGCCCGGGCGGAGCCGGGGCTGGTGCCGTTCAGCCACGGGCCCGCCGGGTGCCCGGGCCGGGACGTGGTGCTGTCGAGCGCCTCGCGGTTCCTGGCGGCGGTCACGGGCGGGGACCCGCCGGCGCGCACCGACGCCGCCCCGCTGTCGGCCGCGGACCTGCCGGCGTCACTGGACCACACCGCCCTGCGCTTCTCCCTGGCGGGGACGGCGTGAACGGCGCGGTGGACCGAACGGACCCCGAATCGGAGAGGTGAAGGACATGGAATGGGCGTGGGTCGTGGCCGTGGTCATGATCGTCGCGATCGTCGTGGCGGCGGTGTTCGTGCTGCGGCGCAACACCGCCGACGACCGCAGACTCCCCGACAAGCCCGCCCGCGAGCGGCGGCGCTATCCGACGGGCTGGAACCGCAGTACCGGTGAGATGCGCATGCCCCCCGACGAGGGGGATCCCCCCGCGCCCCGCCGCGACGCCTGACCGGCCCGCCCACGGCGGACCGCCGGACGGTGCCGCGCCCCGGACGGGGACGGCACCGTCCGGGCACATCGTCCCTGGCGGCCACAGAGGCGGGCACGTGCCGGTTCGTCACGGCGGGTGCCACCGCGTCCGGCGGTCTCGCCGGGTGTGGTGAGCGGCCGCCGGCTCGGCGGGATCTCTCCACCGGCCGCCTCGGGTTCCGCCAGGTGTCCCGCGTCAGAACAGCGGGGCCGGTCCGTGTGGCCTGCGGGGGTTGACATTCCAAAATGTTAGCGCGAACAATATTGCCTGGATCACATTCACGCCCCCGCTCCCGCCCCTCCCCCTCCAAGAAAACCGACACTCCCCCATTTCAGGGCACCATCCACCCGATACCCCTCAATCTCCCCATCTCGGAAGGAAGCGCCCTTGTCGCGGAATGTTAGCGCCCACAAAATCCCGCCGGACGATCCCGTGGTCGTCGGCATCGACTTCGGCACCCTCTCGGGCCGCGCCGTCGTGGTCCGGGTCTCCGACGGCGCCGAACTGGGCACCGCCGAGCACGCTTACCCCCACGGCGTCATCACCGACCGCCTCCCCGGCGGCAAGGGGGAGCTGGAGCCGGAGACCGCGCTCCAGCACCCCGGCGACTACGAGGAGGTGCTGCGCACCGCCGTCCCCGAAGCGCTGGAGCTGGCCGGGGTCCACCCCGGGCGGGTCGCCGGGATCGGCACGGACTTCACCTCCTGCACCTTCCTGCCCGTCACCGCCGACGGCACCCCCCTGTGCCTGCTGCCCGGACTCGCGGACCGCCCGCACGCCTGGCCCAAACTCTGGCGCCACCACGCCGCCCAGCCCGAGGCCGACGAGATCACCGCCCTGGCCGCCGAGCGCGGCGAGCCCTGGCTGCCGCGCTACGGCGGCCGGATCTCCTCGGAGTGGCAGTTCGCCAAGGCCCTCCAGGTCCTGCGCGACGACCCCGGGGTGTACGAGCGCGCCGACCGCTGGATCGAGGCAGCCGACTGGATCGTCTGGCGGCTGTGCGGCCGCGAGACCCGCAACACCTCCAGCGCCGGCTACAAGGGCCTGTACCAGGACGGGCGCTGGCCCTCCCGGGAGTACCAGGCCGCCCTCGACCCGCGCCTGGCGGACTTCGCCGCGACCCGGCTCGACCACCCGCTCTCCCCGCCGGGGACGCGCGCGGGCGGCCTCACCGCGCAGGCCGCGGAGTGGACCGGCCTGCCCGAGGGCACCCCGGTCGCGGTGGGCGCCATCGACGCCCACGTGACCGCCGCCGCCGTGGGGACCACCGGCCCGGGCCGGATGCTCGCCATCATGGGCACGAGCACCTGCCTGGTGATGAACTCCGACGTCAGGGCCGAGGTCCCGGGCATGTGCGGCCTGGTCAGGGACGGCATCACGCCCGGCGCCTGGGGGTACGAGGCCGGGCAGAGCGGGGTCGGCGACATCTTCGGCTGGTTCGCCGACACCCACGTCCCCCCGGCCTACCACGACGAGGCCCGCGCCCGCGGGGTGTCCGTGCACGAGCTGCTCTCGTACAAGGCGGCCGACGCCCCGGCCGGGTCCCACGGCCTGGTCGCCCTGGACTGGCACAGCGGCAACCGCTCGGTCCTGGTGGACCACTCGCTCTCCGGCCTGCTCGCCGGGATGACGCTGGCCACCCGGCCGGAGGAGGTCTACCGGGCCCTGGTGGAGGCGACCGCGTTCGGCGCCCGCACCATCGTCGATGCCTTCACCGGCGCCGGGGTCCCGGTCCGCGACCTCACCGTCGCCGGGGGCATGGTGCGCAACCCCTTCGTCCTCCAGGTCTACGCCGACGTCCTGGACCGGCCGCTGCGGGTCGCGGCCACCGGGCACGGCAGCGCCGTCGGGGCGGCCGTCCACGGGGCCGTCGCCGCCGGGCTGTACCCCGACCTGCACACCGCCTCCGCCGCCATGGGCCGGGTCCGCGCCGACTCCGTCGAGCCCGACCCCGCCGCGGCGGCCGCCTACAAGGAGCTGTTCGCCGTCTACACCGAACTCCACGACCACTTCGGCCGGGGCGGCAGCGACGCCCTGCACCGGCTCCGCGCCCTGCGCAACGGCACCCGCGCCGCCGGCCCCTCCGGCACGGCGGCCTCCGACGAGGGGAGGCGGCGGTGACGGCCCCCCGGACGCCCGCGCCCGCGGCCGCGGCCGCGCTGGCCGCCCACCGCGACGAGGTGGAGCGCCTGCGCGCGCAGGTCTGCGCCCTGCACGCGGAGCTGCCCCGCTGGAACCTGGTCACCTGGACGAGCGGGAACGTCTCCGCCCGGGTGCCCGGCGCCGACCTCATGGTCATCAAGCCCAGCGGGGTGTCCTACGACGACCTGGCCCCCGGGGACATCGTCGTCTGCGACCTCCACGGGAACACGGTCGAGGGGCGGCACCGGCCCTCCAGCGACACCTTCGCCCACGCCCACATCTACCGGGAGCGCCCCGACATCGGCGGGGTGGCGCACACCCACAGCCCCTACGCCACCGCGTGGGCCGCCCGCGGCGAGGCCGTCCCCTGCGTGATCACCGCGATGGCCGACGAGTTCGGCGGCGACATCCCGGTGGGGCCCTTCGCGCTCATCGGGGACGACGCCATCGGCCGCGGCGTGCTCGACACCCTGGCGGGCCACCGCTCCCCGGCCGTCCTCATGCGCGGCCACGGCGTGTTCACCGTCGGACCCACCGCCGCGGCCGCGGTCAAGGCCGCGGTGATGTGCGAGGACGCGGCCCGCACCGTGCACATCGCCCGGCAGGCCGGGCCCGTCGAGCGCCTGCCCCAGGAGCACATCGACGCGCTCCACGAGCGCTACCGCAACGCCTACGGCCAGTGACCCCCACCGAAAGCGAGGAGACCCCCGTGACCGTCCCCACCGCTCCGCCCTCCCCGAACCCGGCCGTGCGCGGACGCGCGCCGCGCATCGGGCTGCTCGGCATCATGCAGCCGCTCTACGACGACATGATCCCGGGCATCACCGAGCACCAGGCGCGGTACGCCGCCCGGGTCGCCGACCGGCTATCCGGCGTGGCCGAGTGGACCGTCGCCCCGCCGGTGCGCGGGCGCGAGGAGGCCGAGCGGGCGGTGCGGGCGTTCGAGGAGGCCGGCCTGGACGGGGTCCTGGTGGTCATGCTGACCTACGGGCCGTCCCTGCGGATCACCCGGGCGCTGACCGGCGCGCGGCTGCCGCTGGCCCTGGCGAACATCCAGCCCGAACCCGCCGTGAGCGCCTCGTGGGACATGGACGACATGACCTACAACCAGGGGATCCACGGCGCCCAGGACACCGCCAACGCGCTGGTCCGCGCACGGGTGCCGTTCGAGGTCGTCACCGGGGACTGGGAGCGCCCGGAGTTCGCCGAACGGGTGGGCCGCTGGGCCCGGGCGGCCCGGGCCGTGCGCGCGCTGCGGGACCTGCGGGTCGGCGTGTTCGGCTACCCCATGAACGGCATGGGGGACGCGCGGGTCGACGAGACCTCGCTGCTGCGGGTGATCGGCCCCGAGGTCCACGTCATCGCCCCGGGCGCCCTGCACCGGACCATGGCCGGCCTGCCCGAGGAGCCCGTCCGCGAGCTGATGTCCTGGGAGGACTCGGTCTTCGACGTGGACCCGCGCCTGTCCAAGGAGGAGCGGGAGGACCACGCCCGCATGCAGCTGGGCATCGAACGGCTGCTGGAGGAGGCTGGCTGCGGGGCCTACTCCACCCACTTCGACGCGATCGGCGAGGACGGCCGCTTCGCCCGGCTGCCCATGGCCGCCGCCTCCACCCTGATGGCCAAGGGGTACGGCTTCGCGGGCGAGGGCGACGTGCTCGCCGCCTCGGTGGTCTACGCGGGCCACCGCCTGGCGGGGGACGGCCACTTCACCGAGATGTACGCGATGGACTTCCCTAGTGACTCCATCCTCATGAGCCACATGGGCGAGGGCAACTGGCGGCTGGCCCGGGAGGACGAGCCCGTACGCCTGATCAAGCGGCCCCTGGGCATCGGCGGGCTGGCCGACCCGCCGACCCTGCTGTTCCGGTACCGGCCCGGCCCGGCCACGCTGGCCTCCCTGGTCGCCCTGGGCGGCGACCGCTTCCGGCTGGTCGTGGCCGAGGGCGAGGTCCTCGACTCCCCCGCGCTCCCCTCCCTGGAGATGCCCTACGGGCGGTTCCGGCCCGACAGCGGGGTGGGCGGGTGCATGGACGCCTGGCTCCGGGCGGGCGGCACCCACCACATGGCCATGAACACCGGCCGCCGGGCCGAGGACTGGCGCGTCCTGTGCGCGCTGGCCGGCATCGAGTACGTGCCGGTCTGACCCGGTGCGCACCCGGCACGGCCCCGGCCCCCGGCCCCTCCCCCGTCCCTCCGACCCGCGTCCGGTCCCCTCCCGGCCCGGACCTCCACGCACACCGACACGAAAGCGGACCCCCCATGTCGCACAGCCCACGTACGGCGGGCACCGCGCTGCTCGCAGCGTCCGCCCTCCTGCTCACCGCCTGCAACGGCGTCGGCGACGCCGCCCGGCCCGAGGGCGAGAACGGCCTCATCGGCATCTCCATGCCCACCCAGTCCTCCGAACGGTGGGTCAACGACGGGCGGAACATGGTCGCCGAGTTCGAGGCCCGCGGTTTCGGCACCGACCTCCAGTACGCCGAGGACGTCGTCCCCGACCAGATCTCCCAGATCGAGAACATGATCACCCGCGGCGCCGACGTCCTCGTCATCGCCGCGATCGACGGCGAGGCCCTGGGCGACGTGCTCGACACCGCCGCCGACAGCGGCATCCCCGTGATCGCCTACGACCGGCTCATCATGGGCAGCGAGAACGTCGACTACTACGCCACCTTCGACAACTTCGAGGTCGGCGTGCTCCAGGCGCAGTACATCGTGGACGCCCTCGGACTGGAGGAGGGCGAGGAGGGGCCGTTCAACCTGGAGGTGTTCGGCGGGTCCCCCGACGACAACAACGCCTACTTCTTCAACGACGGGTCCATGTCGGTGCTGCGGCCCTACCTGGACGACGGGACGCTGGAGATCCCCAGCGGGCAGACGGAGATGGAGCAGATCGCCACCCAGCGCTGGGACGGCGCCATCGCCCAGGCCCGGATGGACAACCTCCTCAGCGCCCACTACTCCGACGAGGAGCTGCACGCCGTGCTCTCCCCGTTCGACGGCATCAGCCTGGGCGTGATCGAGTCCCTGCGCGCCGTCGGCTACGGCAGCGGCGACCTCCCCCTGCCCGTCGTCACCGGCCAGGACGCCGAGCTGTCGTCGGTGCGGTCCATCATCGCCGGCGAGCAGACCCAGACGGTGTTCAAGGACACCCGGGCCCTGGCGGCCCAGACCGTCGACATGGTGGAGGCGCTGCTCGCGGAGGAGGAGGTGCCGGTCAACGACACCGAGACCTACGACAACGGCGTCAAGACGGTCCCGGCCTTCCTCCTGGAGCCCGTGTCGGTCGACATCGACAACTACCGGGAGGTGCTCGTCGAGAGCGGCTACTACGAGGAGTCGGACCTGTGACCGGCGCCCCCGCCGCGGGCGCCCCGCCGGGCCCGCTGCTGAGCATGCGGGGCATCCGCAAGGAGTTCCCCGGGATGGTGGCCCTGGACGGGGTCTCCCTGGAGGTGCGCGCGGGCCGCGTCCACGCCCTCATGGGCGAGAACGGGGCGGGCAAGTCCACCCTGGTGAAGGTGCTCAGCGGGGTCCACCCCGCCGGGACCTACACCGGGGAGGTCCTCCTGGACGGGAGGCCCTGCGCGTTCACCGGGGTGGCCGACAGCGAGCGGTCGGGCATCGCCATCATCCACCAGGAGCTGGCACTGGTCCCGCAGCTGTCCATCGCCGAGAACGTGCTGCTCGGGCACGAGATCACCCGGTTCGGCGTCCTGGACCGGGACGCCACCCACGCCCGCGCCCGCGAGCTCCTGCTCCGGGTGGGTCTGGACGAGAACCCGGACGTCCCGGTGTCGGCGCTCGGCATCGGCGCCCAGCAGCTCGTCGAGATCGCCAAGGCGCTGGCCAAGCGGGTGCGGCTGCTCATCCTGGACGAGCCCACCTCGGCGCTGAACGAGACCGAGAGCCGGCGGCTCCTGGACCTGCTCCTCGAACTGCGCGCCCAGGGCGTCACCTGCATCCTCATCTCGCACAAGCTCGGCGAGGTGGTGGACGTGAGCGACGAGATCACGATCCTGCGGGACGGGCGCACCATCGAGACGCTCGCCGTGGAGCGCGACGCCGCCGGGACGCCGTCGGTGGACGAGGACCGGATCATCCGCGGCATGGTCGGGCGCTCCCTGGACCGCCGCTACCCCGAACCGCTCGGGGAGGCCGGCCCGGTGCGGTTCCGGGTGCGCGACTGGACGGTCGACCACCCGACCCGGCCGGGGCGGCGCGTGGTCGACGGCGTCGACATGGACCTGCGCGCGGGCGAGATCGTCGGGCTGGCCGGGCTCATGGGGGCCGGGCGCACCGAGTTCGCGATGAGCCTGTTCGGCCGCTCCTACGGCAGGTTCGTGCGGGGCACGCTGTCCAAGGACGGCGAGGTCCTGCCGGTGCACGACGTCGCCGCGGCCGTCCGCGGCGGCCTGGCCTACGTGCCCGAGGATCGCAAGACGCTCGGGCTGCTGCTCGACGAGGACATCCGGCGCAACACCACCCTGGCCGCGCTGCACCGCGTCTCGCGCCACGGGGTCGTCGACCAGGCGCGGGAGACCGTCGAGGCCCGGCGGATGGGCGAGGAGCTGCGCGTGCGCGGGAACGTCGCCGCCGGGACGGTGCGCACGCTCAGCGGCGGCAACCAGCAGAAGGTCGTCCTGGCCAAGTGGATGTTCACCCGGCCGGAGCTGCTGATCCTGGACGAGCCCACGCGCGGCATCGACGTCGGCGCCAAGTACGAGATCCACCTGATCATCCGCAGGCTGGCGGCGGAGGGCGCCGCCGTCCTGCTCATCTCCTCGGAGCTGCCCGAGGTCCTGGGCATGTGCGACCGCGTCCACACCATGTGCGAGGGCCGCATCACCGGCGAGGTGCCCGCGGCCGAGGCAGACCAGGAGACCCTCATGAGACTGATGACGAGAACCGGGGACCGGCCATGAAACAGAAGACCGCGGGACGGACCGGCTCCGGGCGGGCCGGGCTCGGCGCCCTGCTGCGCGGCGACACCCGCCGCTACGGGATGGCGGTGGCGCTGGTCGCCATCGTCGTCCTGTTCCAGATCCTGACGGGCGGGCTGCTGCTGACCCCGCTCAACATCACCAACCTGATCCTCCAGAACTCCTACATCCTGATCCTGGCCATCGGCATGATGTTGGTGATCGTCACCGGGCACATCGACCTGTCGGTCGGGTCGGTGGTGGCGTTCACCGGCGCAGTGTCGGCGATCATGCTCACCTCCTGGGGGCTCCCGACCTTCGCGGTGGTGCCCCTGGCGCTGCTGCTCGGCGCGGCCATCGGCGCCTGGCAGGGCTTCTGGATCGCGTACGTGCGCGTCCCCGCGTTCATCGTCACCCTCGCCGGGATGCTCGTGTTCCGCGGCGCCACGCTGGCCGTCCTGGGCGGCGAGTCCATCGCGCACCTGCCCTCCTCCCTGCGGCGGATCGCGGGCGGGTTCCTCCCCGGCCAGACCGACGGCCCGCACCTGCCGACCCTGCTGCTGGGCGCGGCGGGCGCGGCGGTCGTGGTGTGGATCCAGTGGCGGGCCCGGGCGCGGACCCGGGCGCACGGGCTGCCGGTGCAGCCCGCGGCGGTGACCGCGGCGGGCTCGGCGGTGCTCGTCGCGGCGATCCTGGCGTTCACCTGGGCGCTGGCGGCCCACAACGGCCTGCCCCTGGTGGGGCTGCTGCTCGTGGCGCTGATCGCGGGGTACTCGTTCGTGACGCGCTCCACGACGCCGGGCCGGCGGATCTACGCGGTGGGCGGCAACGAGCGGGCGGCGGCCCTGTCGGGCATCCGCACGCAGCGGACCACCTTCTGGGTGTTCGTCAACATGGGGGCGTTGTCCGCGCTGGCCGGGCTGGTGTTCACCGCGCGGCTCAACGCGGCCACCCCGGGCGCGGGCACCATGTTCGAGCTGGACGCCATCGCGGCGGCGTTCATCGGGGGCGCGTCGGCGTCCGGCGGGGTGGGCACCGTGGTGGGGGCCGTCATCGGCGCCCTGGTCATGGGTGTCCTCAACAACGGGATGTCCCTGATCGGGCTCGGCGTGGACTGGCAGCAGCTCATCAAGGGGCTGGTGCTGCTGCTGGCGGTGGCCTTCGACATCTACAACAAGCGTCGGATCGGCGCGGGAGGGGCGGTGTTCGGGCTGCGCGTCCGCCGGGACGGGCCCGGGGAGGGCGGCGCCGCACCCGCCCCGGGCGCCCGGGAGCCGGCCTCGGCCTGACCCGGCGCGGCCGCCCCGCCTACCGGGGCGGGGCGGCCACGCTGGCGCGTTCCACCAGGGTCGGCGTGATCGTCCGGCGGGTGGAGGCGGCGGGCTCCCCGGACATGCACGACAGGAGCACGTCCAGCGTCTCGGTGGCCACCGTGGCGAAGTCGGGGCGCACGGTCGTCAGGGGCGGGATGAAGTAGGCGGCCTCGGGAACGTCGTCGAACCCGACGACGCTCACCTCGCCGGGGACGGCGCGGCCGCGCTCCGACATCGCCCGCAGGATGCCCAGCGCCAGGTGGTCGTTGGCGGCGAAGACCGCGGTGACCTCGGGCATGCGGGCGAGGATCAGCCCGGCCCGGTAGCCCGAGGCGGCGCTCCAGTCCGCGGGGCTCACCGGCGGGACCTCGGCTCCCGCCTCCTCCAGGGTCCGCCGCCAGCCCCGCTCCCGGTCGGCGGCGTCGAACCACTCCGAGGGGCCGGCCACGTGCCAGACGGTCCGGTGCCCGGCGTCCAGCAGGTGGCGGGTGGCCAGCCGCGCGCCGGCCTGCTGGTCCACGGTCACCAGGGTGTCGCCGCGCGCGGGGTCGCCGTCCACCGCGACCAGCGGGATGTCCGGCGGCACCGCGGCCAGGGCCTCGTCGGCGGCGGCGGTGGGCGCTATCACCACGATCCCGGCGGCGCGCTGCTCCAGGTGGTGGTCGACGGCCTCCGCGATGGAGCCCCGGTCCAGCACCCGGACCCGGCGGACGCTGACGACGAAGCCCCGGGCCGCGGCGGCGAGCTCGAAGGCGGCCAGCAGCGAGGAGGGGCCGAACAGGGTCGAGTTCTGGGCGACGACGCCGATGAGCTGCGACCGCCCGGTCGCCAGCGCCCGGGCGGCCCGGTTGGGCCGGTAGCCGAGCTGCTCGATGGCCGCGCGCACCCGCAGCCGGGTCTGCTCGCGGACGTTGGGGTGGCCGTTGAGCACGCGGGAGACCGTCTGGTGCGACACCCCGGCCAGGCGCGCGACGTCGGTCATCGCGGGCTCCCGCGCCGCGCCGGGGGTCGATGGGGTCTGGGCCACCCGCAGCTCCTTCACAGCCGATGCGGTCGCGTGCTCGGTGAACGCCCGCCGGGCACGAGCCGGACGGTGGGCGCTAACATATCTCATCTCCCCCACACGGCAACAGCCTCCCACCCAAGGTAAACGCTTCCAGTTCCCCTTTGTTAGCGCTCCCATCCCGCCGCTTCCCCTACCCTGCGCACTTAGTCCCCCGCCGCCCGCTCCCCGCCCCTCCTAGCCCCCATCCCGCGCGTGGGGAGTACACGTGCGGTCATGTGTAGTGATATGCGGTCGAGGAACCATCCCCGCAGGTGCGGGGAGCACGGCGGCGTCCCCCGGTCGGACAGTGGTCGGTGGGAGCATCCCCGCGTGCGCGGGGAGCACATGCCGCGGCGCTCAGCGTCCCGGACTCCCGGGGGACCATCCCCGCGTGCGCGGGGAGCACATGGGTAGCGCCCTGCCGACCGGCCTGGACCCGGGACCATCCCCGCGTGCGCGGGGAGCACATCAGCGTGCGCCGGGCGATGTGGCGGGCAGCGGGACCATCCCCGCGTGCGCGGGGAGCACCCCGTCATCAGCGTCACGCTGTAGTACGTGCTGGGACCATCCCCGCATGCGCGGGGAGCACACCCAGGCCACCGTCGCCCAGATGCTGGCCTGGGGACCATCCCCGCGTGCGCGGGGAGCACCCGGAGTTGTTCGCCAACCAGTGCTGGGTCTCGGGACCATCCCCGCGTGCGCGGGGAGCACTACGGCCCCGACACCCCGGCGCGTGCGGCCAGAGGACCATCCCCGCGTGCGCGGGGAGCACTTGATCTTGGCCGGGTCCCACTTGCCGGGCTGGGGACCATCCCCGCGTGCGCGGGGAGCACGGGCCGGGGTCCACGTGGCCACGGCGGCGGTGGGGACCATCCCCGCGTGCGCGGGGAGCACGTGGGGGGCGTGGGGGCCGAACGCCTTCGACTGGGACCATCCCCGCGTGCGCGGGGAGCACCAGACCGTGGACTTCGTGTCCATGTCGACCCGGGGACCATCCCCGCGTGCGCGGGGAGCACTGCTCCAGCTTGACGCGGTGCAGGACGAGGTAGGGACCATCCCCGCGTGCGCGGGGAGCACGTAAATGACCTGCGAAGATCCCACTGGGAACCAGGCGATTTTCAAACTTCTTGAATTTCGGACACTCGACCCAAAAGAACACAAAAGTCGAATATCGCTCAGCGGCCGAAACGACGCCGCTTGGAGGCCTTGCTCCAGCCCTTCTTCGGCGGGTTGGTGGAAGTGGACGGCGAAGACTCCTTCGGGCGGTTCATGAGGATCAAGCCCTCATGGTCGACCGGCTGCCAGTGGTGCTCGAAGGTCTTGAAGCCGAACCCCTGCTCCGAGTCGTTCGTGTACACGAGCAACGCCCTCCCCTGCCCCGCGTACTGCTGCACCTCCTCCCACAGCAGATCACGGATCCTCCGCGAGGGCCTGCCCACGAACACCCCTGACGAGATCTCCATCAGCCACCGGGTCAGCAGTCCCCGCAACCCCTTCGGACAGTTGGTCAGCACCAGGACCGTCACCACACGACCTCGAACTCGTAGTTGCGCCCCGCCTCCAACAACCGCCCGCGGTCGCCCACGAGGGCCACCTCGTCCCGTTCATCGGCCGCCTCGTCCGCCGCGTCCCCCAGGAGCAGACGCTTCACGTCGTCCACGCAGCGCTCCAGCAGCCCCTCGCGGTTGATCCGGTCCCGCAGCAACCGCCGGGTCACCCCGTCGACGTCCTCGTCGCCCTGCGCAGCCGCGTCGAAGGCCACCGGGATCCCGATCTCCACCTTGTACAGGTCGGCGATGTCCATGACGAACCCGCGCTCGTGCCCCGAGTGCACGAACCCCAGCCCCGGACTGCATCCCAGCGCCGCCGTCACCGAGTGCGCCATCCCGTAGAAGCACTGTGCCGCCGAGGTGATCGCCTTGTTCGGCGTGTCCGACCGGTCGTGGTCCCCCGGCACGTAACGCCGCCCGCGCCAGGTCACCCCCGTCCGCTCGGCCTCCTTCCGATAGGCGGCCTGGACGCGCTTGCCCTCGTACCCGAGAAGCTGCTGACGCGTCCGCCCCTCGACATCCAGGTCCGGGAACCGCATCCGGTACATCCCCCGCGCAACGCTCAACCGCTTCTGCGGGTTCGCCCACGCCGTCGCCTGCACCTCCACCAGCTTGGACGACCGCGTCAGCGCCCTCCCCGCCGCGTAGAACCGCACCCCGTACTCGCCGACCCACACCACGGTCGCGCCGCACTCCCCCAGCAGCTTCATCGCACCGTCGGTCACACTGGTCCCCGGCCCCAGCAGCAACGCCCCGATGGTCGCCGACGGCAGGTGCCGGACCCCCTCGCCGTCCGCCGCGGTGATCGCGTTGTCCTCCCGGTGCACGATGCACTTCTCCAGGTACACGAACGAGATCCGCTCACCGACCCTGGTCAGCTCCCACGGTGTCGACGCCCCGCGGCTCCCCGCCGTGGCGGTCACCGCCCCGCCCCCACCGGCGCCAGCGTCATCAGCCCGCAGCCGTACGCCTTGGCCCTGCCGAGCCCCGCGCACAGCACCCGGCGCAGCGCCTCCGGGTCGGTGACGGTGAGCCGTCCGTCGAAGGTCGCCGTGACGATCGGCACCCTCATCCGCTTCCCCCTGCGATCGGGCCTCGGGTCAGGTTTGTCGAACCCTGCCGCGTTCCGGTCGTGCACGGTCAGTTCGTACTCGTCCTCCCCCGGCAGCAACTGCTGGTCGGAGGGCTTGCGCACGATCACGAACCCGGAGGCGTCCTGCCGCTGGATCAGCCACCCCGCCTGGTGGCGCGGGGTGACGTGCGCGGTGACCTTGGTGGGCTCCCCGTCCTTGCGCCGGATGCTGTGCACCGGGTTGGCGGTGAGCCGGAACGCCCACGTCTGCCCCTTGGACAGCCGGTCGAGGAACCCCGTGTAGTCGTGGCTCTTCCACACCCGTTCCGGGTCGTCGACGCCCCGCCACCCGGCCTGGTCCATGAGGTCGTCCATCAACGGCCGGCTCGGACTCACCACGTACAGCAGCACCTCCGCCCGCGAGTTGCGGTCCAGGCGCCACAACACGCGCGGCCCGCCCGGCTCGGAGGGCAGTATCTCGGGGAAGCAGCCCATCACGGCGGCGTGCAGCACCTGCGGGGACGACAGCAGCCGACGGCTTCCCGTCTTGTTGGTGTTGAAGCGGAAGCGGGTGAGGTACATCAGTCTCCTCCCAGCGCGAGCAGGGGGTCGTGGTCGGGTATCCGCTCGCGGCGCGCGTCCGGGTTGCGCACCCGTACCGAGTCGGTGGTGACCGCACGCATGGCGTAACGCCGGTGCAGGGGGTCGAAGCTGAGCGGAAGGTCGCGGAACAGGTCTCCAGCGGTCCCGCGTCCGGCGTCGATGATGGTGGTGAGGTCCACCACGGCCTCCCGGCTCCTGCTGCGCCGGTACCACGGGGCGGCCTGCCAGGACTGGCCCTCCAGCACGTCCTCCACACGGCCGGGGACCGGCTCTCCCAGGTCGAGGGGCCGGGCCGGCGGGCAGGAGCGCCGCCCGAGATAGGGAAGGAAGACCGGGGCCCGCACGGCGTCGTACAGCGTCCCGACGAGTTCGTCGTCGCCCTCGACCGCCGCGACGAACACCGCGTCCGCCAGGTAGAAGCGTTCCGACACCGGCATGGACACGTCGGTGACCAGGTGCCGGGCGGTCTGGTAGTCGCGCACCCGGACCCCGGGCTGGTCGATGCGGACCCCGAAGCGCAGCGCCGCCAGGTCGGACAGGTCCTCGGTGCGCTCCCGGCCCAGGGCGGAGGCGAGCAGCCCGACCACCCCGCTCTTGGTCGGGGCGTTCTCCGTGGTGCGCCGGGCGAACCTGGACGCCGACCCCCAGGACTGGAGCGGTCCGGCCAGGACGAGGGGCAGGACGCTCATGCGCCGGACACCTGCCGCCGGGCCACCGCCTCGCCGACCTGATCGACCAGTTCGGCCAGGGAGACGGAGGCGCCGACGCCGGACAGCTTGGCCGTGCGCTCCCCCACCCGGACCACCCAGGTGTCCACGTCGTCGGTCGCGTTGTAGGCGCGCTCGACCCCGACGATGTAGTCGGCGAGCCGCGCGCAGGCCTCGGCGAGGTGCCCCCTGCCCGCCTCGACGGGCTCTTCAAAGGCCCCGACGAAGCTGATCGGCCGCGCGCTGCGCAGTTTGACGATCACCGCGTCCGGCAGGGTGTGGTTGCCGAAGGTGTTGATCTTGCCGGTGGGCAGCGACTCCACGAACCCGCGCACGAACGCCTGCACCGCTCGGCGCAGCGGCTCGGTGGCGGGCTCGTCCTCGCGCAGCCCCTCCCCCAGGTTCCTGCGCAGCTGGTCGACGTCGACGGCGGCGTAGCGGTAGAGGGTCGCGGAGTTGAACTCGACGGTGCCGATCATGCCCGCGCCCGGCTCGGAGTCCTCATTGCGGTCGTCGACGGCGGTGTAGTAGTCGGACTCGTTCTCGACCGCGTGCACGCTGATGGCGTGGGCGACCTGGGCGGCGGCGTCCACGTTGATGTCGGCACCGTCGGCGACCATGCGGCCGAACAGGGCGATGTCGACGGAGTGGTGGGTGTCGGCGATGGCCTTGGCACGCGCCTTGGCGTCCTTGTCCTTGAGGAACCCCTTGATGTCCTCGCGGCCCTCGACGGCGAGGGCGGCCAGGCCGTCGCGCTGGCGGGCGCTGAGGAACATGAGGTAGGAGGACTCGGGAGCGGGCTCCTTCTCGCCCTTCTTCTTGGCGGCGTCGGCCTTGCGCTTGGGCACCTCGATCTTGGAACCGGTGGCGACCTGAACGGTCTCGGCGGCGAGGGCGACGGCCTCGTCCCGGGAAAGGTCCGGTGCGAGTTCGGTGATGCGGTCGGCGACCAGTTCGGCGACCCGCTTGGTGCGGGTGCCCAGGTCCTGGGGGTCGAGGAGGGCACCGAACGCCTGGCGGGTGGCGCGCTTCCAGGCCTGGCTGGAGACCCGGGCCCGGCGGACGCCGCCGTAGACGGCGGTCTTGGGGGTGCCGGTGTCGTCGCGGTTGAGATTGCTGGGCGGCACGGTCTGCAACACGTGCACGTCGAGAATGGTGCGGCTCATGGTCGTCGGTTCCTCGTGGTCTCGTCGGTGTGGTGCTGTGTGTCCGCACTGTCGCAGCGGGGGCGGAATCCGGTGGATGTGCGCGCGACAGGAGGAGGGTCCCGGGATCGGCCGGAGGGCGTGTGGGCCAGGCCCGGCCTGTCAGCCGTCCGTCGGGGACGTCGTCGTTCCGGTACCGCCCTCCCCCGCGGTCGCGGGGCGGTAGGACTGGAACCCGCGACCCCAGGCGGTGCGGACGCGGGCGGGGCCGCCCCTGACGGCCCGGATCGTGTAGAGCTGGTCGGCCAGCAGGCCGTAGTCGAGGGGGACGTCGGCGGCTCGCAGCAGCTTGACGATGCCCCGGAGGCGGTCCAGGCGGACGCCGTGGTCCACCGCGCTTCCGGCCTGGACGAAGCGCCTGCGCAGGGGTTCGTCGATGGTTCCGGCCGGCATGAGGCGCCGCACCGCACCGCCCAGGTCGCGACCCCGCCGGTGCATGCCCTGGTCCCGTTTGGACTGCTGGTGCAGGGCGTACAGGGTCAGGGCCTCGTGGGCGGCGGCCTCGGCGTGCTCAACATGCGAGTGGTCGACCGGGAACTTCTCGTAGAAGTCGTGGTCGAGGGTGAGCCCGATCAGTTCCGGGACGTCCGCTAGGGGTTTGCCCGCGCCCCGGCGCAGTTTGGCCAGGAGCGCCACCGCTTCGGGTCGGTCCTTCATGTAGCCGCCCTGGATGGGGCGGATGCGCTCGTCGACGAAGGTCCCCAGGTCGTGGAGCGCCGGCATGTACTCGGTGGGGGTCGTGGTGGTCACCGCTGTGTCTCCGTTGTCCGGTTCAGTCGTCGTCGCCGGTACCGTCCGGCGTTTTCGAGGCGGCCGCGTCCTCGGGGGCGGCCATGGTCAGGGCCTTGCGCAGGCCGGAGCGGAAGCGCAGGTCGGCCCGGGAGGCGTTGAGCCACAGGTCCCCCTTCGCGGTGTGGACGACCCGACCCTGCCAGGCGGCCTCTCCCGAGGCCCGGACCAGGTCGCCGCCCAGGTCGGAGACGATCCGGTGGACCTCGGCCTGCCACCGTCGGCGTTGTTCGGCCGGGTAGCCCGGGTCGTCCGATGACCTCAGTGCGCGGAGCCACGCCCGGAAGCGGTCGTCGAGCGCGGCGAACCCCTGGTCGCGGGCTGTGCTCCGGGGCGGGTCGGGCTCCCTGCCCTCGGCTCGGGCGAGGTCGGTGGCCAGGTCGCCCAGAACGGTGACGGCGTTCTCGGCGTCCGCGACCGCGTCGACGGCCATCCGCCCGAGGTCCGCGTTGCGTTCGCCCAGCAGGACGATCGGCAGAGCAACCGCGTCGTCGACGATCTCGTCGATGACGGACTGCTGGGTGCCGTAGACGGCCCCGGCCAGGCGGACCCTGATGAGGGTCGACGGTTCGAAGGGCCCGTGCACCGCGAGCCGGTGGAACCAGTCCAGGATGCGGGGTCGGACGATGGCCGCGGCCTCATGGCGTTGTTCGGCGCCGCGGACCTCCCCGGTGACCAGTGCACCCAGGCCGCGCCAGGCCGCCCGGGAGGGATCGTGGTCCCGGGGAAGGTAGACGGTGGCCTGCTTGAGCTTCTTCTCCTGGGCGGGGCTGCGCCGCCAGGCCGTCATGGGTTCGCGGTCGTGCTTGTTGTGGGGGGTCAGCGGGTTGCCGTAGGCGAGCAGGACCCCGTTGACGGATTCCCCGTCGTGGTGCAGGCGCAGGCGGCGGGTCTGCCAGGTGTAGAGGTCCCGCAGACCGTGCGGTCGGCTGACGGCCGCGGTCCCGGCGAGGGGTGCGGACGTGTCGGGCGGCAGGCGCCAGGCGGGGAGGTCCGGTTCGGTGTCGAAGTCGGGGTCCCAGTGCAGGCCGTCGGTGTCGAAGGCGACGAGGTTGAGCAGCAGTGTTTCCCGGAGGGTGTCGCCCTCGACGTGGACTCCACCGAGGTTCCCCGCCCACCCCACCCCTTGCGGGTAGACCTTGCCGCTCTTGAGCCGGGGATCGCCGACGGCCCCCGACTTGATGCCGGAGGTGTCGTAGGCGTGGGCGTGGACCAGCCAGCGGGCGGCCTCGGCGAAGGTCAGGGTGGCGGCACCGAGGGCGCGCATGGTGAAGAACCGGGCGTTGTTGGGGACGTCCGCGACGATCGGGTCGGGCGAGGAGTACTCGTCCTTGCCCGTGCGCAGGTCCGCTACCTGGAAGAACGGGGTGGCGGGGTGGAACAGGTCGAAGCGCTCGCGGTGGTCGTGCAGGTAGGCGGCGACGGTGTCGGCCGGGATGCCCTCCCGCCAGAGGTCCTCCCACTCGTCCAGGTCCGAGGGTCCGTCGAGGGCGTCGTGCAGGACCGCCAGCAGCAGGCGCAGCAGCGCGAACTCCTGGGTGGGCACGTCGCCGACCAGCCGTCGCAGGTCGGCGGCCTGGGCGAACACCTCGGTGAGGGAGAGCTCGTCCGCGGTGCCGTCGGTTCGCAGGACCGGGAGCCAGGGGCTGGTGGTGAGATCGAAGGTTACGGGTGCGGTGGCTGTGTCATTCGGCACGGGTGGCCTTCAATCCGTCGGTCCGGGTGTAGTGCAGGTGGTGTCCGGCCAGGTCGGCCCGGTCGTCCTCGTCGAGGAAGAGGACGAGTTCCCCGGCGATCCAGTGGGCGTCCTTGGACTGCCAGGCGGGGACCATGTCGGTTTCGAGTTCGTCGATGGCGCGGTCGATGGTCGCGCCGAAGGTGAACTGGTAGGGCAGGCGCAGCGCGGAGGCGAGCAGGGTGCGGGCGGCTTCGGCGGGAGGGGCGGTGTGGGTCGGCAGTTCCACGCCGCCGCGGCCGTCGGGAAGCCACGGGACGGTGGTGACGGTGCCGTCGGCGGCCCGGCGGGCGACCAGGACCTCCAGGCTCTCCGCCGTGTCGCGGACCTGAGCGCGGCCCCTGTGGGAGTCGTCGGCGTCGCCGACCCCCGCGTCGATCCAGCCGATGAGGGGTTTGCCCGGGGTGGCGGGCTTCCTGAGGAGGAACGTGCGGGCCTTCTCGCGCTGGATCAGCCGGGCGACCTCGTGGGCGGTGCGAGCCTCCTCGGCCCTGCCCTTCCAGGCGGGCGGGAGGAGTGCGTCGTCGTCGGCGTAGGCGTCCTGGACCAGGGGGCTGATGTCGGCGGGGAGGCGGACCGTGCGTTCGGCGTCGGCGTGCGCGTCCAGCCGGGAGCGCAGGACCGCGAGGGAGCGCAGGAGGACGTGTTCGCCGTAGATCGTGCGCGAGCCGCGGACGGGTTCGGGGGGTGTGGCGGTCCAGTCGACACCGGTGACCAGGCAGCGGGCGCGGCGCAGGGATGCGGGGCGGTCGGACTGCCGCTCGCCGCGGGGGTGGCGGTGCAGGCGGCCCATGCGCTGGAGGACGAGGTCGACGGGGGCCAGGTCGGTGACCAGGAGGTCGAAGTCGACGTCCAGGGACTGCTCGACGACCTGGGTGGCGACCACGATGTGCCGGGCGGGGCGCTCCGGATCGCGGTCGGGCGGGCCGTAGGCGGCGACGAGGGCGGCGTCGTTCGCGGCGCGGTCCAGGTCGAGGAAGCGGGAGTGGGCCACGGTGACGGTGTTCTCGCCGAAGGCGTCGCGGAGGCGGGACGCGGCCTCGTGGACGCGGGCGACGGTGTTGCGGATGACCAGTGCGCAGCCGCCGTCGGAGAGTTCGGTCTCGAGCCGGCTTGTGAGGGTGTCGAGGTCGTCGTCGAGGGGTTCGATGAGGACGTCGGCGCCGCGGCCGGAGGCGCGGGGCCCGGTGACGTCCGCGCGGACGCCGGGAGCCGCGGTGGTGATGAGGGGGTAGGCGCGGGCCTGCTCCACGTGGTCGTGGCCGTCGCGGTCACCGGTATAGGCGGCGACGAGTTCGCGTCGGCGGCGGGCGGGGAGGGTCGCGCTCAGGATGACGACGGGGACGCCGTACTCGCCGAGCCAGGTCAGGGCGCGGTCGAGGTAGGTGTTCATATGGGTGTCGTAGGCGTGGGCCTCGTCGACGACCACGACCTTCCCGGACAGGGCGAGGTGGCGCAGGGCCAGGTGGCGGCTCTTGAGGCCGAGGAAGAGGAGCTGGTCGACGGTGCCGACGGCGAAGGAGGCGAGCATGCCCTTCTTGCGTCCGCGGAGCCAGCGGTGGGCGATGAGGGCGGTCACGGCCCGGTCGTCACCGCCGTCCCGGTCGAGGTCGAGGGTGATACCGCCGCCCATCAGGGCGAGGTAGTCCTCGTTGAGGTGGGCCTTGGAATGGGCGAGGAAGACGGAGGCGGCTTCGGCGGGCATGCCGGGGACATGGGCGAGCCAGGTGAGGAAGCGGTCGAACATGGCGTTGCTCGTGGCCATGGTGGGGAGGGCGACGAAGCAGCCGCCGGCGCCGGAGCGGGCGGCGAAGACTTCGGCGACGGTGAGGGCGGCCTCGGTCTTGCCCTCGCCCATGGGGGCCTCGATGATCATCAGGCCGGGGGCGGGCATGGCGCGGGCGGCCTCGACGGCCTGTTCCTGGACGGGGCGGGGGGTGGCGCCGGGCGGGAGCTCGAAGCGGGCCGCGAAGAGCTCGGCGGGGGTTCCCTGGGGTTCTCGGGGGCGCCATTGGGCGGGGAGGCCGAGGAGACGCCAGGCCTCGCGAGTGCGGACGGGGTCGTGGGCGCGGGTTCCGGCGTTGGGGTAGAGGGGGAAGAGGTCGGGATTGCTGGCGATCCAGTCGGCGGTGATGACCAGTGCGGAGAGCAGGACCTGCGCGGTCTGGGGGATTGCTGTGTCACGCCAGGCGGTGAGGCGGGGCGCGGCACCGGTGCGGGTGGCGGCGGCGTCGAGGAGTTCGTACTGGACGTCGAGCCAGGCCTGCTCGTTGCCGGGGGTGCGCAGGAGTTCGGGGCGCCTGTCGGCTTCCCGGATACCGGCGTCGGTGGGCTGGACGCCGTGGTGGCCGCCGACGACGACGGTGAGCTGGTGGGTGGCGCGCTTCGACCAGCCGTGGCGGGCGGTGAGCCAGTCGCGGAGGATGAGCTGGCCGGCCAGGCCGTGGGGGGCGTGGGAGTGATCGGGGAGTTGCTTGCGCGAGGGGGTGTCCAGGCCGTTGGCGCGCATGCGGTCGGCGAGGCCGTCGACCTGGCCGGCGAACGCGGGCGTCGCCTTGCCGATGTCGTGGACGCAGCAGAGCCAGGTGACGAGGAGGCGGACGTCGGCCTCACCATCGGGCAGGGCGGCCGCCATGAGGCGGCGGACCTGTGGGGGAAGCCACTCATCCCAGAGGAGGCCGCCGACGGCGGCGCTGTCGGCCATGTGGCGGTACAGCGGGAGCCAGCCGTCGGTGTCGAAGTCGTGCTTGGCCCACACGGCGCGCGCAGCAGGGGAAAGGGAGGCCACCCAGGGCTCGGGGTGCCCATCAGTCGTCATGGGACTTTGATATCCCCTTGGGTCCCGCCGCCGCAGGCGATTTCGAAACTTTGTGCTGGCCAGGCCCGGACAGTTGCTACCCATCGGTTTCCCTGCACGAGGGCGACAGGTCGTGCTATAAGCCGAAACCTGCCGCCCTACGAACCTGAGAAGCACATCGGTACGCCACCGAAGCCCTCACTGAAACCATCCCCGCGTGCGCGGGGAGCACACGACCCTACGCATCTCTCTACTAACGACTTCGAGAGCATCCCGAAAAGCATCGGGCAACACCCAATACCGTACACGAAAAAGCTAGTCCACGCGAACGAAGTCGTTAGAAGAGCGAATGCGAAGCGTGTGCGAATCCAAGCCATGGAACGAAGTAGTTAGCAGTGACAATTTTTAGGGTGTGGTACTCCTGCCTCACGCCCCAGCAGCCCAACGAGCGTGCTAGCCTCACTTCAATCGACCATGGCAGCGGAGCGCGTGCGCGAGCACAATAAGAGCCGCCAATCGGATATGGGGGACATATGGTAAATCCCGATGATTTTGGCCCCATATACATACAACTCGTAGTTGAATCGGTCACATCTGGGAAAACTACACCAAAAGACGTATCAGACTTTTCCGGAGTCCATGCGCTCGTGGTGGAGGGGTGGGTACGCATGTCAGGAGAAGGTCCTGAATGAATGATCTCAAAATCACCATCGCGCCCTCCCCTTGAAAACAAAAGGCCCCCGCACCAGCGGGGGCCAAGCAGGAGAGATCGGCAAGGTCAGTGGCTCACGGCCAGCAACAGTACGCACCACTCAGACCGATCAAAGGCGAGGTGCTCGACCTCTCGGTTTCGAGTATCCCGAACAGCTGAACCCTCGGGCGTAATGGCCACCTCTACGCAGTTGCCGGAAGTTCCGCTATAGGAGGACTTCCGGAAGACCGAAGAAGGCGGGAGGCGATCCGAGGTACGTGTGCTCATGACGTGAGCCCTTCCAGGATGTCGATCATCAGGGCCCGGGACTCGGGCGTGTTCAACGCGGCTTTCCTCAGGTGCTCGAAAACACGGCGATAGGTTTCCACGTCCGCCGGGTCGTCCATGAACATGTCCGCCGTGGGGCCTTCGAGGTAGACCGTGGAGAGCCCTTCACTATTAACGGTCAGGATCGCGAAGCTGTTCAATTCCGTAGCGGAGTGCGCGCCCGCAGCGAACGGCAGTACTTGCAGCGTCAAAATGTCTTGCCGTTCTGCCATTTTGAGCAGGTGACGGAGCTGCTCTGCCATGATGTCGGACCCCCCGACCAGAGTCCGCAACGCGGCCTCGCCCACGACCGCCCACAGGTGCGGAGTCTGCCGTTCGAGCCACCGTGATTGTCTACGTTGGCGGACGGCGACACGATCTTCTATGTCCGTCATGGGAGCACGGGAGGGAGCATGCGCGGCAAGCATGACGGCGTGGGTGTAGCGCTCCGTCTGTAGCAACCCTGGGATCAACTGTGCCTCGTAGGCGAGGATCTCGGCGGCCGAATCCTCCAGCCCGATGAACGTCCCGTACGGTTTTTCAACGTCGTGCCCTTGCCACCATCCAGGGGTGCGGGCGACCTCGCGCAGTTGCATGAGACGGGCTGCTTCCTCGTCTCCGACCTCGTAGACCCTGAGGAGACCTTCCAGGCGGGCCACACCCGGCACCTGCCCTCCGGGGCCGCCGTCCTCCCAACGGGCAAGGCTGGTCTGCTGGGCACGGAGAGGACGAACTACGTCGGCGGGCTTCCTGTCACCGCGAAGCCTTCGCAGCTCGCGGGCGAGCACCCATCGCGCCACCGTGGGTGCCTGCGGCTTGCTGGTCATGGCCCCATCGTGCCATAGAGCGGACACCACGGGACGTACGGACAGAATCATTAAGCAGACCTAGAAAGCATATTGCTTTTTAAGGCCGCTGGGCGCACACTGAGGTCTGTAACCGCTCCATGACGTTGGGAGACCTTCATCGTGATGCCCTCCGGAACGCCTACTTCTGATCCCGAAGGCGCGGTACTGGCTCTGCACTCGGCGCTGCGGCGCCGAGGAATCGCCGTAATGGACGGAGACCTACCCGGAGCGGTGCAGGCGGAGTACGCGGGACGCCGCGTGACTGTCCGTTACATAGCCGGTCAGTGGTGGCGGCCGATGCGCGGGGAACCGCACGTCACCGTCCCGATCGCTCCGTCCGGCCATGAGGACGTACTGGCGCGCGACCTGGTCGCCGAACTCCTGGGACGACTGTGAACCCTCTGAGCTTCGACGAGTTCGTCCGCCTCACTGCGCCCCGCAGTCGCCCGGCACCGGCACCGCGCCCGACCGGACACCGTCCGCTTCCACGCCGTTCCAGCACACATCGACCACTCGCAACCCCAGGAAAGGAAGACGGTATGACCCGGACCGAACCCGACACCGTCCGCCGTGAACAGCCAACCCCCGCCCAACAGGAATACGCCGACCAACTGTTCGATAACCTCTCGTCCGCCCTGCGTGACATCAAGGAGCCCGGCGCAGACCCGGTCGTTGCCCTAAGTGGCGCGGACCGTGCATTCGACATCCTCCACCGCCACCTGTGCAGGGGCGGTACGCTGCCCACCCCTTGGCGTAATACCGACCGTCACTAATAGAGCGGGTCCCGGCGATGACAATCGGGGCCGCAGCGCTGGACCCGTCCCCGCGTGCGTGGGGAGCACCCAGGGCCTGAGGGAGGCCGGCGGATGATGCCGGGACCATCCCCGCGTGCGCGGGGAGCACGACCCGGACGAAACCGCGTGGGAGTTCCACGCGGGACCATCCCCGCGGGTGCGGGGAGCACGGACGACCGGGTCGGGCGGGCGCAGCCGGGTGGGGACCATCCCCGCGTGCGCAGGGAACACCACCACAAGCGCAACCGGGTCAAGGGCGCCGAGGGACCATCCCCGCGTGCGCGGGGAGCACTAGTTGGCCTCCCACCGCTCCGCGGAGGCGAAGGGACCATCCCCGCGTGCGCGGGGAGCACTTCGAGTCCCTCGGCGCATCTGGGCAGGCCCAGGGACCATCCCCGCGTGCGCGGGGAGCACATCAGCGCCCTCAAGGCGAACACCACCTACAAGGGACCATCCCCGCGTGCGCGGGGAGCACTCCCTGGCCATCACCGCCCTCGAGGAGACGATGGGACCATCCCCGCGTGCGCGGGGAGCACGAGTGCACCTGTTCGGTTCACAGCCGCTGGGCGGGACCATCCCCGCGTGCGCGGGGAGCACCTCCGCGGCGTCCGGACGCCCGGCGCTCTCCAGGGACCATCCCCGCGTGCGCGGGGAGCACAGCATCGAGCAGGACGCCGACATCGTGCTGCTGGGACCATCCCCGCGTGCGCGGGGAGCACTTGCGGGCCAGGCGCAGACCTTCGGCGGTGCCGGGACCATCCCCGCGTGCGCGGGGAGCACAAGATGGTCCAGGTCGCCGCGAGGAAGGACACGGGACCATCCCCGCGTGCGCGGGGAGCACCCCACGGCCTGGGCCAGGTCGGTGGCGTCCATGGGACCATCCCCGCGTGCGCGGGGAGCACCTCGGGGTCGTCCTCGTCCAGGACGAAGCGCAGGGACCATCCCCGCGTGCGCGGGGAGCACGACCGCGCCCACCTGGCCACCGGGGAGGAGATGGGACCATCCCCGCGTGCGCGGGGAGCACATCTCGTGAGCCATGGTGTTTCCCTCTCTACGGGGACCATCCCCGCGTGCGCGGGGAGCACGCCCGGGAGCGGTTCATCAACTCCTGGAAGCGGGACCATCCCCGCGTGCGCGGGGAGCACACGGAGGGGGCGACGTGGCTGGTGCCGTCGGTGGGACCATCCCCGCGTGCGCGGGGAGCACCCGGGACACCATCGACACCTGGAAGCGCCGCGGGGACCATCCCCGCGTGCGCGGGGAGCACTCGGCGAACACCAACTGGGCCTGGGTGGTGGGGGGACCATCCCCGCGTGCGCGGGGAGCACTCCCGGCCGTCGCGGTCGCGCACCACCAGCTCGGGACCATCCCCGCGTGCGCGGGGAGCACCGCCGTGACGCTGACCCCTGGGTGGTTGCGGTGGGACCATCCCCGCGTGCGCGGGGAGCACAGTAAATGACCTGGGAAGATGCCACCGGATGCTAAGCGATTTTCAAACTTCTGGAGATCCGGACACTGATCTCGAAGCGTCACTTTATACGCGCGGTGGAGAGAGAACCCGGGAACGCAGAACCCCGGGGGTGCGAGCACCCCCGGGGTCTGTCGGTGCGTGAAAGTTCCAGGAAGGGAACACCGACAGATTCATTGTGCACCACACCGGGACTCTCCGTACACGAACGATTGCACTCCCGTCGCTTTCCGGTCGACCCGAGGGCGGCGGTACGGCCGGGGGTGGGTGGAATGTCCGCACTCGGGGCCGGGTCTCCCGGGCGATCGGCAATGAAAACGTGACCATAGGTCCCGTCTGCAACCCGGGGCTAGCACGCCTCGTAAAGGTGCCCCTCGGCGCCCTCGGGCACCAGGTCGAGGTCGCGCAGGATGGTGCGCGGCGGGGTGTCCGGGTCGGCGCACACCTCGGCGAAGGTCGTCCCCCGCTCTTCGAGCGTGTCCGGGTACTCGATGTCGAGCACACCCTCGGCGCCGTAGGCGGCGGCGTAGACGTCGCACTCGTCCCAGGCGCCGCACGACTCGGTGACGGCGAAGTCGAACCCCGCCTCCAGGCCCCGGTCGGTCTCCTCCGCCGTGTTCTTCTGGGCGGCGAGCATCCCGTGCTCGTGGACGACCGCGACGAGCGCCTCGGCCAGGGCGAAGTTGTCCTCGGCGGTGAGCGCCCCGTCCGAGCGCGTGAAGGAGTCCAGGTTGTCGAACTCCACGGCGGCGAACCCCGCGTCGGCGCACCCCCCGATCGTCCCGGCGAGCAGCTCCGTGATGCGCTCGCGCCCGGCCGGGTCGGAGGTGTCCAGCAGGAGCTCGTCCGGCCAGCCCGGGTCGGCCACCGGCTCCCCCACGCCGTCGAGGAGGACCAGCCCCTCGTCGAGCCACCGGTCCGCCTCGCCGGGCTGGGTCTGGAACCCGTTGACGTAGCAGACCGAGTACAGGCCCGGCTCCGGCTCGTCCGTGGAGTCCCGGATCACGACCCCCACCCCGTCGGGCGGCCCGTACCCCCCGCCCAGCTGGTAGTCGAACCCGCCCTGCGGCAGGCCCACCGGTTCCGCGTGGGAGGACGGGTCCGCGGCCGGCGCGCACGCCGTCGCGAGGACGGCCAGCGCGGCGACGGCGGCGAGCGGTGTCGGCCGGGAGCTCATGGTCGGAGCCTAGCGGCGGGCCGGGCGGTGCCCCCACCCGGCCCGCCCCGGGTCACGGCGCCAGGGCCGCGAACCAGCGGTCGGCGATCTTGCGGTCGCCGCTCTCCGACGGGTGGACCCCGTCATAGGTGTCGGCGTCGGTGTCGAACCCCGTCCACTGGTCGACGACGGTGACCGGCGACTCGGCGGTCGTGTTGGCCGCCGCCCAGGCCGGGATGGCCGCGTTCAGGTCCCGCACCCCCTGTCCGCAGGTCGCGCAGCTGCGGTCGGGGTCCATCGGGATGATCTGGGCGACCAGCACCCGCATGTGCGGGTCGTGCGCCCGCATCTGCGCCAGCAGCGTGTCGTAGGCCGCCAGGATGTCGGCCGTGGGGATCCCGCTCCAGACGTCGTTGGTGCCGAAGTGCATGAGCACCGTGTCCGGGTCGCTCCGCTCCAGCCACCCGGCGAGCAGCCCCTGCCGGGCCACGTTGGTGACCAGGTAGCCCCCGTGCCCCTCGTGTTCGCCGTCGTAGGCGAACCCGCAGCCGTCGCCCGGCAGGGTGCCGACGAAGTCCACCTCCTGCCCCGCGTCCACGAGGTCCCGCCACAGCAGCGCCCGCCAGCACCCCGGCGAGCCCGTGATGGAGTCCCCCAACGGCATGATCCGCACCGCGTCCCCCTCTTCTCCTCCGTTGTCCCCGTCCCCGAACGCACAGCTCAGCCCGGTGAACTCGGCCTGCCCGCCGGTGGTGGTGCCCTGTACCCCGAACTCGGCGGAGGCGCCCGGAACGAGGTCGGAGTTCCATGCGGCGCCGCGGGCGGTGACCGTGCCCCCGTCGTGCTCGAACCCGGCGTTCCACCCCGCGGTGGTGGCCTGCCCCGCCGGGTGCGTCCAGGTGGCGGACCAGCCCGAGACCGGCTCGTCCCCGGTGTTGGTCACCGTGATCGAGGCGGTGAAGCCGCTCCCCCACGAGGAGGTGACGACGGCTCGGGCCGCGCATGTCTCGGCGGCCGCCGCCGGAACCGGGGCGAGGGCGGCCGCGGCGAGCACGGCCGCGAGGGCCGTGTTCAGGAGGGTGCGTAACACGGTCACATCCTTTCGGTCGGGTCTGGGAGCGCTCCCAGACGACCGAACGGTATCCCGCCGGCGCCGCCGCGCAAACCCCCCTTTGTCCCCGGGCGCCGGGCGATCCGGCCGCCGCCGGGGGGCAGCGGGGCGCCGGCGGGCGGGCCGCGGCGGGCCGCGGGTCCCGGCAACGCGGCCTAGCGGTCCGCGAGCGCGAGGGTGGCGCGGGCGCGGTCGAGCATCGCCCGGTCCAGGAAGGTGCCGTCCGGGAGCGCGATCGCGCCCACGCCCGCGTCGGCCGCCTCGCCGACCCGGGCGAGCACGGTGCGGGCCCGGTCGACCTCGTCCGGGGTGGGCAGGAACGCGGCGCGGATGACCGGCAGCTGCGCCGGGTGGATCGCCGCCCGCCCGCAGAACCCCAGGGCCCGCCCCGCCGCGCAGGACGCCGCCAGCCCCTCCGGGTCCCCGACCCGCGGGTACACCGACATGGCCGGCGGCGGCAGCCCCGCCGCGCGTGCGGCGACCACCGTGCGCCCCCGGGCCCAGGCCAGCGCGGCGTCGCCGTCGGCCCGCAGGTCCGAGGACAGGTCGGCCTCGCCCAGGCCCAGGGACGCCACGGCCGGGGAGGCCGCCGCGATCTCGAAGGCCCGCTCCACGCCCAGCGCCGACTCCAGCAGCGGGTGCAGGGGGCGGCCCGGCAGGCGGGCGGCCAGGTCCCGTACCTGGTCCGGGGACTCCACCTTGGGCAGGCGGGCCCCGACGGCGGCGGGCAGGCCGGCGAGGGCCGCGAGGTCCCCGGCGTGCCAGGGGGTGTCCGGGTGGTTGATCCGCAGCTGCGCCGGCCGGTCGGCGCCGGCCAGCAGCCGCGCGGCCGCGGCCCGCGCCTCGTCCTTGCGGGCCGGGGCGACCGCGTCCTCCAGGTCGACGATCACCACGTCCGCGTCCGAGTCCAGCGCCCGCGCCACCCGGTCGGGCCGGTCGGCGGGCACGTACAGCCAGGTCAGCGGCGGTCTCATACCTGTCCCTTCGCCCGCAGTCCGGCGATCCGCTCCGGCGTGAAGCCGAGCTCGGCCAGCACCTCGTCGGTGTCGGCCCCGTGCGCCCGCCCGGTGAACCGGATGACGCCGTCGTTGCCCGACAGCCGGAACAGCGGCCCCTGCATGAGCATCGGCCCGAGTTCGGGGTCCTCGATCCGGTGGATCGTCCCCAGTTCCCGGAACTGGGGGTCGTCCACGATGTCGGACGCGTCGTACACCGGGGCGACCGCCGCCTGCGCCTCCTCGAAGGCCGCGACCACCTCGTCCCGGGTGCGGGCGGCGATCCAGCCGCCCACCGCCGCGTCGAGCACGTCGGCGTGCCGGGCCCGCTCGGCGCCGCTGCCGAACCAGGGCTCGTCGGCCAGCTCGGGCCGCCCCACCAGGCGGACCACGCGTTCGGCGATGGACTGCGCGGAGGTGGACACGGCCACCCACTTGCCGTCGCCGGTGCGGTAGGTGTTGCGCGGCGCGTTGTTGACCGACCGGTTCCCGGTGCGCGGCTGCACGGTGCCGAGCCGGTCCCAGCGGGTGATCTGCGGTCCCAGCATGGCGAGGATCGGCTCGATGATGGCCGTGTCCACGACCTGCCCGCGCCCGGTGCCCGCGCGGGCGGACAGCGCCACCATGACCGCGAACGCCGTGGCCAGGGACGCGATGCCGTCGGCCAGCCCGAAGGGCGGCAGGGTGGGCGGCCCGTCGGGCTCGCCGGTCATCGCCGCGAACCCGCTCATGGCCTCGGCGAGGGTGCCGAAGCCCGGCCTGGTCCGGTAGGGCCCGACCTGCCCGAACCCGCTGACCCGGGCGAGCACCAGCCCGGGGTTGCGGGCGGACAGCTCCTCGTACCCCAGCCCCCAGCGTTCGAGGGTGCCCGGGCGGAAGTTCTCGATGACGACGTCGGAGCGCTCGGCCAGGGCCAGCAGCACCTCCCGGCCGCCCTCGGTGGACAGGTCGGCGGTGGCGGTCCGCTTGTTGCGCCCCAGGGTCTTCCACCACAGGTTCACCCCGTTCTCGGAGGCCCCGTGGGTGCGCGCCGGGTCCGGCCGCTCCGGGTGTTCGAGTTTGACCACGTCGGCGCCCATGTCCCCCAGGTGCAGCGCCGCCATCGGTCCGGCGAACAGGGTGGCGGCGTCGACGACGCGCAGCCCGGCGAGGGCCCCGCGTGCCGGGTCGCGTGAGACGGTCACCGCGCACCTCCCGGCAGGTCCCAGGCACAGCGGAAGCCGACGGTGGCCGAGCGCGCCTGCCCCAGGCCCGGCAGCAGCAGCTTGACGCTGTACTCCGGCCCGCGGCGCCCGCCCTCCACGTACCACTCCGACCCCTCGGCGGTGTGGTCGCTGCCGCCCTTGAGCATCACGAACCGGGTGCGCCCGTCGCTGTGCTCGCTCTCGGTCCAGTTCCACACGGCGGGCTCGCCGCGCAGCAGCGCCCCGGTCTCCCCGGCGAGCTGCCACTCGTCCTCGGTGGGCAGGCGGCCGCCCCGCCAGGCGCAGTAGGCCCGGGCGTCGTCGAGGTCGACGAAGGTCACCGGCCGGTCCAGCGTGCCGGGGGCGGGCCGGCCGTCCCGCCAGTGCGCGAGGAACCGGTGCGGCAGGGCCGGGGTGTAGCCGGTGGCGTCCAGGAACTCGGCGAACTGCGCCTGGGTCACCTCCGTGGCGGCCACCGCTACGGGGGCGTCCAGCACCCCGTCGCGCTGGAGGACGCGGGCGTCGTGCAGGCGCGGGGGCAGCGGCTTCCACTCGTCGACGTAGGGCGCGCCCTGGTACATGCCGGTCTCGCGGGCCCGGTAGCGGACGGTCAGCGCGTAGGGGCCGGCCGGGACGACGGCGACGGCGCCGTCGGGGCCGCTCCCTCCGGCGGGGACCGCGGGCGCCGCCGGGGCGAGCCGGCGGGCGAGGCGGTGCCGGAACCGGGCGTCGGGGTCGTGCGGCCGCCGCCCCAGCTCGGCCAGCAGGCCGGGGAGCCATTCGGGGACGGGGGTGCCCTCGGCCACGTGCAGCAGGGCCGCGATCCCCCGGGCGGGCACGGCGGCGCGCCCGTCGGCCGACCGGCCGCCGCCGGTGAGGTCGAACAGCCTTCCGTCCGCGGGCGCCCCGGGGAGCACGGGCCCCTCGTGGTCGCGGTCGGAGGCGTTGGCCAGGGTCCACAGGGTGAGCCCGTCCCGCTCCCAGCGGGAGGCGTACACCCCGGCCCGCTCGGCCGCGGGGTCCAGTTCCGCCAGCGGGGTCCACTCCCCCTCCAGCAGCAGGTCGCCGGCGGCGCGCTGGACGGCCGTCATGCGGGCGACGGTGGCCGCGTCGCGGCGGGACCAGCCGACCCACACCCCGAAGACCACCTCCCAGACCATGACGCCGACCCCGTTGAGCCAGGCCGACCGCAGCTCCTCGGTGTGATCGCGGTGCCAGCGGCGCACGTGGTGCTGCATGTGGCGGCGCTCGTACCAGTGGGCCCGCAGCACACCGGGCACCTGGGAGTCCGCGAAGAACTGCGCCCAGGAGGCGGAGTGGTCCTCGATCCGCTCCACCGCGAGCTTGGACTCGCCCTCCAGGACCACCCCGGGGCGGGCGGCCTCCAGCCGCTCCACCAGTTCGGGCTCGGCCTTCTTGAGCGTGTCCAGGAAGACGCCGTCGGCGTCCAGGTCGGCCACCAGCGTGGCCAGTTCGGTGACGTCGTCCGCGCCGCGTCGGGTGCCCACGTCCCAGGGGTTGTAGTCGACGAACACCCGCACCCCGGCGGCGTGCAGGTCGTCCACCAGGTCCCGCAGCCCGGGCACCTGCCGGTAGTGGTCCCACTGGTTGCGGTCGTCCAGGCCGATGACGGGGTAGGCGTGCCACAGGACGACGGCGTCCAGCCCGCCGAACCGCTCGCGCGCGTCGGCCAGGAACCGCCGGGGGGTGAACCGGCCCTCCTCGAAGGAGTACAGCAGCTCGTCCCACAGCCACACCTGCGCCACCGTGTGGCAGCGGGCCGCCCAGGCCGCCTCCGGGCGCGCGTACGCCGAGCCGTCGTAGGCGTGGCGGGCGCGCGCGTCCTCGCGCCAGGCGTGCAGGCGGGCCCGCCAGGCGGGGCGGTCGGCGGCCCGTTCGGGGGCGGCGAAGATCTTGGCGTCGTCCAGCGCGACGAGCCGTTCGGGGGTGAGCTCGGCCGGGACCTCGGTGGGGCGGTCGATGGGGCGCGGGACGAGCGGGTCGAAGGTGTAGGTCATGCGGTCCTCGTGTCGTTCGTCGGACCCGGCGCGGGCCGGGCCGCGGCCAGGGCCGCCGTGCGTGCGGCCAGTTCGTCGATGCGCCGCTCCCCGCCGGGCAGCGAGGTGGCGATGCGGCCGTCCAGGGGGCGGGTCCACTGTCCGCCGATGCCGTCGACCCCGGCCAGGGCGCCGACCACCCCGCCGACCGTGGCGGCGGCGGAGTCGGTGTCCCAGCCGGCGGTGACGGCGATCGACACGCTGGGGCCGAACTCCCCGCCCCCGCGGGCCAGGGCGTAGGAGATGACGGCGGCGTTGTTGAGCACGTGGACCCAGTGCAGGTCGCCGTAGGCGGCGTGCAGCCGGTCCAGGCCCGAGCGCACGTCGCCCTCGGCGGCGGCCTCCCGGCCCAGGCCCACCGCGGCGGCGATCCGGCTGCGCGGCGGCAGCACGGTCTGTGCGGCGTCCAGGACCTCCTCGACCGAGCCGGCGGTCATCGCCGCCGCGCCCAGCGCCGCCGCCCACATCGCCCCGTACACGCCGTTGCGGGTGTGGCTCAGCCGGGCGTCGGTCCAGGCCAGGCGGGCGGCCGTGCGCACGTCGCCGGGGTGCGTCCAGCCGTACAGGTCGGTGCGGATGAGGGCGCCGATCCACTCGCGGAACGGGTTGTGGTGCGTGGCGGTCTCGGGGACGGGCCGGGCGTCGAGGATGTTGCGGTAGGCGGCCCGCTCGGCGGTGAACACCCGGCCCGCGGGCATGAGGTCGAGCCAGAGCGCGGCGACGTCGTCGGTGGTGAACCCGGGGCCGTGCCGCTCCAGGAGCTCCAGCGCGAGCATCGGGTAGTTGAGGTCGTCGTCCTCGGGCGTCCCGTCGATGTTCTCCTCCAGGGAGGTGCCCGCGCTGCGCCGGTTCCACGGCCACCGGGCGGCCACGTCGGCGGGCAGGCCGACGGCGGTGAACCAGCGGTCCAGGGGCCAGCGGCCGGTGGCGCGCAGGATCTCCTCGATGCCCTCGCGTGGGATCTTCTCCACCGGTTTGCCCAGCAGGCAGCCCGCGGCGCGCCCGGTCCAGGCGCCGCGCACCCGTTCGGCGAGGCCGTCCCCGGGCGCGGGGAGCGCCGGGGGCGGGGGCAGCAGTTCCTCGATCCGCTCCCACGGGTCGGGCTCGTGGTCGGCGGCGGGGGCCGGCAGCGCGTCCAGCTCGTCGAGCAGGGTGCGGGCCAGGGCCCGCAGCGGGGCGGGGGCCGGGGTCGGCCCGGCCCCGCTGACGACGGGGACGGGGTCGCCGCCCGCCGCGGTCCAGCGGGCGAGGACCTCGCCGGTGTCGCGCCCCTCGGCCCGGGACTGGACGAGTTCGTGGGCGACCAGGTCCTCGGGCTGCGCCCAGGTGAGCCTCATGCCGCACCGTCCCCGGAGCCGTCGGCCGCGGCGGCCCCCGCCGCCGCGGCCGGGCCGGCGGGGTCCCCGCCGATCAGGGCGTCCATCCCGCGCAGCCGCGCCAGGGCGCGCTCGCGGTCGGCGCGCAGGATGTCGGCGGCGGCCGAGGCCATGAGGCGGCCGGTCGCACGGATGTCCATGCGGCTGGCCGCCTCGACCGCGTCGATCCACTCCGCGGGGACGGCGGCGGACCCGCCCAGCCCCGCGCAGACCGCACCGGCCATGACGGCGATCGAGTCGGCGTCCCTGCCGTAGTTGACCGCGGCGAGGACGGCGCCGCGGTAGTCGCCCCCGTGCCCGAGAAGCAGGCCCAGGGCGGCGGGGAGCTCTTCGATCGCCTTGGTCCGGGAGGGCCGCCGGGCGTCCCGGGACATCTGCCGGTAGTGCGGGCCCACCGAGTCGAAGGGCTCGACCGCGGCGCGCACCAGCCGGGCCAGTTCGCGCTCGCCCTCGTCGTCGGCGGGCGGACCGGCCCAGCCGTCCAGGGCCCGGACCACCGATTCCAGGGCGTCCCGGGTCCCGTCGTGGGCGACCTCCAGGGCGGCGGCGACCACGTCGTCCGCCGTCGCCCCGGGCGCCACCGCGGCGGCGACCATCGCGGCGAACACCCCGGCCGCCTCCCGCCCGTAGCTGGACTGGTGGGCGCCGGTGAGGTCGATCGCCTCGGCGTAGGCGCCGTGCGGGTCCCCGGCGTTGGCCAGCCCCACCGGGGGCATGTACATGGCCGCGCCGCAGTTGACCACGTTGCCGACGCCCGCCTCCCGGGGGTCGACGTGCCCGTAGTGCAGCCGCGCCACGATCCACTTCTCGGCCAGGAACACCCGCTGGAGCAGCAGCGCCGTCGACTCCAGCTCGGGGATCCAGCGCGGTTCCCCGATCATCAGCGGGACGAGGTCCTCGGCCATCGCGTACGCGTCCAGGTGCGCGCGCCGCTCGGCGTAGACCTCCACGAGCGCCCGGGTCATCAGGGTGTCGTCGGTGATGTGCCCGTCGCCCTTGTGGTACGGCGCGATCGGGCGCGCCTCGCGCCAGTTCGGGTACCAGGGGCCGACGATGCCGGTGACCCGGCCGCCGTGGCGCTCCTCGATCTGCTCGGGGGTCCACCCCTCGGTGGCACCGCCCAGCGCGTCACCCACCGCGGCTCCGGTGATCACGGCCACCGCCCGGTCCTGCAGCCAGTCCACGACTTCTCGCCCTTCGTCCTCGGCTCTCGACTCTCCGTCCCCGCCCGACCGCTATCCGGTGATCTCCTCCCACCCCTCCTGGAGTTCGGCGCGCATCTGGTCGGAGTCCGTCTCCTGGGCGAGGAAGCGCTGGTAGGCGGGGGTGGCCACGGTGTCCTTCCACTGTGCGTAGGAGTCCACGAACAGGAACGGGGAGGACTCCAGGTAGTCGGCCGAGGCGAGGATCTGCTCCCAGCCGGGCTGGTCGTCCAGGGAGGAGGCCATGGCCTCGCGCGCGGACACGGTGGCCGGGATGAGGGAGTCTGCCTCGTTCAGCACCGCGAGGTTCTCGGTCGAGGTGAAGAACTCCAGGAACCGCGCGGCCTCCTCGACGTGCTCGGAGTCGACGTTGACCGACAGCGTCTGCGGGTTGGCCGTCTGCCAGGGGCCCGCGGGGCCCTCCAGCGGGGGCAGCACCACCCAGTCGAGGTCCTCGGGGGCGTCGGCGGCGATGTTGGTCGCCTGGAAGGAGCCCTGGACCGTCATGGCCACCTCGCCGGCGTAGAAGGAGGCGAGCACCTCGGAGCCGGACTGGGAGAGGCCGACCGGGAGCATGGTCCTGTCCTCGTGCGCCATGGTCCCGACCAGTTCGGGCAGGGCCATCTCGCCCTCCCCCAGCACCAGTTCGGCGTCGGCGCCGGTGCCGTCGAAGAACGTGCCGCCGAACGACGGGGCCATGGACATGAACACGGCGGTGGGGCTGCCCAGCCCCCAGCCCAGGCCGTACCGGTCGCCGGAGGTCGTCTTCTGCGCGATCTCGCGCAGCTCGTCCCAGGTCATGGTCTCCCCCTCGGGGACCTCCACCCCGGCCTCCTCCAGGATGCCGCGGTTGGCGAAGACCACGTAGGACTGCATCTCGGTCGGGTAGGCGACGACCTGCCCGTCGACCGTCACCGCGTCCAGGACGCCGGCGGGGATGTCCACGCGGGTCGCGTCGGACATGTGGTCCGACAGGTCGGCGAGGTAGCCGTCCACCGCGAAGGGGACGATCCCGGCGGCCTCGTAGTGGATGATGTCCGGCGCGGCGCCGCCGTTGAACTGGGTGATCAGCTTGTCGTAGATCCCGTCCCAGCCCGCGGGGACGATCTCGACCTGGACGTCGGGGTTCGCCTCGTTCCATTCCCGGACGATGTTCTCGGTGGCCTCGATGGCGGCGGGCTGGTCGGAGAGCGACTGGAACTGGAGCGTCACCGGCCCGCCGTCGCCCCCGTCCCCTCCTCCGCAGGCGGTGAGGAGCAGCATCGCGGCCGGGACGGCGGCGATGGACGCGGCTCGGGTGTTCATTCGGGGGTTCCTTTCCTCGGGGGTGGGTGCGGCGGAATCCGCGCGGGGTCAGCCCTTGACGGCGCCGGCCATCAGCCCGCCGGTGAGTTTCCGCTGCATGAGGGAGAAGAAGACGATGCTCGGGACGGCGGCCAGCACCGATCCCGCGGCCAGCGGCCCCAGCGCCACCTTGCCCTCGCCGCCGATGAACATCTTCAGCGTGATGGGCAGGGTGTAGTTCTCCGGCGACTGGAGCAGCACGAGGGCGAAGAAGAACTCGTTCCAGGAGGACACGAACGCGAACATGGCCGTGGCGGCGACCCCCGGGACCAGCAGGGGCAGGACGACCAGCCGCAGCACGTCCAGGCGTCCGGCCCCGTCCACGGAGCCCGCCTCCTCCAGGTCGACGGGGATCGCGGACACGTACCCCTGGAGCATCCACAGCGCGAACGGCAGCGTGTAGGTCGTGTGGACCAGGATCAGGCCGCCCAGGCTGTCGGTGAGGCCCAGGGTCCGCAGGATCAGGAACAGCGGCAGGATGATGAGGATGACCGGGAAGACCTGGCTGACCAGGATCCAGCCCACCCCCGCGCCGCGGACCGCGCCCTTGAGCCGGGCCAGGACGTAGGACGCGGGCAGGGCGATGAGGACGACCAGGCCCGTGGAGGCCAGGGCGACCAGCAGGCTGTTGCCCGCGGAGCGGACCAGCCCCTGGCGTTCCAGGGCCCGGGCGTAGTTGTCCCAGCGCCATTCGCCGGGCAGCAGGGACACGGTGAGCGAGTTGAGCTCGGCGGACGACTTCAGCGACGCGGAGATCAGCCACAGCAGCGGGAAGCCCAGGAAGACGATGTACGCGGCCAGGGCGAGGTACTGGGCGGGACGGACGAGGGGTCGCACGGGTCAGCCCACCTTGCCTTCGCGGTCTTCGCGGAACTGCGACCACAGGTAGAGGGCCAGCAGCAGGACCACCACGACGACGAGCACCACGCCCATGGCCGCGGCGTAGCCGATGTTGCGGTTCTTGAACGCCTCCAGGTACGTGAACAGCATCGGCAGCATGGTCCGGCCGCCGGGCCCGCCCTCGGTGAGCACGTACACCAGCGAGAACGAGTTGAAGTTCCAGATGAAGTTCAGCGAGGTGATGGAGGCGATGATGGGGCGCAGGCTCGGCAGGGTCACCCCGGTGAAGCGGCGCCAGGGGCCGGCGCCGTCCATGGCGGCGGCCTCGTACAGCTCGCCCGGGATCTGCTGGAGCCCGGCGAGCAGGGTGACGGTGGTCTGCGGCATGCCGACCCAGACCCCGACGACGATGACGGCGGGCAGCGCCGTGGAGAAGTCCGCCAGCCAGTTGATGTCGTCGGGCAGTCCGATCGCGCCCAGGGCCGCGTTGAGGGGGCCGGCGTTGGGCGAGTAGATCATCTGCCACATGATCGCCACGACGACCGGCGGCATCGCCCAGGGGATGAGCGCCAGGACCCGGGTGAGCCCCTGGAGGCGCAGCCCGGAGTCGAGCAGCAGGGCCAGGCCCATCCCGGCGGCGAGCTGGAGCAGGGTCACCGACACGGCCCACACCATGCCGATGCGGAACGACTCCCAGAAGAAGCCGTTGTCCAGCAGGCGCACGAAGTTGTCGAAGCCGACCGGGTCGTAGTCGGGCCTGCGCACGAGGCGGGCGTCGGTGAAGGCCAGGCCGAGGCCGACGACCAGCGGGGCGACGCTGAGCACGAGGATCGGCAGCAGCGAGGGCATGACCAGGGCGGCCGCCTCGCGGCGGCGGGCGCGGGCCATGCCGCCGGGGCGCGGCGCCGGGCGGCGCCCGGCCGGGCCGGGCCGGGTGCGGGTGCCGCCGGAGGCGGTCGGTGCGGGGGTCCTCACGAGTCCCCCTCGGTGTCGGCGGTCCCGCGGTTCCCGGCGGTCCCGGGGGCTTCGGCGGCACCGGTGCCGGTGACGGAGGTCGACTCGCGGACGATGAGCCGGGGGCCCACCCGGATCTGCCGGGTGCCCTCCTCGCGGCCCTCGGCCAGGTCGAGCATGATCCGGGCGGCGGAGCGGCCGCGTTCGGCCGAGCCCAGGGAGACGCTGGTCAGGGTCGGCTGGAAGACCCGTCCGAACTCCGTGTCGTCCATGCCGGTCACGGCGAGGTCCTCGGGGACCGACAGGCCCCGCTCCCGGGCGGCGCGGATGGCGGCGATCGCCAGCAGGTCGTTGGCGGCGACCACCGCGTCGAGGGGGTCCCCGGCCTCGGCGGCGCCGTCCAGCAGGCGCCGGGCCGCGACCACGCCCGCGGCGACGGTGAAGTCCCCGGCCACCTCGACGGCGGGGCGCGGGGCGTCCTCGTCGTCGGCGGTGGCCATGTCGAAGCCGCGCTGGCGGGCCTCGCCGGGGGTGGTGTCCAGGGGGCCGTTGAGGAAGCCGATGCGGCGGCGGCCGATCCTGCGCAGGTGCAGGACCGCCTGGCCGATACCGGCGGCGGAGTCTGTGGAGACCGAGTCGATGCCGTGGGCGTCGAGCTGGCGGCCGACGACGACCACGGGCACGTCGCGCTGCTGGAGGGCGTCGATGAGCCGGTCGTCGGTGCGCAGGGGCACGAGGATCATCCCGTCGACGAACCCGCCGCTGAGGCTGCGGACCAGCTCGGTGGTGGACTCCGTGGTGCCGCCGGTGGACATGACGACCACGCGGTACCCGTGCGGGGCGAGCACCTCGTGGATCGCGGTCATCATCTCGACGTAGACCGGGTTGCCGATGTCGGCGACGGCGAAGGCGATCTGGAAGGTCTTCTTCATGCGCAGCGAGCGCCCGATCGCGTCGGGGCTGTAGCCGAGCTCCTCGGCCGCCGCGCGCACCCGTTCGACCATGGCGGCGCTGGCGCCGCTCCCGTGCAGCGCACGGGAGGTGGAGGCCAGGGAGACCCCCGCCCGTTCCGCCACCTGGATCAGGGTGGCCCGTGAAGAGGTCATCGAAGCTCCAGTCACGATCCGCCGAGGAGAGTGAAAACGTTTCCAGGCGGGCCGCAGGGAGACGCAGGCCACACTGGAAACGTTTCCAGGAAGCTACATCCGCCGCCTTCGCCACGTCAAGTCCGATATGCGCACAGAACGGTCCCGGATCCGGGGCGGCCGGGAGGCCCCGGGCTCAGAGGTGTTCGGGCAGGCCGAAGCGCCGGAAGAGCGAGGTGTCGAAGAACATCGCCGCGTGCCGCACGCCGCCGGGCGCCAGGTCCAGCACCTTGAGCCCGAACGCCCGGTGCACGCCCTCCCCGTCGCGCATGTACAGCCCGAACCCGGCCTGCCCGTTGGCCTCGACCGGCACCAGCACCATGTCGCCCGCGGCCGAGGCCGGGCAGTGCACGGAGATCAGCTCCGCGATGTGCGCGGCCCCCTGGACCCAGGTGCGGAACGGCGGCATCTCGAACACCGCGTCCTCGGTGAACACGGCGGTGATGGCCGATACGTCGTAGGTCTCGAACGCCGCCACGTAGCGGGCCAGGATCGCCTTGGCCTCGGCCGGCTCGACGATCTCCTCCTCCACCGGGGCGTTGCGCGACAGCTGCGCCCGGGCCCGCTGGAGCAGGCTGTTGACCGCCGGGACGGAGGTCTCCAGGATGTCGGCGACCTCGGCGGCGGACAGCCGCAGCACGTCGCGCAGGACCAGCACGGCGCGCTGGCGCGGCTGGAGGTACTGGAGCGCGGCCACCAGGGCCAGGCGCACCCCGGTGCGGGCGGCGACCACGCTGCCCGGGTCGTCGGCGCCGACCAGGGAGTCGGGCACCGGCTCCAGCCAGGGCACCTCGGGGCCGTCGGCCAGCTCGGCCGACGGGTCGGCGGCGGGCCCGCCCAGCCCGGTGGGCAGGGGCCGCCGCCGACGGCGCTCCAGTGCGGTGAGGCAGGCCGTGGTGGCGATGCGGTGCAGCCAGGTGCGCAGGCTCGACCGGCCCTCGAAGCCGTCGTAGGCCTTCCACGCGCGCAGGTACGTCTCCTGCACCAGGTCCTCGGCGTCGTGCACCGAGCCGAGCATCCGGTAGCAGTGGGCGTACAGCTCGCGCCGGTAGGGGTCGGCGAGCCTGGCGAAGTCCTGGTCGGTCGTCTGTTCCACCACGACCGACACGCTACGCCTCCTGTATGACAGAAACCACGTTCCCGGCCGGGTCGGTGAACCACGCGACCGAGGGCGTGCCGTGCGCGATCCCCTTCTCGTCCTGGTCGAACCCCTCGTAGCGCAGGGTCCGCACACCGCGGCGGGCCAGTTCGTCCACCGCGGCCCCGATGTCGTCCACGACCAGGTTGAGGACCGTGTAGGTGGCGGGCACGTGGTCGGGCTTGGGGTAGACGAGGATCGCCCGCCCGTCGCCCAGGCCGATCCGGACGAGCCCCTCCTCCTCCATGCCCTCGACCGGCCGCACGTCCAGTCCCAGGGTCCCGCCGTAGAACTCGCGCGCCTTTGCGGTGTCCGGCACCGCGAAGGACCCGAAGGCCCGGCTGCCGTCGAACATGTCCCCTCCTAGGAATCGATCTCGGTCGCGGCCATGGCCGCGCGGTCCGCTTCGCCGAGCTGGATGATCTGGACGTAGTTGCCGTCGGGGTCGGCGGCGGTGGCGAACAGGCTGCCGCCGCGGTCCTCCAGCGGCGCGATCCACGAGGTGCCCAGCCCGTCCATGCGTGCGGCGACGGCGCGGGCGTCGTCCACGTCGAAGTTGATGATCATGCGGGCGGCGTCGGCGGCCTCGGGGCCGACGTCGTCGCGGCGGTCGATGAGCAGGTGGAAGTGGCCGAACCGCAGCACCCGGTAGGAGTCGACGTCGTCGTCGGAGTCGGGCTCCAGGGCGGCGGCGTACCAGTCGTGCAGGCGGTCGGGGTCGGTGCTGGCGAGCAGCATGCTGTCGAGGTTGGCCATGGTCTCTCCCGGGAAGTGTGCGAGCGGGTCCTAGTCGTTCACCCGTACCGACCCGTCCGGGGCCCGGGACTCATCGGGTGCGGCGGGTTTCTCCGGGATGCGCAGCAGGACCAGGGCGGCCGCGCCGAAGACGGCCATGGCGGCGGCGCCGATGCCCCCGGCCAGGTTGAGCCCGGCGGTGAACGCCTCGCGGGCCGGGCCGAGCAGGGCCGCGGCGAGGCCGTCGGGCAGGGTGCGGGCGATGTCGACGGCCTGGGCCAGGGAGCCCGCGGCCGCGTCGGGCACCCCCTCGGGCAGGGTGACCCCGGCGCGGTAGACGGCGGCGGAGAGGCTGCCGATGAGCGCGATGCCCAGGGCGATGCCGAGTTCGCCGCTGGTCTCGGACATGGAGGCGGCGGCTCCGGCGCGTTCGGCGGGGGCCGAGCCGATGACGATGTCGGCGACCAGGGCGGCGCCGGGGCCCAGCCCGACCGAGGCGAGCAGCAGCCCGGCCATGACGGGGAGCGCCCCGTCCTGGGCGGGCGCCAGGGCCAGCACGGCGAACCCGGCCGCGGTGACGAACATGCCGCCGCCGATCACGGTGGCGCGGCCGATCCGGGCGGCCAGGGGCGGGGCCGCCAGGGTGGCGGCGATCATCGCCAGCGACGGGGGCACCAGCCACAGTCCGGCGGTGAGCGGCGGGTACCCGGCGACGAGCTGGAAGTACTGGCTGATGAGCAGGAAGGTCCCGCCCATGGCCAGGGCCCCGGCCGCCATCACGGCCAGGGCGGCGCCGAAGGCGGGCGCGCGGAACAGGCGCAGGTCCAGCAGCGGGTCGTCCAGGCGGAGCTGGCGGCGGACGAACAGCGTCCCCGCGGCCAGTCCGGCGGCGACGGTGAGCAGGGGGACGGCCGGGGCGTGGCCGTCGGCGAGCGTCTTGAGGCCGTGGACCACGGGCAGCACGGCGGCCAGGGACAGGGCGACGCTGGTGAGGTCGAGGCGGCCGGGGTGGTCGGCGCGCTGTTCGGGCAGCAGCAGCGGCCCGCACACCAGGAGCAGCACCATCACGGGCACCCCGAGCAGGAACACCGACCCCCACCAGAACCAGTGCAGGAGCACCCCGCCGACCATGGGGCCGATGGCGGTGCCGCCCATGAAGCAGGCGCTCCAGACGGCGATGGCGGCGGCCCGGTGGCGCGGGTCGGGGAACATGCCGCCGATGAGGCCGAGGGTGGAGGGCATGAGGGTGGCCCCGGCGACGCCCATGAGGGCGCGGGTGGCGATGAGGACCTCGATGGTGGGCGCGAACGCGGCGACGGCGGAGGCCGCGCCGAAGGCGGCGGCGCCGATGAGCAGGAGCCGGCGGCGGCCGATGCGGTCGCCCAGGGTGCCCATGGTGACGAGGAACCCGGCGACCATGAAGCCGTAGGCGTCCACCGCCCACAGCAGCTGCGGCCCGGTGGGGGCCAGGTCGGCGGCCAGGTGGGGCAGCGCCAGGTACAGGACGCTCATGTCGATCGAGAGCAGCAGGGTGGGCAGGGCCAGTACGGCCAGGCCGAACAGGGCCCGCCGGTCGGGGCGGGCCGCGGGTGCGGGAGCGGCGGGTTCGGGTTCGGTCACGGGGTCCTCCGGTCCGGACGGGATCGTTCACACGTACGGACCCGGGAGGGCCGGGGAACTCATCGCGCCGCACCGGCGGATCTCCGCCCGCACCCGCGGGGGCCGGTCAGGCCGGGCGGTCCGCCCGGGCCCGGGCCTGGTGGCGGGCGGCCTTGGCGCGGTTGCCGCACCCCGCCATGGAGCACCAGCGGCGGGTGCCGTTCTTGGAGGTGTCGAAGAAGTACAGAACACAGTCGGGGTGGCCGCAGCGGCGGATGCGGTCGGGGGCCCGGAGCAGGTCGAGGTAGTCGGCCGCCGCGGCCCAGGCGGGCCCCCAGGAGGGGTCGTCGAGGTCGACGGCGGTGTCGGGGCCCTGAGGGCCCAGGAGCCGGCGCACGCTGCCGTGGGCCAGGGCCTCGTTGAGCCCGGCGGCCGCCGCGGGGGATCCGGGTTCGGCCACGAGCTCGGCGAGAACGGCCCGGACGCGCAGGAGGGGCGGCAGGAAGGCCTCGTCGGCGGGGAAGCGGTCGGTGAGGCCGTTGTCGGCGAGCCACCGCTCCAGGCCGCCGGGGGCCCGGAGGAGGTCGTGGTCGACCCCGCCCGCGATCCACCGGGTGTTGAGCAGGTCCATGGCGAGCGGTTCGCCCCGGAGCGGTCGGTCGAGCACCGGTCCCGCACCCCCTTCCTCCGTCGGCGGGCCCGTGGCGGGAGCCCGCGGTGGCCGGATGCTACCAGCCACCTGCGATAACCACCTAAATGGATTTTACAGGTTGACTCCGGCGGCGACTAACCCTTAAATTCGCTTTCGACGGTTAGACCGGCGAACCAAGGAGAACCGACATGGCACCGACCGCCCTCACCACCGGGCATGTGGGCCTGAACGTCACCGACCTCGGCCGCTCCCGCGACTTCTACGTGCGGGTCTTCGGCTTCGAGGTCCTGGGAGAGGGCGATGAGAAGGGGCGCGAGTTCGCCTTCCTCGGACGGGAGGGGAAGCTGCTCCTCACCCTGTGGCGGCAGGCGGACGGGCCCTTCGACCGCGCCTCCTCCGGCCTGCACCACCTGTCCTTCCAGGTGGAGGACATCGAGGAGGTCCGGGCCGCCGAGGGCGTGCTGCTGGACCTGGCCGTGGAGTTCGCCTACGACGGCGTGGTCCCCCACGGCGAGGGCGCCGCCTCCGGCGGGATCTTCTTCCATGACCCGGACGGGATCCGCCTGGAGATCTACGCCCCCTCCGGGGCCGGGGCCGCCCCCGCCCCCTCCGGTGCCGCGCCCACCTGCGGCTTCTTCTAGAGGACACCCGTCGGCGGGCGCCCCGGGGCGCCCGCCGCACCGGCCGCGCCCCCATCACTCGGACCACAGGAGGGACCATGGGAACCCGCTACCACCCCGGCGAGCGCGCCGTCCAGGAACGGGCGGGGCTGGCCGACCAGGCCGCCTTCTCCGACGGGGCGATCCGCACGGAGATCCCCGACGTCGCCGCCGCGTTCCTCGCCGAGCGGACCTGGCTGGCGGTCGGAGCCGTCGACGGCGGCGGGGACCCCTGGTGCACGCTGCTCGGCGGACCCCCCGGATTCCTGCGCGCCTCCGGCCCCCGCACCCTGGAGGTGGACGCCCTGCCCGGGGCGGGCGACCCCCTGGACGGGCCGCTCGGGCGCTCCCCCGCCCGTATCGGGATCCTGGCCATCGATCCCGCGACCCGGCGGCGGATGCGGATCAACGGGGTCGCGCACCCGCGCCCGGGGGGACTGCGCGTCACGACCGACCAGGTCTACTCCAACTGCCCCAAGTACATCCAGAAGCGCGTCCCGCACCCGGTGCCGGCCGACCGCCGGGGCACGCCCGCCGCCGGGGACCGCCTGACCCCGGCGCAGAGGGACCTGGTGGGCTCCGCCGACACCTTCTTCATCGCCACCGCGGCCCCCGGGGGCGACGCCGACGCCAACCACCGCGGCGGCTCCCCGGGGTTCGTGCGGGTCCACTCCCCCGGCCGGCTCTCCTGGCCCGACTACGCCGGCAACGCCATGTTCAACACCCTGGGCAACCTGTGGGAGCGGCCGCGGGCGGGTCTGCTGTTCCCGGACTGGGGGACGGGCACGGTCCTCCAGCTCACCGGCACCGCGCGCATCCACTGGGACGGCACCGACCGCGAGGTCGAGTTCGAGGTCGAGCGCACCGTGTCCACTCCCGGCGCGGGCCTGCTGTCCCCCGGAGCGCCCCTGTACTCCAAGTTCAACCCGCCGGTCACCCCGGCCGCCCCGAACGGAGACCCCCGATGAGGATCCACGTCGACCGCGCCGCCTGTGACGACAACGGCCGCTGCGTCTTCGCCGCCCCCGACGTCTTCTCCTTCGACGACGACGAGAACCTCGTGTACGACCCCGCCCCTCCCCCAGGGCGGTCCGCCGCCGTCCTGCGGGCGGCCGCGGACTGCCCGCTCCGGGCCATCACGGTCGAGGGGGCCGGGGAATGAGCGGCGGCCCCGACCCGGTCGTGGTCGTCGGGGCCGGCCTGGCCGGGCTGCGGGCCGCGACCGCCCTGCGCGACCTGGGGTACGCGGGCGGCCTGACCCTCGTCGGCGACGAGCCCCATCCCCCCTACGACCGTCCGCCGCTGTCCAAGGAAGTGCTGACCGGGCGGCTGCCGGCGGACGCCGCCGAACTCCCGCTCCCCGCCGGCTTGGACGCGCGCCTGGTCCTGGGGCGTGCCGCCGTCCGGCTGGACCGGGCCGCCCGCACCGTCGTGCTGGACGACGGGACCCCGCTGCGGTACGGCGGGCTGGTGATCGCCACCGGCGCCTCGGCCGCCCCGTGGCCCGGCCCGGGCGTCCCCCCGGAGCGGGGCGTGCACCTGCTGCGCGGGCGCCGCGACGCGGTCGCGCTGCGCGGGGCCCTGCTCGCGGGAGGGCCCGTGCTGGTGGCCGGCGGGGGCTTCCTGGGCTGCGAGGTCGCCTCGGCGGCCCGGTCGATGGGGCTCCCGGTCACTCTGGTGGACCCGGCCGGGTCCCCCCTCGAAGCGGCCGTCGGCCCGGCGGCCGGGTCCTTCATGGCCGCCGTGCAGGCCGACGCGGGGGTCGACCTGCGTATGGGCGCCACCATGGCGGAACTCCCGGACCACCGGGGGACCGCCCTGCTGTCGGACGGGACCCGGGTGGCGGCCCGCACCGTCGTGCTCGCCCTGGGCGCCCGCCCCAACACGGCGTGGCTGCGCGGCTCCGGGCTCGGCCTGGACCCGGGCAGCGGAGCGCTGCTGTGCGACGGCCGCAGGAGGGTGCTGGACCACCGCGGTTCGCCCGTTCCGGGGATCGTGGCCCTCGGGGACGCGGCGGCCGCACCGCACCCCTTCCCCGGCCCGGGGGCGCCCGCGCACCTCGCGCTCGGACACTGGAGCGAGGCGGTCGACCACGCCGCCACGGCCGCGGCGGCCCTGCTGGGCGGGGCACCGCCGCGGGAGCCGGGGGTCCCGTCCTTCTGGTCCGACCAGTTCGGGCTGCGCATCCGGTCGGTGGGGGTGCCCCGGGCCGCGGACCTGGCCGAGGTCCTCGAACACGACCTCCCGAACCGGCGCCTGGAGGTCGTCTACCGCCGGGGAGGCCGGACGGTCGGCGCGCTGACCGTCGGCCGGACCTCCCGGCTGGCCGCCCACCGTCGGCGGATCGCCCGGGGCCTCGCGGGTCAAGAAGTGTCGACCGATTCCGGGATCGCCGTTGACAGACAGGCGTGACCTGCGTTGATAGCGTCGAGCGGTCGGCCGGCCACCGGACGTGTCCAACGGTGCGCCCGGCCCCGCCGAACCGCCGACAGGCAGGAGAACACCCGATGCGAGCCGTGGTCTTCGAGAACTACGAGCAGTTCCCGTCGCTGACCGACGTCCCGAGGCCGAAGCCGGGCCCGGGCGAGGTGCTGCTGCGGGTGGCGGGCGCGGGCGCCTGCCACTCCGACGTGAGCGTCTACCGGCACTTCAAGGAGGGCTCCCCCGGCGCGCAGAAGCCGCCGTTCGTGCTGGGGCACGAGAACTCGGGCTGGGTGGAGGAGCTCGGCGAGGGCGTGAGCGACCGCGTCAGGACCGGCGACGCCTACCTCGTGTACGGGCCGATCGGCTGCGGCCACTGCCGCAAGTGCGCGCGCGGCCAGGACACCTACTGCGAGAACGCCGCGACCATGCCCTATCTGGCCACGGGCCTGGGCCGCGACGGCGGCATGGCCGAGTTCCTGACGGTCCCCGAGCACCACCTGGTGCCGCTGGGCGACGCCGACCCGGTGGACGCGGCCCCGCTGTCGGACGCCGGGCTCACGCCCTACCACGCGATCAAGCAGGCGCTGCCGCACCTGGCGGGCGGCGGCCGGCACGCCCTGGTGATCGGCCTGGGCGGGCTGGGGCAGATCGGCGTGCAGATCCTCAAGGCGCTGACCGGGGCGACGGTGATCGCCACCGACGTCAAACCCCAGGCCCTGGCCCGGGCGGAGGAGAACGGCGCGGTGACCGTCGCGGGCGGCGACCGGCAGGTGGAGCAGATCCGCGAGATCACCGGCGGCCGGGGCGTGGACGCGGCGTTCGACTTCGTCGGCATCACCCCGACGATCGCGACGGCGACGGCGACCGTCGCCCAGGGCGGGCGGGTGACGGTGGTCGGCATCGCGGGCGGCACCCACGAGTTCTCGTTCTTCACCAACCCCTACGAGTCCTACGTCACCAACACCTACTGGGGGACGGTGGAGGACCTGTGGGAGGTCGTGGACATGTACCGGGCCGGGCAGATCCGCCCGGAGGTGGAGCGGTTCGGCATGGAGGACGCCCTGGAGGCGTACCGGCGGCTGGAGGCCGGGGAGATCTCCGGCCGCGCCGTGGTGGTGCCCCACGAGGGGTGACCCGCGCGTCGGACGCCCGGACCCGTGGGGGTCCGGGCGTTTTCGTACGCGCACCGGTCTCGGTAGAGTGCGCCCGACCGATACCGGGCCGGGAAGGCGGAACAGGTGGATCTGGGAATCGCGGGCAAGACCGCGCTGGTGACGGCGGCGAGTTCGGGGCTGGGGCGGGCGATCGCCGTGGCCCTGGCGGCCGAGGGCGTGAACGTGGCGGTGACCGGGCGCGACAAGGAACGGCTGACCAGGACCGTGGAGGACTGCGACGCCCACGGGACGTCGGCCCTGTCGGTGGAGTGGGACCTGGCCGACCACGGCCGCGCCGAGGAGGTGGCCGCGTACGTGGGCGACCGGCTGGGGCCGGTGGACATCCTGGTCAACAACACCGGCGGCCCGCCGCCCACCCCGGCGCTGGGCCAGGAGCCCGGCCTGTGGGAGGACATGTACGGGGCGATGGTGCTGCCGGTGATCCGGCTGACGGACGCCGTGATCGGCGGGATGCGCGAACGCGGCTGGGGCCGGGTCATCACGAGCACCTCGGCCGGGCCGATCGCGCCCATCCCGAACCTGGGGGTGTCCAACACGCTGCGGGCGTCGCTGCACTCCTGGTCCAAGACGGTGTCGGGCGAGGTGGCCGCGGACGGGGTGACGGTGAACGTCATCGTCCCGGGCCGGATCACCACCGCCCGCACGGACTCCCTGGACCGTGCGCGCGCCGAGCGGGAGGGGCGCACCGTGGAGGAGGTCGAGCGCGAGGCCGCGGCGACGATCCCCGTGGGCCGGTACGGCCGGGCCGAGGAGTACGGGGCGGTGGCGGCGTTCCTGGCGAGCGCGCAGGCGGCCTACGTGACCGGGTCGGTCATCCGGGTGGACGGCGGGGCGATCCCCACCGTCTGACCCGGGAGCGGCCGCCCCGGCGGGGCCGGGGCGGCCGCGCCGCTCTTCCCGTCACCGCCTCCCCCTCCGGGACCGGTGCCTCGCGGGGTCCGCGGGTCCGGGCGGTTCAGGGACGGCGGGGAGGGCGGGGCACGAAGGCGCTGGTGCGGGCCTCGTACTCGGCCCAGCCGGGGCGCCCGCGCATGTGCTCGTCCAGCAGGCGCTGCCCCGAGCCGCGGGTGAGGAGGTAGGTCATCACCAGCGGGGCGGGCAGGGCGAGCAGGGTCCAGGGACCGCCCGAGGCCGCGACGAGGAACAGCCCCCACCACACGCAGGCGTCGCCGAAGTAGTTGGGGTGGCGGGTCCACGCCCACAGGCCCCGGTCCATGACCCTGCCCCGGTTGGCCGGGTCGCGGCGGAAGGCGGCCAGCTGGGCGTCGCCCGCCGTCTCGAAGGCGAATCCGAGCAGCCACAGGGCGGCGCCCGCCGCCGCCCACCAGCCGAGCGGTCCCGGGGCGTGCGCGGCGAGCTGGAGCGGAAGCGAGACCAGCCAGACCAGCGCGCCCTGGAGCAGGTACACGACACGCAGCGCGTACAGGTCACGATTCCCAGGGGCGCGGGAGAGCAGGCGCTCGTAGCGCGGGTCCTCGCCCGAGCCCCGGGAGCGCAGGCCGATGTGGACGGCCAGCCGGGTGCCCCACACCGCCGTCAGGGCGAGCAGCAGCACGGGGCGCAGCAGGTCCCCGGTGGCGGTGGCCAGGCAGACCGCCGCCACGAGGACGAACGCCGGCCCCCAGGCGACGTCGACGACGCTGTGCCGGCCCAGCCGCCGCCCGGCGGCGAAGGCCGCGAGCATGAGCAGGAGCACCGCCGCCGCGGACAGGGCCGAGGTCAGGGCCAGGGCGGCGGGGTTCACGCCGCCCCCTCTCCTGGGCCGGACCGGCGCGCGGAGATCTGGTGGACGCCCATCCGCCCCTCCTCGAACGCCAGAGCGCCGCCCGCCAGGTACAGCCGCCAGGTCCGCGCGGCCTCCTCCCCCGCCAGCGCCACCAGGTCGTCGTAGCGCCGCTCCAGCTCCGCCGACCACGCGCGGGCGGTGCGCACGTAGTGCTCGCGCATCGAGCGCACCCCGGTCACCTCCAGGCCGGCGTCCTCGATGAGGCCCACCGTCTCGCCCAGGGGGCGCATGTACATGTCGGGGGCGATGTAGCGCTCGATGAACGGGCCGCCGCCGGGGTGGTCGCCCCCGCGGGACATCTGCTGGACCAGCAGCCGGCCCCCCGGCCGCAGCAGGGACCGCAGCCGCCGGGCGAACGGCGCGTACTCGTCCCGGCCCACGTGCTCGCCCATCTCGATGGCCGCCACGGCGTCGAACCCGCCCCGGTCGATGTCGCGGTAGTGGCGCAGCCCCACCTCGACCCGGTCGTGGAGGCCCTCGTCGCGGACCCGTGCGGCGACGTGGTCGCGCTGGGCCGCCGACAGGGTCACCGCGGTCACGTGCGCGCCGAAGCGGCGGGCGGCGTGCAGGGTGAGCGAGCCCCACCCGCAGCCGACGTCGAGCAGGCGCGCGCCCTCCCGCAGCCCCAGCTCCCGGCAGACCAGGTCGAGCTTGGCGCGCTGGGCGTCGGCGAGGGTGGCGTGGGGGTCGTCGTCGGGCCAGTAGGCGCAGGAGTAGGCCATGGTCTCGTCCAGCAGCAGGGAGTAGACGGCGTTGCCCGCGTCGTAGTGGTGCGAGATGGCGGCCGCGTCGCGCTCGCGGGAGTGCGTGCGCCCCCGGAGCCGGGCCTCGCCGCGCGGGCGCGGCGGCGGGGCGCCGACGGCGCCCACGGCCAGCAGGGCACGGGCCGCCCCCGCCCACTCGCCGGGTCCGGGCGGGGAGGCGCCGTGGCGGCGGACCGCGGCGCCGACCCGGCGCAGTGCGTCGGTGAGGTCGCCCTCCACGTCCAGGGCGCCGCTGACGTAGGCGCGGGCCAGGCCGAGCTCGCCGGGGCGGGTCACCGCGTACCGCAGGGCGTCGCGGTCGCGCAGGACGGCGACGGGCGCGTCGGCCGGACCGGCCTCGCTGCCGTCCCAGGCGCGCAGGCGCACCGGCGGGCGGCCGTCGAAGAACGCGGCGAGCACCGGGGCGAGGAAGTGGGCGACACCGCGCGGCCGGCCGCGGCGGGCGGCGGGGGCGCTCATCCGGCACGCTCCATGACGATCTGCTCCACGTCGATGATCCCGGAGCGGAACCCGGCCTCGCAGTAGGCGAGGTAGAAGTCCCACATGCGCTGGAAGACGGGGTCGAAGCCGAGCCCGGCCACCCGGTCCGCGGCGGCGTCGAAGGAGCGCCTCCAGACCAGGAGGGTGTCGGCGTAGTCCGCGCCGAACGCGTGCCGGTCGACCACTCGTAGGGACGTGCGGTCGCGCACCTGCCGCTCGATGGCGGCCACGGAGGGGATGAGCCCGCCGGGGAAGACGTACTTGTGCATCCAGGTGTAGGAGTGCCGGGAGGCCCGCATCAGCCGGTGGTCCATGGTGATGGACTGGATGCCGACCCGGCCTCCGGGGCGCACCAGCCGGTTCAGGGCGGAGAAGTAGGCCGGCCAGTAGTGCTCGCCGACGGCCTCGATCATCTCCACGCTGACCACGGCGTCGTACTCGCCGTCCACGTCGCGGTAGTCGAGCAGCAGGACGTCGGCGGCGCCGTCCGCCCCGGCCTCGGCCAGCCGCCGCACGGCCAGGTCCCGCTGCTCGGCGGAGAGGGTGACGGTGGTGACGCGGGCCCCGCGCCGGGCCGCCCTCAGCGCCAGGGACCCCCACCCGGTGCCGATCTCCAGCAGGGTGGTGCCGGGACCGGCTCCCACGGCGTCAAGGAGGCGGTCGATCTTGCGCTCCTGGGCGGCCGCCAGGGTGTCGGGGTCGCGCGGGCCGGGTCCGTCGAACAGCGCCGCGGAGTACGTCATGGTGCGGTCCAGGAACAGCGCGAAGAGGTCGTTGGACAGGTCGTAGTGGTGGCCGATGTTGCGGCGGGCCGCCTCCCGGGTGTTGCGCTCGCCCCGGCCCCGGCGCGGCAGGGTGATGTGGCGCAGGGGGCGCAGGGGGCGCGGGACCAGGTCCGTGTAGTGCTCGGCCAGCCGGGTGAGCAGGGCCACCGGGTCCGGGGAGTCCCACTCGCCCGCCATATAGGACTCGCCCAGCCCGATGAGCCCGCCCGCGCCCAGTCTGCGGTGGAACGCCTCGGGGTCGCGCAGGCACAGGACGGGGGCGCCGGTTCCCGGGTCCCGGACGGCGGCGGGGTCCTCGGTGATCCGCACCCCCGCGCGGCGCGCGGCGTGGCGGGCCAGGACGCGTGCGGCGGCGGCGCGCAGGCGGGAACGGGGCACCCGGGCGACGTCGGGCCAGCGGCGTGCGTCGACGGCGGCGGGCGGCGCCGGGGGCGGGGTCGTGGTGGTCATGGTCGTGCACCTGTCTTCTCGTGTGCGGTGGTGTCGTGTTGGTCCGGCCTCGGGTGGACCGGGACTCCGCGCAGGTAGAGGCCGATGCCCCGGGTGCGGATGCGGGCCGCGCCCACAAGGGGGGCGAGCGGGCGGCGCAGGGCCAGGCGGAGCAGGGAGGCGGGGGTGGCCGGGACGCGGCGGCCCCGCACCGAGGCGGCGAAGGGCGGCGCCCCGCCGGTGTGGAGGGTGACGGTGAGGGAGAGCCGCTCCCCCGGCTCGGGCAGGGCCAGGCGGTAGGTCCCCTCGACCCCGTGGAACGGGGAGACGTACATGGCCTTGGCGGTCTCCGCCCGCCCGCGCGCGTCCACGTCGAGGAGGTAGCGGTGGCGGTCGCCGTAGGTGTTGTGCACCTCGGCGACGACGCGGGCGAGGGTGCCGTCGCGGCGGTGGCACCAGTAGACGGTCAGCGGGTCGAAGGCGTACCCGAGCACCCGGGCGTGGCCGAGGACGAGGACCGGCCCTCCGTCCAGGTGGGCGCCCGCCCCGGCCAGGTACCTCTCCAGGTCCGCTCGGGAGGCCCGGTGGCCGAAGCCCGCCAGGGGGCGCAGCGGCCACGGGAGCCGCGGCGGGTGGTCGAGGTCGGTCAGCCAGTAGTAGGTCCGGTGCGCGAAGGCTGAGCGGACCGGGGCCGCGCGGACGTGCCGGACGACGGCCTCGTAGAGGGCGGGCGCCGCGGGGGCGCTCACCAGGACACCCCCAGGCTCTCGGCGGCGCGGACCCCGGAGGCGCAGCCGTCCTCGTGGAAGCCCCAGCCGTGGTGGGCGCCGGCGAAGGCGACGGTCCCGTCGTTCAGGTCGGGCAGGCGGCGCTGCGCGGCCAGTGCCGCGGGTGTGTACACCGGGTGCTCGTAGTCCATCTCGGCCAGGACCAGACGGGGGTCGACGCGCCCGTCGTCGTTGAGGGTGACCAGGTGGCGGCGCCGGCCGGGCAGGCGCTGGAGCCGGTTCATGTCGTAGCTGACGCGGACGGCCCCGGCGTCGGGGTCGCAGGAGGGCAGCCGGTGGTTCCAGCTCGCCCGTACCACGGGGTCGCGGGGCAGCACGGAGGTGTCGGTGTGCAGCAGGGTCCGGTTGCGGGAGTAGCGGAACGCGCCCAGCACCGCGCGCTCGTCGGGGGTGGGCCGCTCCAGCAGGGACAGCGCCCGGTCGGCGTGGACCGCGACGACGGCCGCGTCGAATTCCAGGACGTCGCCGCCCGCCCGCAGGCGGACCCCGCCCGGGCGGCGCTCCAGAGAACGGACGGGTGCCCCGGTGCGGACCGCGTCGAGGTTCTTGGCGATCCGCTCCACGTAGGAACGCGAGCCGCCGGCGACCGTCCGCCACCGGGGGGAGCCCCAGACGCCGAGCATCCCGTGGTTCGCCAGGAAGGCGAACAGGTACCGGGCGGGGTAGTCCAGTGCGGTGCCGGGAGGGCAGGACCACACCGCCGACACCAGGGGCACCAGGAAGTGCGCCACGGTGTGGCGGCTCAGGGAGCCGTCGGCGGCGAACTCCCCCAGGGTGGGTCCCGGGCCGTGGTCCGGGGCGGCCAGCAGGGCGCGGGCGGCGCGGTGGAAGCGGGGGATCTCGACGAGCATCCGCAGGTGGGCGGCGCCGGCGCGGGAGCCGGTGGGCAGCAGGGCGCGGGCTCCGCGCGAACCCGCGTACTCCAGGCCGCAGCCGTCGCAGGACACCGAGAGGCTCATCTCGGCGGGCCGGGTCTCCACGCCCAGCTCGTCGAAGAGCCGGACCAGGTGGGGGTAGGTGCGGCGGTTGTGGACGATGAAGCCGCTGTCCACGGAGAGCTCGCCGCCGTCCTCCCCGGTGAGCCGGTGGGTGTGGGCGTGGCCGCCCAGGCGGTCGTCGGCCTCCAGCAGGGTGACCTCGGCCCGCTCGCGCAGGATGTGCGCGGCGGTCAGTCCGGAGACCCCGGAGCCGATCACGGCGATACGCCGGCGGTGGGTGTGCCTGTCCTGGACCACACGTGTCCCTTCGGTGGGGGCTGGTACCGGGTATTCGGGGCCGGCCCGGCCGCGGATGGGTGGCGGCGCCGAAAAGGACTGTGACCTGAGCCACAGGGCCGCGAGAGCACCGGAACAGGAGCGGTTCTGGACAGCGAGGGGGTCTCGGCGGCACCGTGGACGAATGCGCGCACTACGAGCGATCGACCGCCTGGACCGCAGGATCCACCGCTTCGTGACCGGCCTGGGGCCGCCCGCACTGGACCCCTACACCCCGAAGTTCGTGCAGGCCACGGACAACATGGCCCCGTGGTTCCTGATCTCGGCGACGCTGGCCGCCACCGGCGGCCCCCGGCTGCGGCGCACCGCCCTGCGCGCCATGGCCGCGGCCGCGGCCGCCAACGCGCTCTCCGCCGGGGTCAAGCACCTGACCGACCGCGGCCGCCCGGACCTGTCGCGGGTGCCGCGGGCCCGGATCCCCTACCGCGACTACCGCAGCTCCTCCTTCCCGTCCGGGCACACGGCGGCGGCCGTCGGCTACGCGGCGGGGATCGGCGCCGACGCCCCGCGCCCGCTGACGGCGCTGGTGGCGGCGCTGGCCGGAGTGGTGGCGGTGTCCAGGGTGCACAGCGGGGTCCACTACCCCGGCGACGTGCTGGGCGGGGCGGCCATCGGGCTGGCCGCCGGGCTGGCGGCGCGCGCGGTGGTGCCGCCCCGGCCGGAGCTGGTCCACGGCGCCGAGACTCTTCCCGCGGGCGTGCACAGCGAGCCGGCCCCGGCCGAGGACGCCCTGTCCACCGGGACGCTGCCCGGGACCGGTGTGACGGTGGTGGTCAACCCCCGCTCGGCCGACCTGCTCCCGACGGCGGTCGCCGAGGGGCTGCCCGGGCCGGCGACCGGCGGGACGCCCTCGAAGATCGCGCGGGCGCTGCCGGGAGCCACGATCGTCGCCCTGTCCGAGGACGACGACATCGCCATGGTCATGGACAAGGCGGCGGAGGCCGGCTCGGTGCTGGCGGTGGCGGGCGGCGACGGCACCGTCAACGCGGGGGCGCGCGCCGCGATGGACCACGACCGGCCGCTGCTGGTGATCCCCGACGGCACGCTCAACAACTTCGCCCGGACCCTGGGTCTGACCTCGGTGGACATCGCGCTGCGCGCCTACGCCGGCGGCCGCCTCGCCCGGGTGGACGTGGGCGAGGTGGACGGGCGCCTGTTCCTCAACACCGCGTCGTTCGGCTCCTACCCGCGCATGGTGGAGCGGCGCGACCGGTGGGCGCCGCGGATCGGCAAGTGGCCCGCGTTCGCCCTGGCCCTGTGGCACGACCTCCGCGAGGTCTCGCCCGTTCCGGCGGTGGTGGACGGGCGCGAGACGAAGGTGTGGTGGGCGTTCGTGGGCAACGGCCGCTACCGCACGCACGGCCGGGTCCCGGCACTGCGCGAGAGCCTGGTGGACGGCCGCCTGGACGTGCGGGTGCTGGGCGCCCGCTCCCCGTTCCCCCGCCTGCGGGCGGCCGTGGACGTGCTGCTGGGCCGCCACTGGCAGGGCGAGGGCTACCGGGAGAGGACCGCCCGGGCTCTGGAGCTGGTCCTGCCCGAGGAGCCGCGGCTGCTGGCCGTGGACGGGGAGGTCGTCGAGGGCTCCCGGACCGTGCGGTTCACCAAGCGGCCGGCGGCGCTGCGGGTGTTCGTCCCGGCCTCGGGAGCCTGAGGAACGTCAGCAGCGGCGGTCGCCGCCGCAGTCGCCGATGAGCAGCGCCAGCCCGGCGCCGACCAGCCAGGAGTCCTTGGCGATGGGCGTGCCCTCCTGGGTGGGCAGCAGGGTGCCCGGGCGGCGCAGGCCCGGGGTGCGCAGGTACAGCCCGACCAGTCCGGCGCCGAAGGCGGCGAGCCCCGCCCCCGCGATCCTGCTCGGCACCAGCGGCACCAGCAGGGCGGTGCCCAGGGCGATCTCCCCGGCGGACAGGGCCTTGACGAACGTGGTGGGGTCGACGTCCTTGAGGAAGGGGTAGGTGCCGGCGGCCATGCCGTGCATGCCCCGTGCGGTCTCCTCGTCGGCGCCGCGCTTGGACAGGCCGGAGTTGAGGATGAACGCGCCGGTGGCCAGGCGCAGAGGGATGTCGCTGATTCTCGTCGGAAGTCGCATGTCGTCTCCGTGGAACGGGCGCTGATGACGCGGGGCGATCAGAATGCTACCCAGCGCAGCGCCCGGGGGCGGGGAGACCCGCCGCCGACCTCCCGACCAGGGGTCAGAGGCCGGTGACGGTCTCCTCCAGTGCCTGCCACGCCAGTTCGGTGTCGCGGTCGCGCGTGTGCGGGCGGGAGAAGGCGTCGGCGAACTCGGCGATGTCCTGGAGCGTCCAGCGCAGCCGGTACAGGTCCAGGCGGTCGGGGTCCACGGGGTGGCCGGAGGCGTCGCTGTAGCGCTCCAGGTCGGCGGCGTCCTCCGCGACCAGCCACAGGTCGCGTTCGGGGGCGGCGGCCCCCACGGTGTCCCAGTCCACCAGCAGCGGCCGGGGGCCGCGCCAGACCACGTTGCCGGGGTGGGGCTCGCCGTGGGTGACGACCAGCGGGGCGTCGGCGAGCCGGGCGGCCCGGCGGTCGTACTCCTCCAACCGCGTGCGCACCCGCTTGGTGTGCTCGGCCAGCAGCCGGGCGGCGGGGCCGGAGTAGGGGCCGTGCGCCCCGATCAGGGAGGGGTCCTCCAGGACGGCGTCCAAGTGGGCCCGGTGCCCGATCTCCTCGGGCGCGGCGGGCACCCCGCGCACCGGGGCGACGCGGTGCAGCCGGGCCAGGGCGTCCAGCAGCAGTCCGCGCAGGTACGGGGTCAGGGGGCGGCCGAACTCGCCGGAGGCGCCCTCCACGTACGGGAAGAGGCTGAGCACCCGGTCGCGGCCCACCGCCCGGACGGTCCGCCCCTCGGGGGTGCGCAGCGGTGCCACGACGAACCCCAGGCCGGAGTCGTCGTGCAGCCGGGCCGCGGTGTCCATGGCCGCGGCCAGCCGCTCCCGGGCCTGTACCGGGGTCGGCCCCAGGTAGGCCTTGCGGGACAGGTCGGCGACGGTCGCGAACCAGCGCCGCCCCGAGGTGTCGGTGACCCGCCAGTGGTGGTCGGCGAAGCCGACGGGCAGGTGGGTGAGCGCGACCGGGCGGATGCCCCACGCGCCCAGGGCTTGTGCGATCCGGTCCTCGTGGAGGTCTGGCAACTCCCGCATGCCGCGAAGCTACCAGTGCTCTCCCCGCGGTGCAGGGGTTTTCCCGGGGTTGCCCGGGCTCCGCCCGCCCGCGTCAGGCCACCAGTCCGTACAGCCGGACCGTGTCGGCGCCGCGGACCACGGTGACCAGCGCGCCGGGGACGGCCACCGCCCGGTGGTCGCCCGCGTCCGGGCCCGGCGGTTCCGGCCGGGCCCCGTCGGGCGGGTCCAGGACCAGGAGCCGGGGGTCGCCGTCGAAGGGGACCGACCACAGCGCCGGGGCGCCGCTCCCCTCCCCCGCGCCGGCCCGGTCCCCGCCGGAGGGCACCGCGACCGCGCCGGGCAGCCCCACGGCCGGGCCCGGACCGTGCTCGGACACCTCGTCACCGGGCAGGGCGGCGGTCTCGACGATCTCCCCGGCCGGGTCGACCCGGTGGAACAGCACACGGTCGGCGGCCGTCTCCGCGACGACCGCGCCGGAGGTGTCGGCGCCCACCAGCACGGACCGGCCGTCGGTCCAGGACTCGTCGGTGATCCGCACCGCGTGCGACCCGTCGCGCGGGTCCAGGGCCGCCGGGGCGCCCCCGCCCGCGAGGGGGCCGGCCACCACCGCGGGGCGTGCCTCGGGGTCCGCGGCCGGGCCGCCGGTGCGCAGCGCGGGGAAGTCCCCCAGCCCGGGCAGCTCGCGGGTCCAGCGCTCCCCGCCGTCCCGCGGGTCCAGGGCGGTGACCACTCCGGTCAGGTGCGTTGCGGGGGTGTCGGCGGGCCCCATCGAGGAGGCGCCGGACGGCGAATCGCGGGGGGCGCAGGCGTAGGCGACCAGGAACACGTCGGGGGTGCGCAGGGTGTTGTCGGCGTCCCACTCCCGCCGGGGCCCGCAGACGCGGCCGGGCCGCTCCGGGACGGTGAACGACCACGCCTCCCGGAAGCCGGAGGTGTCGCGGGCGCTGATCCGCGGCGGCCCGTCCCCCTCCTGCCAGGAGTACACCAGGGTGCCGGGTCCGGCGGCCAGGACCCGCGCGTCCGCGCCGTCCGGCGGGGGCGGGGTGGTGAACGCCTCCACCGTGGCGCCGCGGGCGGTGTCCAGCTCCACCCAGGCCAGGGCGCCGGTGCGCCCGGGGTCGTCGGGGTCGCCGTGGGCGACGTGCACGCGGGTGCCGCCGCCGTGGACGGAGGCGCGGGCGTCGGCGCCGCGCAGCCGGTAGCGCCACAGCTCCCCGCCGGTGGTCCCGTCCAGGGCGACCACCCCGTCGTCCAGGACGACGACCGGGCCCAGGGTGCCGGGCAGCACGTCCACCACGGCGCCGTCCCCGGGCGGCGTCCAGGACCAGGCGACCTCCGCCGCCCGCGCGGGGACCGGCGGGGCGGTCCCGGGGACGGTGGCGGCGACGGTGTGGTCGACCATCAGGGACAGGGTCAGGGCGCGCACCCCGAACCCGGCGACCAGGGCCAGCACCAGCCCGGCCGCGGCCGGGGGCAGGGAGCGCCGCCACGGGCGCGCCCGCATCCGGCGCCGCCCGGCCGCCACCATCAGCAGTCCCGTCCCCGCCGCGGAGAGCGCGGCCCACCAGGGGACCTCGGGGGCGAACGCCAGCGCCGCCCCGCCCAGGCACAGCCCGGCGCCGCACCAGCCCAGCGGGCCGCGCGGGGAGGTGTCCTCGGTGTCCCGGCCGACCGTCGGGTCCTCGACCACGCACGCCTCCCCTCGCACCGGCGCACGCGCGCCGACCATACGACGCGCGGGTGGTGCGTTCGGTTTTCCGGCGGGCGCCGCGCCCGCCGACCGCAACGGATGATCCCCCCGAATCCGGACGGTATTCCCGTGGCCGCCCCGCCGCGGCCCCGCCGTCGGTAGCCTGGCGGACCGCGCACCGGCGACGAGGAGGATCGGCAATGGCAGGGAACACCGCGACCGGGCCCGCGGCGGCCGCGCTCACGGAGGTCGCCGAGGGGGTGCACGCCTGGGTCCAGCCCGACGGCACCTGGTGGGTCAACAACGCCGGGGCGGTCGTCGGCCGGGACGGGGTGCTGGTCGTGGACACCTGCGCCACGCACGAGCGCACGCGCCGGTTCCTGGCAGCCCTGGACGCGGCCACGGGGGGCGCGCCCGTGCGCTGGGCGGTCAACACCCACCAGCACGGCGACCACGCCTACGGCAACTCGCTGCTGCCCGACACCGCCGCGCTCATCGGCCAGGCCGCCATGCGCGAGGCGCTGCTGCACGACCCGATCTTCGAGGACTGCCCGCCCGTCTGGGATCCGCACCCCGACTGGGGCCCGGTCGCCCGCCGGCTCCCCTCCATCACTCTGGACCGGGAGCTGACCGTGCACGTGGGCGGGCGCCGGGTGGAGCTGCGCCACCCCGGGTACACCGCGCACACCCCCGGCGACGTGGTGGCCTGGCTGCCCGAGGAGGAGGTGCTGTTCACCGGTGACCTGATCTTCCACGGGCTGACCCCGCTGGTGTTCATGGGCTCGGTGCAGGGGGCGCTGCGGTCGCTGGCGTGGCTGCGCTCCTTCGAGCCCGCGCACGTGGTGCCCGGCCACGGGCCGGTGTTCGGCGCCGCCGACCTGGACTCGGTGCTGGCCGCCCACGAGCGGTACTACCGGTTCGTGCTCGCCGCTGCCAGGGAGGGGGCCGCCGCCGGGCTGAGCCCGCTGGAGAACGCGCGCGCCCTGGACCTGGGCGAGTTCGCCGGCTGGGGCGACGCCGAGCGCATCGTGCTCAACCTGCACCGCGCCCGGGCGGACCTGGCCGGGGAGCCGATGGACCTGCGCGCCGCCCTGGACGACGCCGTCGCCTGGAACGGCGGCCCGCTGCCCACCACCCTGTAGGCCGCGGGGCCGGGACGTGCGGAATGTCGGGAGCGTGCGGTTCACTGGGCCGCACACCCCCGTCCCCCACCCCCGGAGCCCCGCGTGGACACCCTCGAACTCGACACCCGGGCGGTGCGCCGCCTGGCCGTGCGCCGCCAGCACCTGTCCGGGCCCCGCCTCCGCCCCGGCCCCGACGGCCTGCGCGAGGTGCTGCGCGACCTGCGCTGCCTCCAGATCGACCCGATCGGTGTGGTCGCCCGCAGCCACGAGCTGGTGCTGTGGAGCAGGCTGGGCGGGTACCGGCACGCCGACCTGGACGCGCTGCTGTGGGAGGAGCGCTGGCTGTTCGAGTACTGGGCGCACGCGGCGTCGATGGTGCTCACCGAGGACCTGCCGCTGCACCGGCGGCTGATGCGCCGCCACCCGGGCGAGGGCTCCCGCCTGGGGGCGTGGGCCGAGGCCAACGGGGAGCTGCGCGAGCACGTCCTGGACCGGCTGCGCGAGGCCGGGCCGCTGCCCACCGACGGGTTCGAGGACCGGGCGGCGGTGCCCTGGGAGTCCACCGGGTGGACGGCCGGGCGCAACGTGGAGCGGATGCTGGAGCTGCTGTGGTTCCAGGGGCGGATCATGGTGGCCGGGCGGCGCGGGCGCACCCGGCTGTGGGACCTGGCGGAGCGGTGTCTGCCCGCGTGGGCGGACCGGTCGGAGCGGACCGACGCCGAGATCGAGGAGCGGTCGGCCGAGCACGCGCTGCGGGCCCTGGGCGCCGGGCGGGCCCGGGACGTGCGCCGGCACTTCGTGCGCGAGCGGTACGGGGACACGGACCGGACACTGGAGCGGTTGGTGGCCCGGGGGCGGGCGGTGCGGGCCCGGGTGGAGGGGAGCGCCGAGCCGTGGTTCGTGCACGCCGACGTGCTGCCGCTGGTGGAGGAGGCCGCGGGCGCCGGGTGGGAGGGGCGGACGACGCTGCTCTCGCCGTTCGACAACCTGCTGTGCGACCGGGAGCGGACGTCCCTGCTGTGGGGGTTCGACTACGTCAACGAGATGTACACGCCCCGGGCGAAGCGGCGGTTCGGGTACTACGTGCTGCCGGTGCTGCACGGGGACCGGCTGGTGGGGCGGGTGGCGGCCCGCGCGGACCGGCGGCGCGGGGTGCTGGAACTGGAGGGCGTGTACGCCGAGGCGTGGGTGGACGACGAGGAGGCGGCACCGGGGCTGGCGGAGGCGGTCGCGGGCCTGGCCGGGCTGGCCGCGGTGGGGTCGGTGGCCTGCACCGGCCCGGTGCCGCCGGTGTGGCGGTCGGCGCTGGCCGCCCTCGGCTAGAGGTCGAAGACCAGGCAGGTGGAGGAGGCGGTGGCCACGACCTTGCCCGACTCGTCGCGGACGTCGCCCTCGGCGAAGGCGACGCGGCGCCCCGGCTTGGGCACCCACCCGCGGGCGGTCAGGGTCGTCCCGGCCGTGACCGGGCGCAGGTAGTTGACCTTGATCTCGATCGAGGTGTACCCGGACCCGGCGGGCAGGGTGGTCTGGACGGCGCAGCCCGCCACCGTGTCGAGCAGGGTGCAGACGTAGCCGCCGTGGACGATGCCCAGGGGGTTGTAGACGGAGTCGTCGGGGGTGCCGGTGAAGACGATCTCGCCCTCGCCGACCGACACGAGGTCGAACCCCATGAGGGCGGCGATGGGCGGCGGGGGCAGCTCGCCGCCGGCCATGGCGCGCAGGTGCGCGGCACCGGTGAGGCCCTCGCGTCCGGCGGCGACGACCTTGGGGTCGTACCAGGTCACGGTCTTCTCGCGCGGCTCTCCCCAGGCGGCGGGGGCCGGTGTGCTGTCGGTCATGGACGCACCCTAACAGGTCGGTTTGTTTTTCCAACTCGATGGGGTGTGCCATCCTGGGGGCATGGCGCAGACGGAGACGACGAAGCCCAACCCCACCGTCCCGGGACGCCCCTGTCCGGCGGCCGGCGCGCTGAGCCTCGTCGGCGAGAAGTGGTCCCTGCTGGTCGTGCGCGAGCTCCTCCTCGGCGTGCACCGGTTCGACGCCATCGCCCGCAACACCGGCGCCCCGCGCGACCGGCTCACCGCCCGCCTGCGCGCCCTGGAGGAGGCGGGCGTCGTCGAGCGCCGCGCCTACAGCGAGCGCCCGCCGCGCCACGAGTACCACCTGACCGACGCCGGCCGCGACCTCGCACCGGTCGTCACCGCCCTCGCCCACTGGGGCTCCACCTGGCTCTACGACGAGCCCCCGGTGGTCTTCCACCACCGCGACCACGTCGCCGTCCTGGACACCACCCCCACCTGCACCGCCTGCGGCTCCCCCGCCGACCACCTCACCCTCCGCCCCTGAGCCTCACCCCCAGGCCGCCACCACGTCCCGGGCGACCACGAGGATCCGCCCGCCGAGCAGGCCGACCTCGTGCGAGCAGCCCCGCTCGTGCGGCAGCACCTCGTCGAGGGTGACGTCGCCCAGCCCCGGGAGCGATCCGCCGTCGGTGCGCGCCCGCTCCCCGTCGGCCTCCACGGCGAAGGAGGAGGCATCGGTGTACGCCAACGACAGGCCCGCGTCGTGCTTGAAGGGGTTGGGCTCGAAGGTCAGCGTCAGGTCGAACAACCCCGCCCCGCCCGGCGCCATCGCGATCCCGGCCGGCCGCAGGTCCTTCACACAGCGGGGCCCGTAGAAGTCGTAGTGGCCGGGGTCGGCGGCGAAGGCCCGGGCACCGGGCGGCAGGCGGGCGGCGAGCCCGGGCAGCGCCTCCAGGTAGGCGTTCGGGTCCAGGAACCGCACGCGGCGGCCGCACTCCTCGCGGTGAAGGGACACCAGGCGCATCGGCCTCTCCTGCTCTTTCGGTGACAGCGGCCAGGGGAAGTGTTTACACGGAGAGGCGGGGAGGCAGGGGGGCGGGGTGGGGAGATAAGGGGGCAGGAGCGGCGGAAGGGGGCCGGATGCGGGCGCTGCGATTGCACGGGCCCCGGGACCTGCGGGTGGACGAGGTGCCCGAGCCCCGGGTCGTGCCCGGGACGGTGAAGATCCGGGTCGGGTGGAACGGCATCTGCGAGTTCGACGTGCGCAACTACCTCGACCCCGTCCTGCCCGACGAGTACCTCCACCCCGTGCTGCGCACCCACGGCCCGCACGTGCAGGGCCACGAGTTCTCCGGGCGGGTCGTCGAGGCCGCCGCCGACGTGCGCGGAGCGCCCCAGGGCGCAGTGGTGGCGGTGGAGCCCCTGGTGTTCGACGGCAGCTGCGCCGCCTGCCGCCGGGGCGAGTACAACCTGTGCGAGAACTCCGGGTTCATCGGCCTCATGGGCGGGGGCGGCGGCATGTCCGAGTACGTGGTCGTGCCCGCCGACCGGGTGCACGTGATGCCCGAGGACGTCTCCCCCACGGTGGCCGCCCTGGTGGAGCCCCTCGCGGTGGCCTGGCACGCGGTGGGCCGCGCCTGCCTGTGCGAGGGCGACACCGTGCTGGTCGTCGGCGCCGGGGCGGTGGGCCTGGGGGTGCTGATGGCCGCGCGGGCGCGCGGCGCCGCGCACGTGACGGTGAGCGAGGCGTCCCCTCTGCGCCGCCGGATCGCCGAGGAGCTGGGCGCCGACCTGGTGCTCGACCCCGCGGAGACGGACGTGGTCGCCGCCGTCCGCGGGTCCGCGCCCCTGGGGGCCGACGTCTCCTTCGAGACCTCCGGCACCGGGACGGAGGCGGTGGCGACGCTCATCGGCGCCCTGCGCAAGGGCGGCCGGGCGGTGACCGTGTCCGAGGGGCGGCCGGTGGTGCTGGACGCCGCGGTGCTGGCCTCCACCGAGATCGGCCTGGTGGGCAGTTTCGGCTACGGGCCCCTCGACTTCCCCGAGGTGATCGATGCGGTCGGCCGCGGCGTCCTCCAGCCCAAGGAGCTGATCACCGGCCGGCTCTCGCTGGAGGAGGCGCGCGAGAAGGGCTACGAGGAGCTGATCGCGCACGGCGACGACCACGTGAAGATCCTCGTGCACCCCTGAGGTCCGACACCGCTCAGGGAACGGTGAAATCCCCGTCAAAATGTGCCAAGTTCCCACTTTCCCGGCAGTACGCCCGGTCGTGGATGCTTCCCTTGTCCGGACAGATCATCACCATGAGTGACGAAAGGTGCGCCATGGCACAGCCGAGTGGTACTGCGCCGGGGACGAGCCGCAACCACTGGATCCCGCTGGGCGTCGCCACGGCCGTGGCGGTCCTCCTGGTGGTCGTCTGGTCGCTGCTCGACTCCCTGCTGCCGGGGGCCCAGCGGGTCCGCGCCGGGGACGAGATCACGCTCGGCCAGGGCGGCGGGTACCGGGCCGCGCTGACCCTGCCCCAGGACGGGTGGCACCTCGACGTCGGGGCCAGCCAGGCCGGCCAGACCTACCGCTTCCACCGGGGGCCCGTGGACCTGACCGTCACCTCGGTCACGCCCGTCGGCGACCCGCTGCCCGACGCGGAGCGGCTGTGGGCGGGCATGGGCGACATCGTCCGCGCCGGGGACCCCACCGCGAGGCTGGGCGAGCCCGAGGCGATCACCACCGAGCAGGGCGTCGAGGGGCTGACCGGGGTCATGCGCAGCCGTTCCGAGGAGGGGGCCGCCGTGCTGTACCCCTCGCCCGACGGGGAGTTCGCCGTGGAGATGACCCTGGGCGGGGAGGACGCCACCACCGCCGACCTGAAGGCGGTCGCCGACGTCGCCCGCGCCGTCACGTTCACCGAGGAGGGCGGACGATGAGCCAGGCGCCCAACGACCCCCGGTCCCCCGACACCGCGGCCGGGACGGTGCCCGCCCAGCGCCGGCGGCGCAGGAACGGGCCCGGGCCGCAGCGGGTCCCGGCGCCCCGCGCCCCCGAGCAGACCGTGGCGGGGTACCGCCTGCCCGCCTTCGTCTCCATGGTCGTCATCGGCGTGCTGTGCCTGCTCGGGCTGGTCACGCTGGCGGTCCGGCTGGGCGGGACGGTGCGGGTGTTCTTCGCCGAGGCGGCGCTGGGGCTGGTCTTCGCCGCCGCGACCCTGCTGTTCGGGTTCTGGCTGTTCCGGCGCATCCGGCCGGTGCGCGCCCCCGATCCCGCCGCCTCGCTGGTGGCGGTGGCGTGGGGGCTGACCGCGGCGACCGGCGGCGCCCTGCTCGCCAACAGCGCGCTCACCGGGGTGTGGTCCAAGACCCTGGGGCTGGAGTTCTCCGCCGTCTGGGGCGCGGCCATGACGGCGCCGTTCAACGAGGAGCTGTTCAAGCTCGCCGGGATCGTCCTGGTGGCCGTGGCCTTCCCCCGCGCCGTGCGCGGGCCGGTCGACGGGTTCGTGATCGGCGCCCTGGTGGGCCTGGGCTTCGAGGTGACCGAGAACCTCATCTACGGGCTCAACACGGTGGTCGAGGCGGGCGGGGTGAACGGCGGCCTGGCCGTGGCGCAGACGGCCGTCCTGCGGGTGCTCCTCACCGGCCTGGGCTCGCACTGGGCGATGTCCGCGGTGGCGGGGGCCGGCGTCGGCCTGCTGGCGGCCGCGGGGTGGCTGCCGGGCGGCCGCCGGGTCCTCGGGGCGTCGGTCCTGGTCCTGACCGCGATGGCGATGCACTGGCTGTTCGACTCGCCGCTGCTGGACGGTTTCGCGGGCATCGTCTTCAAGGTGCTGCTGAACTTCGGGATCGCCATGGCGGTGTACTTCGCCGCCCGCCACACCTACCGGCGCCGGGTCCGCAGGGCCCTGGCGCTGGAGGCCGAGGAGGCGGGGCTGCGCCGCTCCGCCGCCGTCGCCCTGGCCCGGCGCCGCGCCCGCCGCAGGGCGCTGCACGAGGTGCCCGAGGCCGAACGCGCCGAGGCCCGGCGCGTCCAGGCCCTGATGGTGGAGTCCGCCGAGGACCGCGCCTTCGCGCACACCGTCTGACCGCACGGACCCGCCGAGGAGGGGCCGGGGCTCTCCCCGGCCCCTCCCGTGCGCCTCAACCGCTCGCGGCCAGAAGCTCCCGGGCGAGTTCCCGGAAGCGGGCGACCACGGCCCGCTCCCGTCCGGGGGCGGGCACCACACCGGCCCGGCGGTCCGCGTCCCACTCGTAGGCCAGGTCGAGGAAGGACCTGTAGTCGTGGTCGCCCTCGCCGTGGGCGGCGACCAGGCACAGGTGGTGGTACACGTCCTCGGCCGCCGCGGCCGCGCGGGCCGCGTCCGGCGCGCCCCCGAGGAGCCGGGAGCAGAGGTGCCGGGCCGCGTAGAGGTGGGCCTGCCCCGGGGTGGGCCAGGACAGGCCGAGTTCCGCCAGCGCCTCGGTGAAGAGCTCCTCCGCCGGGTCCGCGCGCCCCAGCCCGGCCACTTCCCGCAGCGCGGGCGAGTCCAGCCCGCGGGCCAGGGCCTGGGCTGCGACCATGGGCAGGTCGGCGGGCAGGGTGCCCAGGACCGCCTGGACCAGTTGTCCGCGCAGCACGTCCATCGGGGCTCCTAGGGCGTGGGTCGGACGAAGCGGTGCAGCAGGGTCCCCTCGGACTCCAGGATGAGGCGGGGGCACAGCTCCAGGTCCGACGGGACGCCGAAGGCGATCCGGCGGGCCTCGCCGCCCGCCAGCACCGGCACCGTGGTCAGGCACAGCTCGTCCAGCAGGCCCTGGGCGGCCACGTCGGCCAGCAGCGAGGGGCCGCCCTCGCACAGCACCCGGGACAGCCCGCGGCCGGCCAGGTCGGCCAGGGCCGCGCCCAGGTCCACCTCGATGCCGCCGTGCACCAGGACCCGGTCGGCGCCCAGCTGGGCGCGGGCGCGCTCCAGCGCGTCCTCCCCCGCGGCGGCCCGGGTGACCATCCACGCCCCGCCGCGGCCCCGGGCCGGGGCGGCCAGGCCCGGGGGCACCAGCGCGGAGCGGCTCACCACGGCGACGTCCGGGTGCGGCGTGCGGCCGGGCCGCACCCGCGGCCCCGGGCGGCGGTAGCCCTCGGCGCGGGCGGTCCCGGCGCCCACCAGGATCACGTCGGCCAGGTCCCGCAGCAGGCGGTAGACCTCGTTGTCGGGCGGGGTGTTGATGGACCCGGTCAGCCCGTCCCCGCCGGTGGACGCCCCGTCCAGGGTGGCGACCATGTTCGCGCGCGTCCACCGCTCCGGGTGGGCGTACAGCACCGCCAGCGCCTCTCCGGAGACCTCGTCCCCCGGGGCCGCCGTGCGCGGGGCGATCTCGTTGAGCAGGACCCTCATCGCCGGTCCCCGGGCCAGACGGCCACCAGGTACAGCACCCCGAAGGGGTCGTCGGCGTAGAGCAGGCGGGGCCCGGCGACCGGCGCCCCGGACCGGGCGTGCGCCATGGCCTGGAGGGCGGAGCGGCCGTTGATCATCAGGTCCGCGCACAGCGCGGGGTCCAGGTCCAGCAGCGCCGCCGCGTCCCCCTCCGCCAGGGCGGCGCGGATCGCCCCGTCCACCGGGAAGGTCCGCTCGTCCAGGTGGCCGGGGGCGCGCAGGCCGCGGCGGGCGCCCGCGTCGGCCATGACCAGCAGCCCGACCCGTTCGGGGCGGTCGGCGACCGCCCGGCCCCGCCGGGCCGTCTCCGCCGGGTCGGCGTCGGCGGCGATGGTGCCCATCTCCACGGGCACCCGGACACCCGTGTCGTCCAGCAGGCGGCGGGCCACGGCCAGGGAGGTCGGCAGCGCCTCGGCCGCGGGGACCCGCTCCCCCGGTCCGCCGAAGGCCGACACGGGGACGCGGCCCCGGACCCGTTCCGCCGAGCGCGCGTCGGCGCCCAGCACCACGATCACGTCCGGTGCGGCGGCGACCAGCGCGCCGACCGCCTCCTCGCACGCCTTGCGCAGGTCGGCGGCCACGTCCTGGCCGCCGGTCAGCTCCCGCAGGAGCAGAGGCGGCGACGGGCACACGGCGGTGGCGACGATCAACGGTTCCCCCTTCCGGAGCGGCGGCCCCTCACGCCAGCCCCCGCACGGTCCGCGCGGGGGGCCGCACCCCGCGGATCGAGGCGACCATGTCCAGGACCTGCCGGGTCTCGGCCACTTCGTGCACCCGGTACACACGGGCCCCGTGCCAGGCGCACACCGCGGTGGCGGCCAGCGTCCCGGTCAGGCGCTCCCCCACGGGCAGGTCCAGGGTCTCACCGACGAAGTCCTTGTTGGACAGCGACACGAGGACCGGCCACCCGGTGGCGGTCATCTCGTCCAGGCGGCGGGTCAGCTCCAGGGAGTGCCAGGTGTTCTTGGCGAAGTCGTGGGCCGGGTCGATGAGCACCGAAGCCGGGTCCACCCCCAGCGCCACCGCGCGCTCGGCGAGGGCGACGGTGGAGGACACCGCGTCGGCGACCACGTCCTCGTAGCGCACCCGGTGCGGCCGGGTGCGCGGGGTGACCCCGGCGGTGTGGGTGCACACCAGGGCGGCCCCGAACTCGGCGGCGACCTCCGCCAGCCCGGGGTCGTAGCCGCCCCAGGCGTCGTTGAGCAGGTCGGCTCCGGCCTCGCAGACCGCGCGGCCCACCGAGGCCCGCCAGGTGTCGACGCTGATGACGAGGTCGGGGAACTCGGCGCGGACGGCGGCGACGAAGTCGACGACGCGGCGCTTCTCCTCGTCCGCGCCGATCTCCTCACCGGGCGCGGCCTTGATCCCCCCGATGTCCACGATGTCGGCCCCCTCGGCGACGACCTTGCGCACCCGCTCGAAGGCGGGCCCGTCGTCCCAGGTGGCGCCCTTGTCGTAGAAGGAGTCGGGGGTCCGGTTGACGATCGCCATCACCAGCGACTCGTGCCCGCCGTACTCCCGGCCCCGCAGCCTCATCACCGACCGACAGCTCCTCCCAGCACCCGGGAGCGCTCCGGCCCGACCCCGGCGGCCGGCGGGCGCTCCACGGTACTGACCGTACCCGTGCGCGGGCGCCCGTGTCCGTCGGAGGTGTCGAACCAGCGGATCGCGACGTCGCCGCCGTGCTCGATCCCGCACCGCCGGTCGGCGATGGCGAGCAGCTCGGTGGCCATGGCGCCCAGGCCGCGCAGCGACTGGTGGCGGTGGGCGCGCCGCCCCAGGTCCACCTGGGCCACCGCGTGCACCCCGCACCGCAGGTGGGTATCGATGAGCACGGCCAGCTCGACGCCGTACCCGGTGGGCACCGACAGCTGCCCGAACAGGTCCCGGCGGATCGCCCACTCGCCCGACAGCGGCTGGACCACACCGGACAGCGCGGGCCAGCGCAGCGCCAGGGTGGGGCGGGCGACCAGCTCGGTGACGCGGCCGCCCTCGTGGCTGACCCGGGCGCCGCCGGGCAGGTCGAGCAGCCGGTCGTAGAACCCCTTGACCAGCCCCACCCCGGGCTCGGTGAGCAGCGGCCCCAGCAGGGCCGAGACGAAGTGGGTGTCCCACTCCACGAGGTCGGCGTCGAGGAAGACGATGATGTCGCCCGAGGTGACGAACTGCGACTTCCACATCGCCTCGCCCTTGCCGCGCCGGTGCCCCAGGTCGGGGCGGACGTCGACGGTCCGGTGGACGGTCGCCCCCGCCCGGGCCGCCGCCCGGCCGGTGCCGTCGGTGGAGTCGGAGTCCATGACGACGACCTCGTCGAGCAGGGGCGTGCGCTCCACCAGGGCGGCCCGCACCCGGGAGACGATGCCCCCGACGGTGGCCTCCTCGTTCCGGGCCGGAACGACCAGGCTGACGGTCAGGCCCCGCTGTCGTTTGAGGTCCAGGAGCCGCTCCGGCGTCCAGTCGGTGTGCCGGTAGGTGCGGTCCTCGAACCAGGTGTCGCTCACGAACTCTCCCCCAAGCCCTTCCACAAGCCCTCCCAGCGGCCAAGGTTACGACCCGCGGTGCGCGGCGGGCCCACGCGCGGGTCGGACCGCCGTGCGCGGGACCCACTGTGCACGGCGCGGGCCGGGTCCGTGTTCCGCGCATCCTGAATCCCGGTGAAAACCCCGTTACCACCGGTCACGCGGACGGACGCCCCGGGAGGATCCGGGAATCCCGTGCAAGCCCTAGGCTGAACCGCAGAGGCGGAACGCTCGTCCCAGAGCACCGACCAGTCCCCGCCCCGACGCCAGAAGGACCTCTGCCCGTGCAGCCCCTGGATCCGACAGACCCCGAACGCATCGGCCGCTACCGGCTGACCCACCGCCTGGGAGCGGGCGGCATGGGCCGGGTGTACCTGGGGCGCACCGCCGCGGGCCGCAAGGTCGTGGTGAAGGTGATCCTGCCCCAGTACGCGGGCGACGCCGAGTTCCGCGGCCGGTTCGCCCGGGAGGCGGCGGCCGCCGCGCGGGTGGGCGGGTTCCACACCGCGCCGGTGGTGGACGCCGACCCCGACGGGGACCCGCCGTGGATCGTCAGCGCGTTCATCCCCGGCCCGTCCCTGCACGAGGTGCTGGCCGGGCGGGGGCCGCTGCCGCACCCGACGCTGCGGGTGCTGGCGGTGGGCCTGGCCGAGGGGCTGGAGGCGATCCACGGCGCCGGGCTGACCCACCGCGACCTCAAGCCCGCGAACGTGCTCATGGCCTCCGACGGGCCGCGCATCATCGACTTCGGCATCGCCCGCCCCAGCGGGGACTCCTCCGGGCTGACCCGGACCGGGGCCACCCTGGGCACCCCGCTGTACATGTCGCCCGAGCAGGTGGACGCGCTGGAGGTCGGTCCGGCCTCGGACATGTTCTCGCTGGGCACGGTGCTGGCGCACGCGGCGGTGGGGCGCAACCCGTTCGACGCCCCCACCCTGGCCGGGATCGTGCGCAATCTCATCGGCCCCCCGCCGGAGCTCCCGGAGGGCGTCCCGGCGGACCTGCGGGACGTCATAACCCGCTGCTGGCGGCACGCCCCGGAGCAGCGGCCCACCCCGCAGGAGGTCGCCGAGACGGTCGGGGACGTCGATCCGGAGGTGGACTGGCCGGACTTCGGGGGCGGCCCGGCGGGCGGCCCCGCGACGGGGTCGGCCACGCCCCCGCCGGCGGACCGCCCGGCGCACGGCGGAGGTCCGGCACACGGCGGCGGTCCGGCGTGGACGGGCTCCGGCGGCTCCCCGTCGGAGCACGGCGGCGGGCGGGCGGCGACCCCCTCGGGCGGCATCCCGGCCTACGGCACCGGCGCGCCGGCGTACGGGGTGCCGACGGGCGCCCCGCGAACGGGCGTCCCCGCGGGGACGGCCTCCCGGGTGCCCGAGTCCGAGGAGTCCCTGCGCTCGGAGTCGGCGGTCTTCGACCGGCTGCGCGAGGGCGGCGACCACGCCGCGGCGCTGGCCGGCTACGAGCGCCTGCTGCCCCGGCTGCGGGAGTCACTGGGACCCGCCCACCCGCGGACCGTCAAGCTGCGGTCGCGGATCGCGGCCTGCAAGGAGGGCCTGGGCGACCACCGGGCCGCCCTGGAGGAGTACCGCTCCCTGCTGCCCGACCAGGCGGCGCTGCTGGGCGCCGACCACATCGACACCCTGGGCACCCGGTTCCAGATCGCCTACCAGCTGGGCGAGCTGAACGACCACGAGGCCGCGCTGGCCGCCTACCGCGCCGTCCTGCCTGACCTGGTCCGGGTGCTGGGCCCCGACCACGGCCACACCCTCACCGTCCGCGAGAACATCACCGACCACCTGTCGGCGGTGGGCGACCACCGGGGCGCCCTGGACGAGCACCAGCGCCTGCTGGGCGACCGCGTCCGGACGCTGGGGCCCGACCACCCCGACACCCTCGCGAGCCGACAGGCCGTCGCCAACACCCTGGGGGACCTGGGGGACGACGCGGCCTCGCTGGCCGAGCACCGCAGGCTGCTGCCCGACCGGACCAGGGTGCTGGGGCCGGACCACCCGGACACGCTCACCACCCGGTTCGAGATCGCCTACCGGCTGGGCGAGCTGGGCGACCACGGGGCGGCGCTGTGGGAGGCGCTGATGCTCCTGCCGGACCTGACCCGGGTCATGGGCGCCGACGACCCCCGCACGCTGGCGTTCCGCCTGGAGATCGCCCGGCTGCACCGGCTCCAGGGGAACCCGTCCGCCGCGGGCGCCACCCTGCGCTCGCTGGCGGCGGACCTGGACCGGCTGCCGCAGGGCCGGGGCACGGACTCGCTGCGGACCCGGGTGCGGGTGGAGTCGGAGGTCCTGCGGGAGTGGACGCTGCCGCGCGCCCCGCAGAGCGGTCCCCCGCCCTACACCGGCTGACCGTCCCGCTCGGCCCGGCCGCCGTCCGGCGCTCCGGGCCACCCGTCCGCCGCGGCGGCGGCCAGGCGGTCCAGGCCGGCGGAGTCGACGAACGCGGTGTGGGTCCCGGCGGTGGTGCAGGTGAAGGCACCCGCCACCGCCCCGGCCAGCACGCACTCCGAGACCGGGGCGCCGCCGAGGTACCGGTGCAGGAACCCGGAGATGAAGGCGTCGCCCGCCCCGTTGGCGTCCACGACCGGGCGCTCGGGGGCCACCGCGGGGAAGTGCCGCGGCCGGTCCCGGCCGCGCTCCAGCACCCGGCAGCCCGCGGCCCCGTCGGTGGCCACGGCCAGCACGGCCCGGCCGCGCTCCAGTATCCCGGCCAGGACCTCGTCGACCCGGCCGTGCACGGCGGCGGCGCTCATGAAGACCAGGTCCGAGTTCAGGGCGTAGTCGAGGTGGTGCGGGTTCTCGCCGTCCCAGTCGTGCAGGTCGGTGGAGACGGTGGCGTCCAGTCCGGCCAGGTCCCGGTACAGGTCGCGGTTGTGGTTGATGATCGACATGTGCACGTGGCGGGCGCGCTCCAGGAACGGCAGCGCGAACTCCCGGGGCAGGCGCAGGTCGGCGGGGTGGCGGCCGTCGTAGAAGGAGAACCGCCGGCCCTGGTCGTCGACGAGGTTGACGCCGCGGGGCGTGCCGTGCGGGGACACCAGGTGGGAGAAGGCCAGCCCCTCCTTCTCGTACCGCTCCAGGATCATGCGGCCCTGGAGGTCCTCGCCGAGGAAGTCGATGAACTCCACGGCCCGGCCCAGGTGGTGCAGGCCCAGGGCAACGCCGTTGCCGGTGTGCCCGACGTGGTCCAGCACCGGCGGCACCGACGCGGAGTCGCCCGCGGGAACGGCCAGGTCGGGGACGCGGACGATGGTGTCCACGCCGGTCCCGCCGACGACGAGGACGTCGGTCCGGGGGTGTGTCATGTGCGGTCTCCTTCGGGGGTGGCGCCCTCGGGGGCGTCGGGCACGCCCGTGGTCACGGGCGGCGGCCCGGGCGGGAGGCCCAGGGCGGTGTAGGCGGCGGCCAGGGCGGCGGCGCGCAGCTCGGCCGCGGGGCGGTCGCCCAGCAGGACCACGCAGTCGCCCAGGCCGCCCAGCACCAGGGTGACGCGGGCCAGCTCGGCCAGCTCCGCGCCGGGGCCGGCGAGCATCGCGGTGATGCGGCGGCGCCAGTCCAGGACCCGGCCGCCCAGGTCGAGCTCGGCCAGGGTGGCGGCGTCGCGGAACACCACCCGGTTGACCTCCCGGTGGCGCATGCTCACGTCGAAGTACCGGGCCAGCAGGACGCGCGGGTCGACGGCGCCCCCGGCCGCCTCGTCGGCGGCCACGGCGGCCTCGTAGTCGTCCAGCATCGGGCGGACCAGGGAGCGCAGCAGGTCCTCGCGCGAGGCGAAGTGGTAGTAGAGCGCGGGTTTGGTGATGCCGACCCGGTCCGCGATGTCGCGCATGCTGGTCTGCTGGACGCCCCGCTCCCGGAACAGCTCCAGGGACGCGGCCCGGATCCGGTCCTTGGTCTGGGTCGATCGCGCTCGGGGCACCCCTCACCTCACCTCTCGGCCACCGTGGTGTCACCAGTCTGGACCATGGGGGGCCTTGCCATCACCGGTGTTTTTTGTTTACCTTCCGGTAAGTCTACAAAAGGAGGGCGCCATGGCGACCGTGCTCGTCTCCGGCGCGGGGATCGCCGGCCCCGTCCTGGCCCACCGCCTCGTCCGGCTGGGGCACCGGCCCGTGCTCGTGGAGCGCGCGCCCGCGGGCGGCGGGGGCTTCGGGGTCGACCTGTTCGAGCCCGCCGTGGAGATCGCGACGCGCATGGGCCTCATCGACCGGATCCGCGAGGCCTCCACCGGCAACACCCGCATCCGCCTGGAGCGGCCCGGGCGCCGTCCGGTCGACGTCGACATGGGCGCCCTGGCGGAGGTCGCCACCGACGACCGGCACGTGGAGGTGCTGCGCGGCGACCTGGCCCGCATCCTGCACGAGGCCGTCCGCGACGACGTCGAGTACCTGTCCGGGGACTCCGTCGCCTCCCTGCACGACGACGGGGACGGGGTCGACGTGGCCTTCGAGCGCGCCGCCCCGCGCCGGTTCGACCTGGTGGTGGGCGCCGACGGGCTGCACTCGGCCGTCCGGCGCCTGGCCTTCGGCCCCGAGGAGCGGTACCGCAGGTTCCTGGGCGGGCACATCGCCGTGTTCGACCTGCCCGAACCGCGGGAGGCCGACGGCCGGGTGGTGCTCTACCAGTCCGTGGACCGGACGGCCGCGGTCTTCCCGGTGCCGGGCACCGGCCGGGCCCGCGGCGCGCTGCTGTCGCGGGACGCGCGGGAGTACGACGGGCACCACCGGGACCTGGACGCCCAGCGGCGGTTCCTGCGGGAGGCGTTCGCCGGGGAGGGCTGGAGGGTGCCCGAACTGCTGGAGGCCGCCGACCGGGATGGGAGCCTGTACTTCGACTCCATCAGCCGGATCGCCATGGACTCCTGGACGCGCGGCCGGGTGGCGCTGGTCGGCGACGCCGGGTACTGCCCGGGCGCCGCGGTCGGCGGCGGCACCACCCTGGCGGTGGTGGGCGCCTACACGCTCGCCCACCACCTCGGGGAGGACCCGCGGACCGGCCCCGCCGCGTACGAGTCGGCCCTGGCCTCCTACGTGCGGCGGGTGGGCGGGGTGGGGACGGCGTCGATGGACACGCTCATCCCGCGCTCCCGGCTCGGGGTGACGCTGCGGTCGGCGGCGCTGCGGGCCCTGCCGCGGCTGCCCCGGCCGCTGCTGCGCCGTGCGGCGAACTCGGACTCGCGGGCCGCCCGGGTGCTGTCGTCGGTCGCACTGCCGCCCGCCGCCTGAGCCGGCGGACGGGCGGCGGCCCGGACCGCACACGGCTGCTCTTTCTCCTCATTCTCCTCAGTGGTCACTCCGTCACCGACCCTCTTGCCTGAGACTCGATTACGGGTTACCTTTATCTTGATGTCAGATACCGAACACCCCAAGGTTCCGGACGATCTGGTGGGCGCGGCGATCCGCGCCGCCGAGCGGACGGGAAAGGACGTGGCCGACGTGCCTCTCATCGAGATAGCCCAGGAGGCGGGGGTCTCCCGCAGCACCCTCCTGCGCCGCCTCGGGGGCAGGCGCGGGGCCCTGGACACGGCGGTCCGCGAGGCGGGCGTCGACCCGGGCGGGCGCCCTCCCGTCCGGGAGCGGGCCGTCGAGGCGGGGGCGCGCCTCCTGGGCGAGACGGGCCTGGCGGCCACCACCCTGGAGGCCGTCGCGGCCGCCGCCGACTGCTCGGTGCACAGCGTGTACGCCGCCTTCGGGTCGCGCGACGCCCTGCTGGCCGCGGTCTTCGAGCGGTACGGCCCGCTGACCGAGCTGGAGCGGCACCTCGCCGACCCGGGCGAGGACCTGGCGGCCGCCGTCCTGGGCGTCCACCGGGCGCTGGCCCGGGCGTTCACCGACGAGCCCCGGGTGATGCCCGCGCTGCTGGCCGACGTGTTCGCCCGGCCCGGCGGCCCCGCCCGGAACCTCCTGACGAGCCGGTTCTTCCCGCGCATGCTGGCCGCCCTGGGCGGCTGGCTGCACCGGGAGATCGACGCCGGGCGGCTGCGGGACCTCCCGGTGCCCCTGCTGGCCCAGCAGCTCGTCGGCCCCGCCGTCATCCACTTCGCCCTGCGCCCCGCCCTGGCCGGGGTGCCCGGCATCGACTTCCCCGACGTGGAGGAGACCTGCGCCGTCCTCGGCGACGCCTTCCTCCGAGCGGCGGCGACCGACCCGCCGCGCTGAACCAGGGGCGACGGAGCCCCGGAACAGGAGTCCCCGATGACCGAGAAGACGACCTGCCTGATCGCCGGCGGCGGCCCCGCCGGGATGGTGCTCGGCCTGCTGCTCGCCCGCGCGGGCGTGGCGGTGACCGTGCTGGAGAAGCACGACGACTTCCTGCGCGACTTCCGGGGCGACACCGTCCACCCCTCGACCGTGCGCCTGCTCGACGAGCTCGGCCTGGGCGAGGAGTTCGCCGCCCTGCCGCAGAGCCCGCTGGACCGGGTCGCCTTCCCCCTCGGCGGGGACAGGATCGTGACCATCGCGGACTTCCGCCGCCTGCCCCACCCCTACCGGAGCGTCGCCATAGTGCCCCAGTGGGACCTGTTGAACCTGCTGGCCGGGGCCGCGAACGAGGAGCCCTCCTTCACCCTGCGGATGGGCACCGAGGCCACCGGGCTGGTCCGCGAGGGCGGCCGCGTCGTCGGCGCCCGGTACCGGGGCCCCGGCGGCGAGGGGGAGATCCGCGCCGACCTCACCGTGGGCTGCGACGGCCGCTGGTCGCTGGTCCGCCGCGAGGCGGGGCTGGTCCCCGCGGAGTTCCCGGTGGGCATCGACGCCTGGTGGTTCCGGCTGCCCGGCTCGCCGGAGGACGCCATGGCGCTCACCCCCCGGGCCGGACGGGGCCGGTTCCTCATCGTCATCCCCCGCGAGGGGTACCTCCAGGTCGCCTACATCGGCCGCAAGGGCACCGACCCCGACCTGCGCGCCCGGGGCGTGGAGGCGTTCCGCGCCGACGTCGCCGAACTGCTCCCGGAGCTGGCCGACCGGGTGGACTCCATCGGGTCCATGGACGACGTCAAGCACCTGGACATCCGGCTGAACCGGCTGCACCGCTGGCACGCCGAGGGCGTGCTGTGCATCGGCGACGCCGCGCACGCCATGTCCCCGCTGGGCGGGGTCGGCATCAACCTCGCCGTGCAGGACGCGGTGGCCGCGGCGACCCTGCTGGCCGAACCGCTCCGGAGGGGGACCGCCGACAGGCGCGCCCTGGCGCGGGTGCGCGCGCGCAGGCTGGCGCCGACCGCCGTCGTCCAGCGCCTCCAGCGGACCATGGAGAAGATCCTGGTCGAGCCGATCCTCCAGGGCCGCAGGATGGGGCCGCCCGCACCGGTGCTCTGGGTGCTGGAGCACCTGCCGTTCATGACCGCGGTGCCCGCCCGCCTCATCGGTCTGGGGCTGCGCTCGGAACACGCCCCGGAGTTCGCCCGCCGCTGACGCCCTCCTCCGGACCGTTCCCCCGTTCCTCCCCCGGGTCCCGGCCCCCGGCCCGGGAGCGCCCGCCGCCCAGGGCGGTGAGCGCGACCCCGCCCACCAGCAGCACCGCGGCCAGCAGGTTGAGCGGTGTGACCTCCTCCCCCAGGAACACCCACGCCGAGAGCATCCCGAACACCGGCACGAGCAGCGTGAACGGGGCGACCGCCGAGGCGTCGTGCTCGCGCAGCAGGAACCCCCACACGCCGAACCCGAACACGGTCGCCACCCAGGCGATGAACAGCAGTGCGCCGATCCCGGTGAGGTCGAGGCCGCGCAGCGCGGCCAGGCCCGCCTCCGGCCCCTCCACGAGCAGGGACAGCGCGAACAGCGGCAGCGGCGGGACCAGGCTCACCCACACCATCCAGGACAGGGTGTCGGGCGGGGCCGCCTTACGGGTGGCCACGTTGGCCAGGCCCCAGAACGCGGCCGCCGCGATGATCATCGAGAACGCCGCCAGCGGCCCCGATCCGCCCTGGGCCCAGGCCGCGACACCGATCCCGCCCAGCGCCACGACCATGCCCGCATAGCGCAGCGGGCGCAGCCGCTCGCCCAGGAACACCACCGCGAAGACCGCAGTGAACACCGCCTGGACCTGGAGCACCAGCGATGTGAGCCCGGCGGGCATGCCCAGGTGCATGCCGGTGAAGACCAGCCCGAACTTGGCCACCCCCAGGGTCAGCCCGACCACGAGGATCCACCCCAGGGCGACCCGGGGCCGCTTGACGAGGAAGACCGCGGGCACGGCCGCGACGAGGAAGCGCAGGGCGGTGAAGAGCAGGGGCGGGAAGTGGTCGAGGCCGACCTCGATCACGACGAAGTTGACACCCCAGACGGCCGCGACGAGCACGGCCAGGAACAGGTGGAAGGGACGCATGGGTCCGATCATGGCCGCCCGGCGGATTAAGCACCAGCGAAGATTCCTACACCGTCGGATTCACGTCTGCTACATAATGGTGGTGTCCTCCCGGAAGGAGCGCCCCGTGCTCGACCTCTCCCGGCTGCGCGCCCTGCACGCCGTCCACGTCCACGGATCGGTGGCGGCCGCCGCCAAGGCCCTGGGCTACACCCCGTCGGCGGTCTCCCAGCAGGTCGGCAAGCTCGAACGCGAAACCGGCACCCCGCTGCTGGAGCGGCGCGGGCGCGGCGTGGTGCTCACCGACGCCGCCGCGATGCTCGTGGGCACCGCCGGGCGGGTGCTGGCGCTGGTCGAGGAGGCCGAGGTGTCCCTGGAGGAGCGGCGCGGCCGCCCGCACGGGCGGCTGACCGTCGCGTCCTTCGCCACGGCCGCGCGCGGGCTGCTGCCGGGGGTGCTCGCCGAGCTGGCCGCCGCCCACCCCGCGCTGGACGTGCGGCTGTTCGAGGAGGATCCGCACGCCACCCCGCACATGGTCGCCCAGGGCACCGTGGACCTGGCCGTGGTGCACGACTGGGACATCGCCCCGATGAGCGTCCCCGAGGGGGTGGCGCGGGAGCGCATCGGCGAGGACCGCTGCGACGTCCTGCTGCCGCCCGACCACCCCCTCACCGTCCGGGACTCCCTGACCCGCGCCGACGTGGCCGGGGAGCGGTGGATCTGCCAGCCCCCGGGGACGGTGTGCCACGACTGGCTGACCCGCACGGTGCGCTCCACCGGCACCGAGCCCGACATCGCCCACTACGTGGCCGAGTACCAGACGCAGCTGGCGCTGGTGGCCGCCGGCCTGGGCGTCGCCGTGGTCCCGCGCCTGGGCCGGGGGCCGCTGCCCGCCGACGTGGCGGTGCGGCCGGTGGACCCGGCACCGGTGCGGGGCCTGGCGGTGCTGTGGCGCGAGGGCGCGTCCCGCCGGCCGGCGATCACCGAGGCCGTGCGGGTGCTGCGCGAGCACGCCGCCCGTCTCTAGACCGTGTCCTCGCGGCCCTCCGCCGCGTGGCGGGAGGTCCCCGGCGGGCGGCCGACGGCCGCGGCACCGCCACCCTGCGCGGCGCCCTCGGGGGACGGGGGCCTTCGGCCCCGACGGCGCCTCGCGGACCCCGGCGGCACGGCGGGCGCTCGGGGCGGCGCTCAGTCGGCGATGGCGGGGACGCGCTCGCCCTCCGGGACCGGGCCGGGCGCGGTGCCCTCCCCGAACGGCGACCCGCCCAGCGCCTCGCGCCCGTGCGGGGCGAGCCACCCCTGCGGGTCGGGCCCGGCGGCGACGACCCGCGTCGGATTGATGCCGGTGTGCACCCAGTAGTAGTGGACCCGGATGTGGTCGAAGTGGGTGGTGTCGCCGAACCCGGGGGTCTGGAACAGGTCGCGGGCGTACGCCCACAGCGCCGGGTACTCGATGAGCTTGGCGATGTTGCACTTGAAGTGCCCGTGGTACACGGCGTCGAAGCGCACCAGGGTGGTGAACAGCCGGATGTCGGCCATCGTCAGGGTCTCCCCCACCAGGTAGCGGCGGGAGGACAGGCGCGCCTCCAGGTCGTCCAGGCGGGCGAACACCCCGGCCACGGCGCGGTCGTAGTGCTCCTGGTCGGGGGCGAACCCGGCCCGGTACACCCCGTTGTTGAGGTCGCGGTAGACCTCCGCGCCGACCGCCTCGATCTCCTCGCGCAGCGGTTCCGGGTACAGGTCGGGGGCGCCCTCGCGGGTGAGCGGCCCCCATTCGGTGGCCATGTCCAGGCAGAGCCGGTCGTAGTCGTTGGTGGCCAGGTGGCCGGTGGCGGTGTCGACCAGGCCGGGCACGCTCACCCCGCCGGTGTAGCCGGGGTCGCGGGCCAGGTAGGCCTCGCGCAGGGCGTGGATGCCCAGCACCGGGTCCACGCCGCCCGGGCTGCCGGTCTCCTCGGTGAACACCCAGTGCGGGTCGCCGTCGATGACCTCCTGCCTGGGGTCGGTGACGGCGAGGGAGACCGCGTCCTCCAGGCCCATGAGGCGGCGGACGATGACGGTCCGGTGCGCCCACGGGCAGGCCCGGTTGACCACCAGCCGGTAGCGCCCGGGCTCGGCGGCGCGGCCGAACCGGCCGTCCGCGGTGACCCGGTCGGCGAAGGCCGCCGGATCGCGTGTGATCTCCTCCGTGGGGACTTCGTTGGCCCGCATCCCGCTTCTCCTCCCGGCGACGGCACTGCCGGTCGCATCGTATCCCCGCGGCGGCGGCGCGTCCGGTACCGGACGGAGGGCCTGGGCTACCGTGGTCCTCCCATGGACGACACGACCCCGGAACCGGTCGGGCCCCTGGCGGGCGCCCGGGGCGGCAGGCTGCGCTACGGGCGCGGCGCCCCGGGGATCGAGCGGCTGGCGGTGTCGTTCTCCTCCGGGGGCTTCGCCCCGCACCGGCACGACGTGTACGCGGTCGGCGTCACCCTGGCCGGAGTCCAGGGGTTCGGCTACCGCGGCGGGCGCCACCACTGCCTGCCCGGGCAGGCCCACGTGCTGCACCCGGACGAGGAGCACGACGGGGCGGCCGGGACCGAGGAGGGGTTCGGCTACCGGATCGTCCACATCGACCCCGCGCTGGTCCAGCGGGCGCTGGGCGGGGTGCCGCTGCCGTTCGTGGCCGACCCCGTGGTGCCCGCCGAGCGGGTGCCCCGCGCCCTGCTGCGGTGGCTGGGCACCATGGACGACCCTTTGGACGGCCTGGCCGGGGCGGAGCTGGCCGCGTCCCTGGCCGACCTGCTCCTGGCCTGGTCGGGGCGGTCCGCCCAGGCCCGGCCCCGGGGCGGTCCCCTGCCGCTGGCGGCGCTGGAGCGGGCGCGCGGGCTCATCGCCGACGACCCGGCCGCCGCGCACTCCGCCGAGGAGCTGGAGCGGGCCTGCGGACTGGACCGGTGGACGGTCGCGCGGCGGTTCCGCGAGGCGTTCGGCACCAGCCCCACCCGGTTCCGCGCCATGCGGCGGCTGGACCGGGCCCGGCGGCTGATCGCCTCGGGCGTCCCCCTGTCCGCGGCGGCGGTGGAGGCCGGGTTCGCCGACCAGAGCCACCTCACCCGCGTCTTCAAGGGCGCCTACGGGCTCACCCCCGGCCGCTGGGCGGCAGCGCTGGAGCGGGCGCCCGCTCCGGAGCGGGGCCGGGGTCGGCCGCCCGCAGCGCCTCGATGACGGCGGCCATGTCCCGGCCGCCGTGGCCGGAGCGGTCGGCGTCGGCGAACGCGCGCAGGCACGCCTCCATCAGCGGCGCCGCCGCACCCGCCGCGCGGGCGGCCTCCACGACCAGGCGGCTGTTCTTGAACACGTCGGTGACCGCCGCCTGCGGCGCGAAGTCCCCGGAGACGAGCTTGTCCGCCTTGGCCCGGGAAACGGCGCTGGCCATGGGCCCGGCGTCCAGGACACGGGCCAGCAGGCCCGGGTCCAGCCCCTGGCGCTCGGCGAAGTGGAACGCCTCGGCCAGCCCGGTGACCAGGGTGATGAGGAAGGTGTTCACCGCGAGCTTGAGGGTCAGGGCGGCGGGCACCGGCCCGCACACGACCTGGTCGGCGCACAGCGGCGCGATGATCCGGGCGGCCTCCGCCACCGGCTCCGGGTCGCCCGCGAGCATCGCCACCAGGGTCCCCTCCTCGGCCGGCCCGCGCGAGCCCGAGACCGGGGCCTCCACGTAGCGGCCGCCCGCGGCCTCGATGTCCGCCCCCAGGGAGCGGGAGGCCGCCGGGGCGATCGTGCCCATGTGGACGACCGTGCGCCCGGCGACGCCGACGGCCACCTCCCCCTCCGCCGTGCGGCCCAGCACGGCGTCGGCGGCCGCCTCGTCGGAGAGCATGAGGATCACCGCGGAGCAGGAGTCGAACACCTCGGCCGGGTTCGCGGCGATCCGCGCGCCCGCGCGTTCCAGGGGCCCGCACCGGTGCGGGGACCGGTTCCACACCACGAGGTCGGTGCCCGCCCGCAGCAGCCGCAGCGCCATGGGGGTCCCCATGATCCCCAGTCCGACGAAACCGATCGCCATGTCCTCGTCTCCTCCCGGGAGGGTGCCGTCCGGGCGCCGCCCGGCGCCCCGCACGTATCGGAGCACCGCGGGGCCGAGCGCGTCTTGAACGATCGTGCGGCGGCGAAAACGGCGTGCGGCCACCGGTCCGCGGACCGTAGTGTGACGCCCGTGGAAGGGCTGAACGGCTTGGGCACCGCGATCCTCGTCGAGGGCGAGAGCGATCGCGCCGCCCTGCTGGCCCTGGCCCCGGGGCGCGGACTGGACCCGCGGCTCCTGGGCGCGGCGATCGTGCCGATGGGCGGGGCCACCAACGTCGGCCGCTTCGTGGCCCGGCTGGGGCCGCGGGGCGCCGGGCTGCGCCTGGTGGGGCTGTGCGACGCCGCCGAGGAGCGGCACTTCGCGCGGGCGTTCGCCGGGGCGGGACTGGGCCGGGACTTCCACGTGTGCGTGGACGACCTGGAGGACGAGCTGATCCGCGCGCTGGGCGTGGCCGGGGTGGAACAGGTGATCGCCGGCCAGGGCAGGGAGCGCTCCCTGCGGATCTACCGCAGGCAGCCCGCGCACCGGGGCCGGCCGGCCGACCGGCAGCTGCACGGGTTCATGAGCAACAACAAGGAGCAGTACGCCCGGGCGATGGCACGGGCCCTGGCCCCCGAGCGGGTGCCGGGGCCGCTGGCGGCGGTCCTGGCCGCGCTGGAGGCGGCGGCCGGGGAGGCCTCCGCCTGAACGGGGCGGGCCCGGTCGGCTCAGGCGGCGGCCGGTGCGCCGCGCAGGTACTCCACCACCTGGCGGGCGACGGTCCGCCCGGCCCGGTTGGCGCCGATGGTGCTGGCCTGCGGCCCGTACCCGGCCAGGAACACGCGCGGGTCGCGCACCGAGCGGCCCTGCTCCACCCTCACCCCTCCCCCGGGTTCGCGCAGCCCCAGGGGGGCCAGGTGGGTGAGCTCGGCGCGGAAGCCCGTGGCCCAGATGATCGCGTCCACGGGCTCGAAGGTCCCGTCGGCCCAGCGCAGCCCGTCGGGCTCCACGGCGGCGAACATGGGGCGGGCGACCAGGAGCCCGCGCTCGACGGCGGCCAGGTTGCGCGGGGTGGCGGGCAGGCCCGTGCCGCTGGAGATGCTGGGCAGCGGCCGCCCCGCGCGGGCGGCCTCGTCCGCCCGGCGCACCGCGGCGACCCCGGCCCCGGGGTCGTCGGTGAACCGCACCGGGCGGCGGGTGACCCAGACCGTCGAGGCGGCCACCCCCTCCAGTTCGTGCAGGAAGCCGGTGGCGGAGGTGCCCCCGCCCACCACGGCCACGCGCAGGCCCGCGAAGTCCCGCGCGGACCGGTACTGCGGCGTGGACACCTGCACGCCCCGGAAGTCCGCGGCGCCCGCGAAGTAGGGGCGGAAGGGCCGAGCCCAGGTGCCGCTGGCGTTGACCAGCGCCCGGGTGAGCAGGGCTCCCCGGTCGGTCTCCACCCGCAGGCGGCCGTCGCCGGCCTCGCGGACCGCCGTGACCTCGACCGGGCGGCGCACCCGCAGGTCGAAGGCGCGTTCGTAGCGGTCGTAGTACTCACGGACGACGTCGCGGGCCGGGCGGTCGCCGTCGGCGGTGGCGAAGCTCAGCCCGATCTCCCGCATGCCCGGCAGGTCGTCGACCTTGTGGGCGTCGTCCAGGCGCAGCGCCTCCCAGCGGAACTGCCAGGCCCCGCCGGGGGCGGGCCCCCGGTCCAGGACCACCGCGTCGGTGCCCGGTACCAGGCCCAGGCGGCGCAGGTGCCAGGCCGCCGACAGGCCGGCCTGGCCCGCGCCCACCACGACCGCCTCGGCCTCCTGCGGTCCTCCCGGTGCTCCGCCCGTCATGGCGTCCCCCTTAGCGTCGTCGCCGTCCATGGGCAACAACGCGCGGCGGAGTTTCTTCCCGGTGCTGCGCCGGGGCTCGGACGGCCGTGGCGGAGGCCTCTCTGACCAGGCTCCGGGTCGCCACCGTGCGCAGGAAGCCGGTGTCCGGCACCCACCCCGCCCCCGGCCGCGACGGCGGACTCCGAGCGGCGCGCGTCCTCCGTGTCCTGGGCCCGGTCCTGTCGGCCGCCGGTCCGGTGCCCGCCGCCTCCCCGGGCGCCCCGGCCACCGGCGAGCGGCCCGGGCGGGTCCTGCGCCGGGCCGCCTGGGGCGCCGGTCCCGGAGGGCGGGTCACAGTTCGTCCTTGAACTCCTGGATCATGGTGTCGGAGGCGTGCACGCACATGATGCGCAGGCGTCCGGTGCCGGAGTTGACGAACCCGTGCCACACGTGGGGGCCGACCACCGCGGTGTCCCCGGCCCGGGCCACCAGTCGCTCCTCGCCGATGGTGATGGTGGCCTCGCCCTCCAGGACGGTCCAGGTCTCGCTGTAGGGGTGGCGGTGCAGGCCGGGGCCCTGGCCGGGCTCGTTGTCGACGAGGAAGAAGCTGATCCCGGAGCCGTACCTGCGGCCCTCGAAGAGCAGGGTGCGGCGGGCCTCGCCGATGACGATCTCGTCGAACGGGATGGCGCGGGGGGCCGCGGTGTTCGCGGTGGTGTCCATGGTTTCCTCTTCTCCTGTGGGGCCTCCGAGCGGTTCGCGTCCCCGCCGTCCGGCCGATGTCCCCACTCTGGCGGGCGAGCCCGGGAGGCTCTACTGTTTCGACATGGATCGAAAGAGCGCCCGGTTCCACATCGGCGCCGACGACGTGTCGGCCATCCGGTTCGGGGTGTCCCCGGGCCACGAGCTGGCGCACGCCGTGCGCATCCTGCTGAACCCGCAGCGGCACCCGCTCCAGTGGGGGTGGCTGCGGTCGGTGCGGGCGTCGGTGCCGGCCGCGGCCCTGGACCGGCTGACCGCGGTGATCCGCCGGGAGGGGTACTTCCCGGACTTCCTCACCGCGGCGCCGAGCTGGGACATGACCCCCGAGGAGGAGATCGAGCGGCTGCGCGCGGTGCCGATGGACGCGGTCCGCTTCGACCTGGGCAAGGTGCTGGTGCGTTCGGAGGGGCGCGCCAGGGACCTGGTGGCGGGCATGATCGAGCACCCGCGGCGGACCCGGGACATGATCGCCGACGCCTGGGAGCAGGTGTGGGAGGCGACGATGGCCCCGCACTGGCCGCAGATCCGCCGGCTGATGGGCGCGGACATCGACCTGCGGATGCGGCGGATGGGCGCCGGCGGGGTGGGCGCGATGGTGGCGACCCTGCACGAGACGGTGCACTGGCATCGCAACACCATCGAGGTGTCGCTGCGCATGCACGACGAGGACGTGCGGTGCGAGGGCAGCGGGGTGGTGCTCGCCCCGTCGGTGATGGGCACCGCCCGGTGCGCGGTGCTCACCGAACCGCCGGTCCAGCCCTCCCTGTTCTATCCGGTGGACGGGCTGGCCGAGACCTGGATCCACGGCCCCGCCGCCGAGGAGGCGCTGACGGAGCTGCTGGGCGCGGGCCGGGCCCGGGTGCTGGCCTGCCTGGACGGGCCCCGGACCACCTCGGAGGTGGGCGACGCCTGCGGGATGGCGGTCTCCACGGCCTCCCACCACCTGGGGGTGCTGCGCCGCTCCCGGCTGGTCCACGCCCGCCGGGAGGGGAACCGGGTGCTGCACACCCGCACCCCGATGGGCGAGACCCTCCTGGGCCGCGGCTGACCGGGCGCTCCGCCGCCCCGGCCGCCCCGACAGAACACGATAAAAAACCAGAATTCGTATATATGAATTCGCTTGACCATTGCTTTACCCCCGCTTTCCCCCGGCTTTAGACCCGTGGAATTTATGATCATCTCGATCCGGATGAGCGCGATCGCGCACCCGCTCCATCGGGTTCCTTTCCGGTCACCCTTTACGGGACAAAAGAAGAGGTGGTTCGTGAAGTTCGCCAAGACGCTCGCCGTCGCCGCCATGACGACCGTCGTCACCCTCGGTCTCGCCTCCCCCGCCGCGGCGGTCGAACCGACCCCGCAGTGCGAGCACAACGGCAACGTTCCTCCCTGCTGGGAGTACTACTCCTGGTACTGGACCTACTCCGCCTGCCACGAAGAGGGGCGCAAGCAGGTGCAGAGCAGCCGCTACTCGGACTACCTCTGCGACGGCGGGGCCACCGTCTACCTGTGGCTGCGCCGCGTCTGATCCCGGCCCGAACGAGAAGGGGCCCCGCCGGAATTCCGGCGGGGCCCCCGCATATCCGGACAACACGGGGTTCGAAAAACAGCACCCGCCCGGAACGGGAAAAGGGATTCCGAAAACGGCACCCCGCGCCGCCCGGAACGGTTTCGGGCCGGGCGGTCACCGGCCTCCGGTGAGGGCGTGGCTCAGGACCGCGTGCAGGTGGTCGACGTCGGCCTCGGCGCCCCCCAGCAGCAGGGAGGCGCACAGCCCGTCGGAGGCGGCGACCAGGGCCTCGACGGCGGCCGGGTCGTCGGTGCGGGCGCGGGCCAGCCCGGCGACCTCCTCCCGCCACCGCCGGGCCAGCGGGCGCAGCGCGGGGCGCCGCGCCGCCAGGGTGGACAGTTCGCGTTCGGCGAGCGCGCGCTCGCGCCCGGGGCCCGCGGACTCCGCGAGGAGCTCGGCCAGTCCCCGCAGGGTGTCCCCGCCGGCGGCGGTGACGGCCCGGATCCTCGCGGTGTAGTGGTCGGCGACGGTCGACAGCGCCGCCACGAGGAGGTCGTCGAGCGTGGCGAAGTAGTAGGTGGTCAGACTGGCGGTCACCCCGGCCTCGCGGGCGACGGTGCGGTGGGTGACGCCCGCGGCGCCGTCGCGGTGCACGACCCGCAGGGTCGCGTCGATGATCTCGGCCCGGCGGCGCTCCCCCCTGATCCTGCGCCCGTCGGTGACCGCCGTCGTCTCGCCCATGGTGCCTCCCTCACCGCCCAGGCTAGTGGCCGCCGCCCGTTCCGGCCCCGATGGGGCGGACGTGCCGCAGGGCGACGGCGCAGACCACGGCGAGCACGGCGACGACCGGTCCGGTCGCCAGGGCCGCGAGGTTGAGCCCGGCGACGAACGCGTCGACGGCGTCCCGGACGGTGGCCTCGGGCAGCCGGTGGGCCACCGACCGCACGCCCGACAGACCCTCGCCGACCCGCGCGGCCACGGCGGCGGGCGCGTCGTCCGGAGGGGCGACCCTGGAGCGGTGGACGGCGGTGGACAGCCCGCCCAGCAGCACCACGCCGACCGCCAGCCCCAGTTCCTGCACGGTTTCGGACACCGCCGCCGCCGAACCCGCCCTGTCCGCGGGCGCCGCGCCCACGACGATGTCGGTCCCCAGGGCCGCGATGGACCCGAGCCCGAGGTAGACCAGGGTGAACCCGGCGACCACGCAGACCCGCTCCTCCGGGCCGGCGGCGGCCAGCAGCGCGTACCCGGCCAGCGAGGCGCCGAGCGTCGCGGCCATGACGGTGCCGGGGCGGATCCGCCGGGCGGCCAGCGGGGCGCCGACCGCGGCGGCGAGCATCGCCAGCGCGGGCGGTCCCATCCACAGCCCCGCCTCGGTGGCGGAGAGCCCTTCGACCAGCTGCAGGTACTGGGTGACCAGGAACATGACCCCGCCGACGCCGACCAGCCCGACCAGCAGCACGAGCAGGGCGGCGGAGAAGGCGCGGTCGGCGAACAGGGACACGTCCAGCAGCGGCTCCGGAGAGCGGAGCTGGCGGCGGACGAACAGCACCGAGCAGACCGCGCCCAGCAGGGCGGCGCCGAGGGTCCACGGGTCGGGCCCGTCGGCGGCCAGGTGCTTGACGGCGTAGACCAGCGGCAGCAGCGCCCCCAGCGACAGCGCCACGCCGGGCAGGTCGAAGCCGCCCCGGCCGGGGTCCCGGTGCTCCGGCAGCAGGAACGGGGCGGCGGCCGCGACGACCGCGGCGACGGGGACCGCGAGCAGGAACACCGACCCCCAGGGGAAGTGCGCCAGCAGGGCGCCGCCGACCACCGGGCCCGCGGCCATCCCCAGCGCGAACATGGTGGCCCAGATCCCGATGGCCAGGGCGCGGTGCCGGGGGTCGGGGAACAGCGTCCCCACCAGCGCGAGGGTGGAGGGCATGAGCGTGGCCCCCGCGACGCCCAGCAGCGCCCGGGCGGCGATCAGCCACTCCGCGGTGGGGGCGAACGCCGCGAGGACCGAGAAGAGGCCGAAGGCGACGACGCCCACGGACAGCAGCCGGCGGCGGCCGATCCGGTCCCCCAGGCTCCCCATGGTGATGAGGAACCCGGCGATGAGGAGCCCGTAGGCGTCCATGATCCACAGGGTCTGCGCGGCCGTGGGCTCCAGGTCCGCCGCCAGGCTCGGCAGGACGAGGTAGAGCACCGTGACGTCCAGGCCGAGCAGCACCGTCGGCAGTGACAGCAGCGCGAGACCGGCCCAGGCGCGCGCTCCGGGGCGTTCCACGGGTGTCTCCCTTCTCTCGAGAAAGTTGAACGAGAGTACAAGTTGTACCATCGTTCAATTTTTTGGGGAAGGGGCGGCCCCGGGCGGGGAACGTGAGCGGAACCGGAATCAGGGCGGGCGGGCGGCGGTTGGCAGCGGTATGACCGAGACCTCCCCCGTACTGCACGGCACCTTCACCGTGCCCTTCACGCTGGCCGCCACTCCCGGCCGGGTGTTCGCCGGATTCTCCGACGAGCCGCTGCGCCGCCGGTGGTTCCGCATGCCGGGACCGTCGGCGACGGCCCGCCACCGGCTGGACTTCCGGACCGGCGGCACCGAGGAGGCCGGGAGCGTCTTCCCCGGCACGGAGGGGCCGGAGGAGCTGGAGTACCGGTCCCGGTTCCTGGACATCGCGCCCGACCGGCGCATCGTGTACGGGTACGAGGCCCGGGTGAACGGGGTGACCCGGTGGACCTCCCAGGTGATCCTGGAGTTCGCGCCCGAGACCGGGGGGACCCTGCTGACCTGGACCGAGCAGTACGCCTTCCTGGTGCTGACCGGGGACGGGTCCCAGGACGTCGCCCACCTGAAGGGCGCCACCCGGCTGCGCCTCAACGGGCTGGCCTCCGTCGTGGAGGACCGCCCGGCCCCGGGGCGCCCGCTCAGCCGCCCCCGCCGGTAGCCCCCGGGCGGGTCACCGGTCGCCGGTCCACGCCTCCCCCCGCCATCCGTCGTCCGGGTACTCCTCCCCCTGCCAGCGGCCGTCCGACCAGTGCTCGTCCGGGGGCGCTCCGCCCGGCCGGCGCCCCGCCGACCCGGTGGACTCCGGCCGCTCCCCCCGCGGGTCCTCCCCGGGCCGGGGACGCCGCGGCCGGGGCAGGGCGACGGCCAGCAGGGAGGCGCCGGCCAGGAACCACACCGACGGCCACAGCAGGCCCAGCGCCTGTTCGGCCCGCATCGACGGCATGGTCCCCCGGGGGTCGCGGGCCACCTCCATGACCTGCCCGGGCTCCGCGTCGGGCCGGGTCGCGGTCGTTCGCGAGGTCGTCAGGGTGCCGCCGCAGTCCCACTCGACCGTGAAGTTCCCCGTACCCGTGACGGGGTCCTCCTCCCACACCCGGCCCGGTCCCCTTGCGGAGCGCCCGGCGATGGCCTCGCCGCCGACGTACGTCACCGTGCACGTCTCGACCACGGCGACCGTGCGGTAGGCCAGTCCGCGCCCCAGGAACTGGACTGCGCCGAGCAGGACCGCGACGGCCACGAGGCCGAGGATCAGAGGGGTCCAGCCGGCGGAATCCCGCACGACCGCGAAGAGGACCAGCACGACCCCGACGATCCAGGCGACCACGAGGACGAACACACCGGCGGCGTTCGGCGCCCATCCGTAATGGAGGTACGAGGCGCCCAGGAGCACCGTTACCGCGATGGGCGCCGCCAAGGCCGCGAGGAGCCACCGCGATCCCTCGACTTCGTCCCGCATGCGCCCACTATCCCGTTCCCGTCGTACGGTTCGCGGGTGGGACGGCCTTCCGAAGGAGGCGGTTCCGCCACGGCCGCGGGGTTCCCCGGCGGCGGGGCCGCCCGGGCCGTGCGGTTCCGGACGGGCGCGGGCGCACCGGCGGCGGAACCGGAGGTCGGGGCGGGGACGGGGCTCCGGGAGGGGCCTTCGCGAGGGTGTGGCCGGAACCGGCCGCGTGGCCCGCGGGGCCTCAGAGCCGGGCGCGGAGGGCGTCCGCGCCGGGGCCGCCCAGCCCCTCCAGCGCCGCCCCGCGGCCCGAGAGGGCCAGGAGCAGGTCCAGCGCCGTACCGGAGACGACCGGGCCGTCGCCCAGTTCGGGCCCTCCGTCGGCGGCGGCGAGCCGCAGTCCGGCGGCCCTCTCCCGGCCTCCGCCATAGGCCGCCGGTGTGCGGGCCTGGAGCCGGAGGGCGCGCTCCACCGCCTCCGGCGGGTACGCGCGGACGATCCCCAGGGGGCGCCGGATGTCCTCGCCGTGGACGACCTCCTCCACGAGCCGCGTGTCCAGGGGCGCCGGAGGCGCCGTCGTCCGCGGCGCGACCTCCCGCAGCCGCTCCAGGGTGTCGGCGGGGCCGTTCCCGCGCTCGCGGGCGACACCGGCCCCGTTGAGCCGGTCGAAGTCCAGCCGCGCCCGCAGCATGCCCAGGACGAAGCCGACGCGCGTGGTCCGCGCGGAGTCGACCAGGTGCGCCGCCACGTCGTGGACGGTCCAGCCGTCGCAGAGCGAGGGCGTCCCCCACCGGTCCGGCGACAGCCCGGCCAGGTCCTCGACGAGGGCGCGGCGTTCGGCGTGCACGAGCGCCCAGACCCCGTTCACGGCGCGACCGCCGCGACGCTCACCCGGACGCGGTCGCCCGCCTCCTTGCCCAGCGCCTTGCGCGTCGCCGCCTTGACCGAGCCCATGTGGCCGCCGTTCCCGGTGGGCATGAGCGTGATCTGCACGGGCACCTCGTCGAGGGTGCCGTGGACCCGCACCGGCCGCCGGGTGCCGAAGAAGGCCGCGGAGCCGGGCACGTCGAAGACGGTCCAGGAGCCGGCCTCCGGGCCGGTGCGCAGTTCGGCCTCGAAGACGAGAGGTGTGTCGGCGGACATGGCGGCCCCACTTTCTGGACTGATGAGTCTTACTTCTCTGAGATTAGACTGCCGAGTATGATTTCTGCAAGAGAAGAAGCGTGAGGAGTGAGCGCGTGCGCCCCAGTTCGGTCCAGAAACGGGAGGCCGCCCTCGCGGCGGCCGAGCGCCAGTTCCTGGCCACCGGGTACGAGTCGGTGACCATGGACTCGATCGCGAGCGAGTCCGGTATCGCGAAGCAAACGCTGTACAGCCACTTCGGCAGCAAGCGGGCGCTGTTCCTCGAACTGGTCACCGCCAAGACGGTGGCGGCGAGCGAGCACGTGCTCGCCGAGCCGCCGCGGCCGGCGCCCGGATCCGACCCGCGCGCGGTGCTCGGCGAGGTGCTCCGCGCCCAGCTGGCGACGGTGCTGGACCCGGCGATCCTGGGCCTGCGGCGGCTGGTGATCGGCGAGGCGACCCGGTCCCCGGAGCTGGCCGCCGCGCTGTACGAGCACGGCCCCCGCCGGGCGATCGCCTCGCTCGCAGCGACCCTGCGCGCCCTCGACGGCCTCGCGATCCTGGACGTGCCCGACCCCGGGCTCGCCGCGACCCACCTGAACTGGCTGGTCATGGGCGAGCCGGTCAACCGCGCCATGCTGTTGGGCGACGGGGCCGCGCGCCTGGACGAGGACGAGGTCGAGCGGCACGTCCAGGCGGCCCTGGACACCTTCCTGCCGAGCGTGCTGCCGGGGCGGGAGCGGTAGCCCGCCCCGGGCGGAGCACGGGGGCGCCGCCCGGGGCGGTCCCCGGGTCCGGGCGGCGCGGTGTCACATCAGGGGGACGCGGTCCGTCCCAGGGGTGTAAACGACCCCGAACGGTCCGGAGCCGAACGATGTCCTTTCTCCACCTCGCCGCCGTCCTGCCCGCGGCGCTCCTCTGCGCCGCCGCGGCGGTCGCGAACCTCACCGGCCACCGCTACCCGCGCGAAGAGGCGGACCGGCTGGGTGTGCCCCGCACGTGGATCCCGGTGCTGGGGACACTGCTCGGCGCGGGAGCGCTGGGGCTGCTGGCCGGCCTGGCCGTACCCGCCGTGGGGCTGGCCGCCGCGGCGGGGCTCGTCCTGTACTTCATCGGCGCCCTCGTCGCCCACCTGCGCGTCGGGGACCTCCGCCTCGGCGCCTGGGCGCTGTTCTCCGTCCTGTCCGCGGCGGCCCTGACCGCCTACCTGCTGTTCTGATCCCGGGCCCCCGGCCGCCCGCCCGCTCCGGCCCCCGCACCCAGGGCCCCGACGGCGAGGGCGGCCAGGGCGAGCCCCGCCGCGCCCCACAGCAGCGGGGCGGTCCCCGCGGTGTCGACGACGGCTCCCCCTGCGAAGGCGCCCAGAGCGATGGAGGCGGTGAAGACCCCGGCGTACAGGCCGGTGACGTGTTCGACGCGGTCCGGCGCCGCCGCGGTCATCCAGAGCTGCCCGGCCACGGAGAGCCCGCCGTAGGCCGCGCCCCACAGGGCGACCGCCGCCACCACCGCGGCGGCCGTCCCGGAGGCCGCCAGAACGGCGACGGCCGCGGCGATCCCCCCGGCCAGCAGCAGGACCGTCGGTCCGGGCCGACGCGCCGCGAGGGCCCCGGCGCCGAAGTTGCCGGCGAGCCCGAAGACCCCGTACAGCAGCAGGAGCACGGCGATCGCCCCCGCCGGGAACCCCGCCCGGTCCTCCAGGACCGGGCGGACGTAGGTGTAGGCGGCGAAGTGCGCGACGACCAGGAGTGCCACGGCGGCCAGGCCGGCGGCGACCGCCGGGCGGAGCAGGCGGCGGCGTTCGCCGCCGCCCTCCGCTCCGGCGGGCTCCGGGCGCCGCAGCCGGGGCAGCACGGCGGCCAGCCCGACGGCCAGCACGAACGCGAGGACGGCGAACACCGCGAACGCCGCCCGCCAGCCGGCGAGGCCGCCGACCAGGGTGCCCAGCGGCACGCCCAGGACGGAGGCCGCGGCCACCCCGCCGACGGTGACCGACACGGCCAGGGCGGCGTCGCGCGGCGAGACCAGGCGGACGGCGACCGCCGCCGCCAGGCCCCACACCGCCCCCATCCCGATCCCGAGGACGATCCGCGAGACGACGAGGAGTCCGAAGCCCCCGGCCAGGGCGGTCAGCAGGTTGCCCAGGCCCAGGACGACCATCGCCGCCGCGAGCACGGCGCGGCGGTCGAGGTCCCCCAACAGGCGGGGCACCACGGGCGCGACCGCCGCAGCGACCAGGCCGGTGACCGTCAGGCTGGTGCCCGCCGCCCCGGGGGACACCCCGAGGCCCTCCGCCATCGGGGTCAGCACCCCCACGGGCAGCATCTCGGACGTCACCACGGTGAACGTGGCCGATGCCAGGACGGCGACCGCGGCCCGGCCGCGGGGAGAGGTCCGCGCGTGATCGCGCGCGGGAGGAGAGAGTCGTTCCATGGGGTCCACCCCACCGCTCCGGAGCCCCGGGAACAACGGCGATCCGCTCAAGGATCGATGAGCTAGGCTCATCGATATGCCGGACACCCCTCCTTCGACGAACCGGGTCCCCCCGATGAACCAGGTGCACCTCCAGCAGGTCGAGTGCCTGGTCACCCTGGCCGAGGAGCTGCACTTCGGCCGGACCGCCGAGCGCCTGGGCTACTCCCAGTCCCGTGCCAGCCAGCTCATCGCCTCGCTGGAGGGGCGCGTCGGCGCGCGGCTGGTGGAGCGCACCAGCAGGCGGGTGGCGCTCACCCGCCTGGGTGCCGAGTTCGTCGAAGAGGTCCGCCCCGCCTACCGGGCACTGGCGGCCGCGTTCTCCCGGGCGCGCGAGAACGCCATGCGGGGAGCGCTGCGGGAACTGCGGATCGGCTTCACCGGCATGGTGTACGAGGAGGTCACCCGGACGTTCCGCGCCCTGCGGGAGGAGCACGGGGTCTCGGTGCACACCTGCGACCTGCCCCTGGGCACGCCCTTCGCGGCGGTGCTGGAGGGCGCGGTGGACGCCGTGATCGCCGAGCTCCCCGTCCACGAGCCGGAACTGACGGTCGGGTTCCTCTTCCCGCCCCAGGACCGGCTGCTCGCCCTGGCCGGTGACCACCCGTGGGCGGACCGGGAGGCGGTCCCGGTGGAGGACCTGGCCGGGTCCGACCTGCTGCACCGCGTCGGCGACGCCCCGGACTACTGGACGGCCGCCCACACCCCGCCGACCACGCCGGCGGGCCGCCCCATCCCCTCCACCCGGGGTGTCGCCACCCTCCAGGAGGGGCTCGCCCTGGTGGCCTCAGGGCACCACACCATGCTGGTCTGCCGCCCGCTGAGCGAGCACAGCACCCGCACGGACGTGCGGTTCCTCCCGGTCCGGGGGCTGGAGGGGGCGAGCCGCCTCGGACTGCTCTGGCGGACCGACCGCACCGTCCCCCCGCTCACCGTCCTGGCCCGGCTGCTGGCCGACGCCCACGGAGCGCCGCATCCCTCCCCCGCCTGACCCGCCCCCGCGAGCGCCGGACGGCGCGCCGGGGCGCTCCCCGGCGTGCCCCCCTGCACCGGGCACCCAGACCACGACACCTGGGAGGACGCCGCCGCCACCCACCTCCGCGGCGTCGTCTGGCCGCACCGCCCGAGGCGGTGCGGCCGCGGTCCCGGACGGCCGAGGGGGGCACCGGTGTGCTCCCCGGCACACGGAAAAGGGCGTTCACCTCGGTGAACGCCCTTCATCTGTCGGGACGGCGGGATTTGAACCCACGACCCCTTGACCCCCAGTCAAGTGCGCTGCCAAACTGCGCTACGTCCCGCCGGCGCCACCGCGGCGGCGCCAACAGGTAAGACTGTATCGCATGTTCGTACGGCTCCGAACCGCCGCCCCAGGGGTGTACGGGATCCGCGGACCGGCGGCCCGCCCCGCCCGTCGGCCGGGCGGACACCTCCGAGGAGTCGACGGGGCACGCCTCCGCGGCGGCCGGCTACCGGGGGTGCGCGCCCTCGGCGTGTCCGGCGGCCTTCGCCGCCAGGGCGTCGTAGTCCGATGCCAGGCCGCGGAGCAGCCCGGTGACGGCCCGACCGATCTCCCGGGCGTCCACCGGCGCGTGCCCGAACAGCAGCCGGTAGTGCACCAGCGATGCCAGGCCGTCCACTGTCAGCTCCAGGTCGGCGTCGGCGCGCAGGTCACCGCGCTCGCGCCCCTTCTCCAGGGTGGTGCGCACGGCCGCCCGGGGCGGGTCGAACAGAGTGTCCATGAACGTGCGGCGCAGTTCGGGGTCGGATGAGCAATCGGCCAGCAGGGGTCCGAAGAACTCCGGTCCCATACACCGGAAGGTCCGGGCGAACAGCGCCAGGGATTCATTGAGGTCGCACAGGGTGCAGCCGGTGTCGGGGGTCTCCACCCGCCCCAGACGGCGGCTGAGTTCGGCCAGCACCAGCCGCTGCCGGTCGGGCCAGCGCCGGTACACCGCGGCCTTGCTCACCCCGGCCCTGCGGGCGACGCGCTCCACGGCGAGTTCGCGGTAGCCCGACTCCTCCAGGAGGTCGGACACCGCACCGAGCACCGCCCGGTCGATCTGGGCGTCGCGTGGACGACCGCTCATTGACGTTCCCCTCCTTCAGTGCCTACCCTTTCATTTCGATTCGGTCCGTACCGTATCGTATTCACTCAGGACCTCCGAGAGCGAGGAACCCCCATGACCGCCGAGCCCCCGTCCCCTGTCGACCACCCGCCCGCCCGTGCCGGGCGGCGTGAGTGGGCGGGTCTGGCCCTGCTCACCCTCCCCCTGTTCGTGCTCGCCCTGGACGCGAGTGTGCTGTTCCTGGCCGCTCCGCACATCGGTGCCGACCTGGCCCCCGACGCGAACCAATGGCTTTGGATCATGGACGTCTACGGCTTCATGATCGCCGGGTTCCTCATCACCATGGGCGCTGTCGGCGACCGCATCGGGCGTCGCCGGCTGCTGCTCCTGGGCTCTGCCGCATTCGCGCTCGCCTCCCTGTGGGCTGCGCTGGCCGACTCCCCGATCGCCCTCATCGCCGCCCGTGCGGTGCTGGGCGTCGCCGGGGCCACCCTGATGCCGTCCACGCTCGCCCTCATCCGCACGATGTTCCGTGACGACCGCCAGCGCACCACCGCCGTCGCCGTATGGATGACGACCTTCTCGGTGGGTGTGGCCCTGGGTCCGCTCATCGGCGGGGCCCTGCTGGAGGTCCTCCCCTGGGGATCGGTCTTTCTGCTCGCCCTGCCGGCGATGGTGCCGGTGGTGCTGTTGGGGCGGATGCTGCTTCCCGAGAGCCGCGACCCCGCCCCTGCCCGGACCGACCTGCCGGGGGCCGCCCTGTCGGTGATCGCGATGATCTCCCTCGTGTACGGGCTCAAGGAGCTGGTCGCCCAAGGGCCCGAACCCGCGGGGGCGATCGCCCTGCTGCTGGGCCTGGCCGCCGGAACGGTGTTCGTGCGTCGGCTGCGCCGGGTGCCCGCCCCGCTGGTGGACCCGGCGCTGTTCGCCTCCAGGGCCCTGCGCACGGCCCTGGTCCTGCTCCTGCTCGGAGTTTTCAGCGCAACCGCGGTGAACTTCCTGGTGCCCTCGTTCCTACAGGCGTCCGCCGGCGCGGGACCGCTGGTGGCAGGCCTTCTGACGGCGCCCGTGGCGGTGGCGGCGATCGGCGGTTCGCTGGCCGCCCCCGCCATGGCGGGCCGCTGGGGACCGCTGCCGGTGATCGCGGGCGGCGCGGTGCTCTCCCTGGCGGGCCACCTGGTCCTGGCCCAGGCCGCGGCCGGTGGGCCGGTGTGGGCGCTGGTGGCCGGGGGCGCGCTGGCGGTGCTGGGCGTGAGCCCCACCACGGTGCTGGGCACCGACCTGGTGGTGTCCTCGGCCCCCGAGGAACGCGCGGGGTCGGCGGCCGCGCTCTCCGAGACCGGCGGCGAGCTGGGCGTCGCCCTGGGCATCGCGGTGATGGGCGGTCTGGCCTCGGCCGTGTACCGGTTCCGGGTGGAGTCCCTCCTGCCCGCGGAAGTGGACCCGGCGACGGCCGCGGCCGTCGCCGAGAACGCGGTGTCCGCCGAGCGGGCGGTGTCAGGCCTGCCCCCGGACACGGCCGGAGCGGTGCTCACCGCGGCCGGGGAGGCCTTCGCCTCGGGTGTCTCCGCCGCAGGCTACGCCTGTGCCGCCGTCGCCCTGCTGCTGGCGGGACTGGCGGTGCGCTCCGCCCGCACACGGCGGTGACCACCGCAGCGACGGACGCGCGCCGCCACCGGGCCGCGGTGATGATGGTCGGCGGTAGCGATGTGCGGGTTCAGGGGTTCCGGGCCTTCGCACCACCGGTGCGCGATTCCACCCTGGTGCGCGATTCCACCCTCCGGCGGTCCGGCGACGGATCGTGGGGAAACCCTCCCGGAGCGTGCGCGCCGCCCCTACGCTGGTGCCGTCCGCCCGCGCGGCACGGCCGGCGCGGCACCGGCGGACGGCACGGGCCGCCGCGGCGGCGTATCGGGAAGGACTCCGCATGGCCTCCGACGGCATCGGGGAGATCGAGGAAACCGCCGGCTCCGACATCCCCTTCGGCACCCGCCTCAAGCTCCACCGCTCCCGCAGAGGGCTGACCCGCGAAGTCCTGGGCGGGCTGGTGGGCCGCTCGGCCTCCTGGGTGAAGGCCCTGGAGACCGGCCGCCTGGGCACCCCCAAGCTGCCGCTGCTGCTCAAGCTGGCGGACGCCCTGCGGATACGCGACCTGGCCGAGCTGACCGGGGCCGGGTCGATCCCGGTCGAGCCGTTCAGCGGCCCCGGGCACCGGCGCCTGCCCGCCGTGCGGGCGGCGGTCAACGCCTTCGCGCCCGACGCCGACCGCCCCGTGCCGGGGCTGCCCCACCTGCGGGCCCGGCTGCGCGGGGCGTGGCGGGCCCGGCACGCGGCCCCCGACCACCGCGAGGTGCTGGGCGCGCTGCTGCCGGAGCTGATCGAGGACGCGCAGGCCGCCGTGCACGCGGCGGACCGCGAGTCCCACCGGCGGGCCGCCCGCGCGGTACTGTCCGAGGTGTACTCGCTGGCGCAGTTCTTCATCGCCTACCAGCCCGCGCAGAGCCTGCTGTGGCGGGTGTGCGAGCGCGCCGTGGTGACCGCGCGCGAGGCCGACGACCCGCGCGCCCTGGGCATCGCCGCCTGGCTGATGGTCCAGGCGCACCGCGACGCCGGCGACTGGGACGCCGCGGACGCGGTGGCCGAGGGGGCGCTGGCGCACCTGGGCGCCCACCTGGACCGGCGGGATTCCGACGAGCTCCGGTCGCTGTGGGGCTCCCTGCAGTTCGAGGCCGGGTACACCGCCGCCCGGCGCGGCGAGAGCGGCGCGGCCTGGCACCGGTGGGACACGGCGCGGCGGGCCGCGGAGCGGCTTCCGGCGGGGTTCTACCACCCGGTCACCTCGTTCTCCCGGGCCGTCATGGGCGCGCACGCGGTGACGGTGGCGGTGGAGCTGCGCAACGGCGGCGAGGGGGTGCGCCAGTCGCTGCGGTCGGAGGCGCACACCATCCCGTCGCGGCCGCGGCGGGCCCGGCACCGGATCGAGCAGGCCCGGGCGTACCGGCTGGACGGGCGGGAGGGCGAGGCACTGCGGCTGCTGGCGCAGGCGCACGCGATCGCCCCGGAGACCATCCGCTACAACGGGCACGCCCGCGCCATGATCATGGAGGGCCTGCACTCGCGCGAGCACCGCGCGCGGGCGGCCGGACTGGCCGACCGGGTGGGCGTCCCGGCCTGAACCGCACCCGCCCCGCCGACCGGAGCGCCCGTGACCCGGTCTTTGCCCGGCAGGGGGCACATTCCCTACCCCCTGCGGGGCGCGGACCGGGTTAGCGTCGGTGGGGTCCCGGACCGGGAGGGGGTCCGGGACCCCACCGACGGTTTCGAGGAACACCGACGATGATGCGCATCGGCGGCCGCCCACGGGGGGCTCGCGAGTGAACGGCGGAGCGGTGACGCCCGCCCCCGGCGACAGGACCGCCTCCCGGGAGACGGCGCGGTCGGAGGACGGCGGGGCCGGGGAGGCCGTGAAGGCGGTGGTGGTCCACGACCGGGCGGAGATCGAGGCCTGGGCGCGGGCCCGGGGCGTCGCGGTCCGGCAGGTGGATGAGGACTGGGAGTCCATCACCTACGAGGCGGAGGCGGTGGAGCCGGGCGGGACGCGGGCCCGCTGCCGGTACCGGTACCCGATCCCGCGGCCGGCGGCGCTGCGCCGCCTGGCCCGGACCTACGTGGTGGGGATGGTGCACGACGCGGGACGGGCGCGCTGCCACCACGTGCGCCGGGTGATCCCGGTGGGCGCGACCGAAGACGAGCTGCGCCGCAACGCCGTCCTCGTCGCCTCGGCGCTGATCGACCTGCAACGCCATGAGCGCTGCGGCGCCAGCGTGGTCACCCTGACCGCGTACACGGTGGTGTCGGCCCTGGAGTGGAAGGGCTGACCCGGCGCCGGGCGGCGCCTGCGGCGGCGCGCGGCGCCGTGCCCCCGCACCGGTCCCTGGCCCTGCGGCACCCCGCCCGTGAGCCACGTCACCCGCATCCCACCGGCGACCCGTGCTAGGTTTCATATTGAAACGATCGGTTCAAAACGGATCGCCCCCGCGTTCCCACGGCCCTGCCCCGCCCTCCCCTGCACCCCTTCACGGATCGGACGACCGACGACATGAGCGACATCCTCGACGGCAAGCGGACCCTCGTGACCGGCGGAGGCCGCGGCATCGCGCCGGGCCGGTCCGGCGCCCCGGAGGAGATCGCCGAGGCGGCCGCCCGCCCGGTCTCGCCCTCGGCGGGGTACGCCACGGGCGCGCGCCCGGGCGTGGACGGGGGGTCCGACACCTGAACCCGCCGACCCGCCGCCCCCGCAGCCCACCGTCCGGCCCGCCCCTCCCCGCCCCTTCCTCCCCGGACCCGCGCACCGGTTCTGGTCCGAACGTTCCACAACCGGGTAGCGTGGCGTCCATGGGAAGACCACGGGGGTTCGACGAGGAGCAGGTGGTCAGGGCCGCCCGCGACGTGTTCTGGGAGAAGGGGTTCGACGGGACCTCCACGGCCGACCTGTGCGCGGCCACCGGACTGAACCGCTCCAGCCTGTACAACACGTTCCGGTCCAAGGAGCACCTGTTCCTCAGGGCCCTGGCGCGGTACACCGAGGACACCACCGACGGCCAGGTGGAACTCCTGGACGACGACGGCCTCAGCGGCCTGGACCGCATCCGGGCGCTGCTCGCCCGCATCGTGGACGACGCGGTGCGGATCCGGGAGGAGGGCCCCGGGTCGGGCTGCTTCGTGGTCAACACGACCACGTCGTTCGCCGCGCACGACCCGGCGGTCGCCCGGCTGCTCGGCACCGACCGCGACCGGCGCCTGGCGTCGCTGCGCACGGCCGTCCTGGCGGGCCGCGCCGACGGGTCGGTCCACCCGGACCGCGAGCCCGAGGCGACGGCCTGGTACATCGTCTCGGTGATCTCCGGCATCCGGGTGGCCGGGCAGTCCGGCGCCCGGCGGGAGGTCCTGGAGTCCGTCGCCGGGACCGCGGTCGAGGCGCTGCGGGCCTGAGCCCTGCCCCTTCCGGCCGGGCTTCGCACACCCCGATTTTGAAACGATCAGTACAAAAACCCAAAGGAGAGCCCCCGTGCCCCCTGCCGTGCCCCTCCTGGCACTCGGCCTGTTCACCATGGTCACCAGCGAGTTCCTGGTCGGCGGCCTCATGCCGCAGATGGCCGAGGACCTGGGGACCAGTGTCACCCGCATCGGCCACCTCATCACCGCGTTCGCCCTGGCCATGGCCCTGGGCGGCCCGGCCGCCGCCCTGGCGGTGCGCCGCCTGCGCCCCGACCGCGCCCTGCTGGCGCTGTTCGCCGTCTTCCTCCTGGGCAACGCCCTGGCCGCCCTCGCCTGGTCCTATCCCGCCGTGTTCGTCGCCCGGGTCCTCACCGGGGCGGCCGCCGGCGGCTTCTTCGGGGTGGCGGTGTCCACCGCCTCCCGCCTGGTCCCCGCTCACCTGCGCGGTCGCGCCGTCGGCACGGCCCTGCAGGGGGTGATGGTGGGCACCCTGCTGGGGCTCCCGCTGTCGACGCTCCTGGGCGGATGGCTCGGCTGGCGGGCCGCCTTCGCCGCCGTCGGCGTCCTCACCGTCGCGGTGGCCGCGGCCACCGCCCGCTACCTGCCCCGGCTGGAGCCGACCGCGGCCGGCCGCGGGCACGGCGGCGGGGTCGACGCCGGGGACGGCGTGGACGGCGCCGGGATCGCGAAGGGGACCGGGGCCGGCGAGGCCGCCGCGTTCCGCGACCCCCGCCTGTGGGCGGCCATGGCCACCTCCACCCTGATCATCGGCGCGACCTTCAGCGCGTTCAGCTACTTCACCCCGATCCTCACCGAGGTCACCGGCCTGCCCCGGGAGCTGGTCCCGCTGCTGCTGTTCGGCTACGGCGCGGCCACGGTCGCGGGCACCGCCGTGGTGGGCCGGCTGGCCTCCTCCCACGCGGTCGCCGCCATCGTGGCGGGGCTGGCCCTCAACACCGTGTTCCTGACCGGGTTCGCCCTGTTCGCCGCGTCCCCGGTCCCGGCGCTGATCGCCATGGCGGGCATCGGCCTGGTCGGCATCACCCTCAACCCGGCGATGGTCACCCGCGTGCAGCGGGTGGGCGGGGCCGGGACCATGGTCAACACCGCGCACAGCTCGTTCATCACCCTGGGCGTGGTGGTCGGCTCCTGGGCGGGCGGGGAGGGCATCGCGGCCTTCGGGCTGCGCGCGCCCCTGTGGATCGGCGCCGCGCTCGCGCTGCTCGCCCTGCTCGCGATGGCGCCCGCGGTCCTGGCCTCCCGGCGGTCCGGCTCCCCCGCCGGGGCGGCGGCGGTGTCCGCATCCGGCCAGATATGAAAAACCCTCACCTTTATGACGGTTCACCGAGGCCGCCGCGAACGGCCGGCCACCGGGCTCCGACACCGCGGTGACCGGCCGGGACACACGCGGGGTCGGCGCTCCGTCACCGAGCGTTCCCGATCCGGAGCCGAACCGGGAATCGTACCCACCGGCCCCGCGCCCCTCCCCGCGGGGGTGCGGGTCCCCGCCCGCACCCCCGTTGCCAACGGGCCGGTCCCGGTCTTCAATGACGACGCCCCGTCCCCCGCAAGGCCCGCCCCCCGGGCCGAAAGGACACCGTGCCCATGGCCTCCCTCGACCGCCGCCGCTTCCTCCTGGGGAGCGGCCTCCTGGGGACCGCAGCCGGGCTGGGCCTGGCCGCCCTGCCCACCGCCCCCGCGCACGCACTCGACGCCGCCTCCCTCGACCGACTCGTCCGCCGGAGCCTGGCCCGGGCCGCCGCCCCCGAGGGCACCACCCTGGTCCAGGCCGCCGCGGCCGTCGGCGACGGCTACCGCCTCCTGTCCGCGGGCCCCGGCTGGCCGCTGGAGGTCCGCGAGGACCTCGTCCCGGCCTGGTCCGGCCGCGACGACCGGCGCGTCCCCCTGGCCGCGTTCGTCCAGTTCACCGACCTGCACATCGTGGACGCCCAGAGCCCGGTCCGCTTCGAGTACACCCACCCCCTGCTCGGCTCCAGCGCCCACCGCCCGCAGGAGACCCTGTCCGCCGTCGGCGCCTCCGCGCTGGTCTCCCGGGTGAACTCCCTGCGGGTCGGGCCGATCACCGGGCGCCCCTTCGACTTCGTCATGACCACCGGCGACAACACCGACAACCACGAGCTGATCGAACTCGACTGGCTCATGGCCGTGTTCAACGGCGGAGACCTCACCCCCGACACCGGCGACCCGAGCCGCTACGAGGGCGTCCAGGACAGCGGGTCCGAGCTGTACTGGCACCCCGAGCGCGACCTCGCCGACCGCTACAAGGCCGACCACGGCTTCCCCGTCCTGCCCGGGTTCCTGGCCGCCGCCCGGGCCGGGTTCCGCGCCCCCGGGCTCGACGTCCCCTGGTACTGCACCATCGGCAACCACGACGACACCCCGGCCGGATCCCTGCCCGCCGGGACCCTGACCGAGTGCTTCACCGGCGACCGCAAGATCATGTACACCGACGACCGGGCCGCCGCCCGCACCGCCGAGGCCATGACCGAGGCCGACAGCGTCGGCGAACTGCCCGCCGCCGTCGAGGGGCTGGCCGAGCCGGGGGCGGCGACCGCGGCCGGGTCGATCGTCTCCACCGTCACGGCCGACGAGCGCCGCGCCCCCTTCGACACGGCCGGGTTCGTCGCCGCCCACCGCGACGGGGCCAACACCGGCCCCGGGCCGGTCGGCCACGGCTTCACCGAGGAGAACGCCGACGGGGTGGACTGCTTCTACACGTTCACCATCGCCGAGGGCGTGACCGGGATCAGCCTCGACACCACCACCCTCGCCGGGCTGGCCAACGGCTCGATCGGGCACACCCAGTACCGCTGGCTGGAGAACACCCTGCGCGCGGGCAGCCCGGTCTACTACGACCTCCTCGGGCGGCGGCGCTCCCAGCAGGTGACCGGCGAGCTGTTCGTACTGTTCAGCCACCACACCAGCGACACCATGGACAACCCGCTGCCGGACCGGCGCCGCCCCGCCGAGCTGCGCTACACGGGCGGGGTGCTGGTGTCGCTGCTCAAGCGGTACCCCAACGTCCTGGCCTGGGTGAACGGGCACACCCACCGCAACACCGTGCGGGCGCACACCGCCGACCGCCCCGAGTGCGGGTTCTGGGAGATCAACACCGCCTCGCACATCGACCACCCGCAGCTGGCCCGCTGCATCGAGATCGTGGACAACGCCGACGGCACGGTGTCGCTGTTCACCACGCTCATCGAGGCGGACAGCCCCTACCGGGTGGAGCACGGCGACTTCTCGGCGGACGGCCTGGCCTCGCTGTACCGGGAGCTGTCGGTCAACGACCCCTACGCCGACGGCGCGAACCTGGGCTCGGCCCGCGACCGCAACGTCGAGCTCCTCGTCCCCGCCGTCCCCCCGACCCGCTAGCCCCCGACCGGCGGTTCCCGGGCGTCCCGCCGTGCCGACCGCGGCACGGCGGGACGCGGGGCGGAGGAGCCCGGCACGGCGGGACGGCGGGGCAGAGGAACCCTGCACGGCGGAACCCGCCGCGGCGGCCGCCGTCCGCCTACCATGTCCGCATGAGCGCCTTGTCCCCACGGCTGCGGGCGGTCGTCGACGCCCTCCCGCTGCGTCCCGGTCTGCGCGTGATCGAGATCGGCTGCGGCCCGGGCGCCGCGGCGCGCGAGGTCGCGCACCGGGTCGGCCCGGACGGCCACGTGCTCGCGGTCGACCGCTCCGCCGCCGCGATCGCGCAGCTCACCCGCTCGGCGCCGGACCTGATCGCGGCGGGCCTGCTCACCGCCCGGCAGGGCACCGCCGAGCAACTGGAGCTCGCCGAGGGCGAGGAGCCCTACGACCTCGCCTTCGCCGTCCGGGTGGGCGCGTTCGACGGGCGCCACCCCCGCGCCGGCGCGCTCGCGCTCGAACGGCTCGCCCGCGCCCTCGTGCCGGGAGGCGTGCTGCTCATCGACGGCGGCGACCCGCTGCGCGAGGTGGCCCTGCCCTCCTGACCCGCCGCCGGCCGACGGCACCCCGGGGCCGGACCGGCTCAGCCCCCTTCCCGCGCCCGTTCCCGCCGCCGGGCCCGCTCCGCGTTCGCGACGATCGCGGCCCGCAGCCACTCCGCGGCGCCGGGGGCGGTGTTCTCCTCGATGCCCTGCCGGTACCTCTCGTCCTGGACGTAGAGCTCGCTCTTGGTCACGTGGAACCCGTGGTCCATCGCGTAGAACCACCGCGACACGTGGAGCCGGGACGCCTCCGCGACGTCCATCGCCTCCGTGCCGCGCGGGTCCGCGCCGGCGGCCATCAGTTCGCGGATCCTCGCCTCGATGGCCGCGTTGTCCCGGTTGATCCGCTCCCACTCGGCCCGGCCGTACCCGGCGACGCGCCGGGCGGAGTCGGCGTACGCCTCGGTGCCGCCCCACCGGTGTTCGACCTCGTCGAGGTACTCCTCCTCGCGGTCCGCGAAACCGCCCCAGACCTCGCGCTTGTCGTCGTCCGACAGCGGGGACCCCGCTTCTCTCCTCGTCATGCCGCCATGGTGCGCCCTGACGCCGCGTCGGGGTCAAGTGCTCGGCGACCGGGCCCCACGTGTTCCGCGGGCGGCGCGGCGGATCCGGCGGGTGCGGTGTCGTCTAGTGTGGGGGCGAACGAGAACCCCGCCGTGGCCGGGCTTTGCGGCGTTCGGACGCCGACGGCCCGCCTCCGCGGCGGCCCCCTGCGCACCGAGGTGGTTGCCCCATGACCGACGCCCCGTCCCCGTCCTCCCCCGCGGGCTCCGACGACCGCCCCCCGGCCATCGACACCACCCGGACCCACTCGGCCCGGATCTGGAACTACTGGATGGGCGGCAAGGACCACTACCCGATCGACCGGATCGCGGGCGACGCGGTGGCCGAGGGCTTCCCGGAGATCGTGGACCTGGCCCGCACCAGCCGGAAGTTCCTCATCCGCGTCGTCACCCACCTGACGCGGGACGTGGGCATCCGCCAGTTCCTCGACATCGGCACCGGGATGCCCACCGCCGACAACACCCACGAGGTCGCCCAGTCGATCGCCCCGGAGTGCCGGGTGGTCTACGTGGACAACGACCCCCTCGTGCTCGCGCACGCGCGCGCCCTGCTGGTCGGCACCCCCGAGGGGGCCACCGACTACATCGACGCCGACCTGCGCGACCCCGACACGATCCTGGAGCGCGCCGCCAAGACCCTGGACTTCGACCAGCCCGTCGCGCTCATGCTCATGGGGATCCTGGGCCACATCCCCGAGGACGACGTCCAGCCGATCGTGCGCCGCCTGCTGGACGCCCTGCCCTCCGGCAGCTACCTGGCCAGCTACGACGGCGCCAACACCAGCGAGGCCTACAACAGGGCCATCGAGGCCGGCAACGAGCAGGGCGACGTCCCGTACCTGCTGCGCAGCCCGGAGTTCATCGCCGCCCGGTTCGAGGGCCTGGAGCTGCTCGAACCCGGTGTGGTGCCCTGCCCCCGGTGGCGCCCGGCGCCCCTGGAGGCCCACACCAAGCGCGGCCTGGACCAGTACGGCGGCGTCGGCCGCAAGCCCTGACCCCGAGGCCCGGGCGAGCGGTGCCGTGGCGGCGGCGCCGCCCGCCCGGACCGGGGGCGGGAACGTCCGCCGCAGGGTCTACGGTGTCCGCGTGACGAACGGAACGGACGAGACCGTGGACAGGGTGCGGCGTTTCCGCGCCGGAGCAGCGGAGCGGGGCCTGCCGCCGGACGCCGCGGAGAGGTGGGTGCGGTCCCTCCGGCACGCGGCGTACCTGGCGGACGGCGGCGACGGACCGGTGGCGGCCCGCCTGGGCGGGCGGCCGCGGCTGCCGCACGGGGCGCCCGTGCCCCCGCACGGCTTCGTCGCCTCCGTCGACTGCGCCCTCCTGCGCGCGGACGCCACCGACCTGCCGCTGCCCGCCGACGGCCACCTGCTGTTCTTCGCCGTGCCGGACATCGACTTCACGGGGCGCCGCGAGGACGTGGTGCGGTACGTCCCCGCCGGGACGGCGACGGCCGAGCTCCCCGACGGCGAGGGCAGGGAGCTCTTCCCCGGGCGGGAGCTGCGCACGGTGGCGTACGCGTCCAGCGCCCAGGAGTCCGGGAGCTTCACCAGGAGTCAGTACGGGGATCCCCCGCCCCAGGACGAGTACGAGCGGACCTACAGGCTGTCCGAGGCGTGGCAGGCCGCGGGCGGTGACGGCGGCGGCGACTGGCGCCTACAGCTGGGCGGCCACCCTCTGGTCCCCGACATCGACCCCCTGGAGGGCCTCCGCGGCTACGACCCGGACGAGGAGGGCTCCGAGCGCACCCGCACGGGCGGCCGCGACGACTGGACGCTGCTGGCCACCTGGCGCTGCGGCGACGACGCCCTGGACGAGGTCGGGCTGGACGGGCTCGTGGTCCACTGGCTGGTCCTGCGCCGGGACCTGGCCGCCCTGCGCCTGGACCGGGTGCTCACCTTCGTGGACATGTGGGCCCCGTAGGGAGCACGACCCCCTGACCTGGGACGCGGCGTTTACCGCCGCGTCCGGCGGTCAGTGGCGAACAGGACGGGGTCCGGCGTCCGGGCCGGAGCCCCACTGTGCCAGGAGGCGTCATGAGTACGGCGGGTCGGATGCTGGAGAGCCACCCCGGGGGTCCGGGCGGGGTGGACGGCGAGAAGCTGCGGGTGTGCATCGAGGCGTGCTTCGAATGCGCCCAGGCCTGTACCGCCTGCGCGGACGCCTGCCTGGGCGAGGAGGCGGTCGCGGAGCTGGTCACGTGCGTGCGCACCGACCTCGACTGCGCCGACCTGTGCGAGACCACCGGTCGGGTGATCTCGCGCCGCACCGGCCACGACGCCGACGTCGCCCGCGCGGTGCTGGAGGCCTGCGCGCTGGCCTGCGAGAGCTGCGCCGACGAGTGCGAACGGCACGCCTCCATGCACGAGCACTGCCGGGTGTGCGCCGAGGCGTGCCGCCGCTGCGCCCGGGCCTGCCGGGAGCTGGCCGGCTCCCTGTGACCGGCCGGGGCGCCAGCGCCCCGGCCCGCGCGTCGGACACACGCCCGGAACACGAAGAAGGGCGTTCACTCGCGTGAACGCCCTTCGCCTGTCGGGACGGCGGGATTTGAACCCACGACCCCTTGACCCCCAGTCAAGTGCGCTGCCAAACTGCGCTACGTCCCGTCGGGCCAGGCCGCTGGCCTCGCCGACGGGAAAGACTCTATCGCATCCACCGGACCCTCCGCACCGCAATTGCGGGTGCGCGGCGCCGCACCCCCCTCATTCCCCGCGTCCGCCCATCGCGCGGGCGAACCAGGCGGAGGCGGCGCGGGCCGCCTCCTCCAGGGCGCCCTCCTCCTCGAACAGGTGCCCGGCGCCGGGGACCACGTGGATCCGGCCGGGCCCGCCGAGTTCGCCGAGGGCGCGCTCGTTGAGTTCCAGCACACGCGTGTCCGCGCCGCCGACGACGAACAGGACCGGGGCGCGCACCCGCCGCAGCGCCTCCTCGCCGGCCAGGTCGGGGCGGCCGCCGCGGGAGACCACGGCGGCCACCCGTCCGGGGCGCTCGGCCGCGCACCGCAGGGCCGCGGCGGCCCCCGTGCTGGCGCCGAACAGCCCGACCGGCAGCCCCGCCGTGCCCTCCCACTCCGCCAGCCGGTCCACCGCGCCCGTGAGGCGCCCGGTGAGCAGACCGATGTCGAAGCGCAGCCCGGCCGTGGCCCGGTCGACGCGCTCCTCCTCGGGGGTGAGCAGGTCGAACAGCAGCGTCGCGATCCCCTCGTCCCGCAGGACGGCGGCGACGGCCCGGTTGCGGGGGCTGCGCCGGGAGCTGCCGCTGCCGTGGGCGAAGGCCACCGCGCCGACGGCGGCGGGCGGCAGGTCCAGGTCCCCGTCGAGTGCGGCGTCCGCGGTGTGCACCGTCACTTCACGCCCGCTCATGGCGTCTCCTCCCGGCCGGTCCCCTCGACGGGTCCGCTACCCCCGGGCCCGGAACGCACACACGCGGCCCCGCCTCCCGGGCCGGTCATCCGCCCAGGGTGCCGTCGAGCCGCTCGACCAGGCAGAACTCGTTGCCCTCGGGGTCGGCCAGGACCGCCAGCAGGTGACCGTCCTCCTCGAAGACGGGCCGCAGCACCCGCGCGCCCAGGGCGCGGACCCGCGCGATCTCGGCCTCCACGTCGTGGACGACCATGTCCAGGTGCATCCGGTTCTTGCCCGCCTTGGGCTCGGGCACCTGTTGCAGCAGCAGGTCGGGCCACCGCCCGCCCGGGTCGCGCAGCGCCAGGTACGGGCCGTGCTGCGCCTCCTCCCGCTCGAAGCCGAGCACGGCGCACCAGAAGTCGGCCGCGGCCCGCAGGTCGCCGGTGTCGAGTACGCAGACCAGTCGCATGTGCCCTCCGCTCCTCCGCGGGGCCGAAGGCCCGGTGCCCCCGGCCGGATGCGGCACACCCTACGCCGCGGCGGCGCGGCCGCCCACCGCCCGCGCGGGCCCGCCCCGACACGGGTGCGCAAGAACGGTCAAGCGCCGCCCGGGGCCGCCCGAACATACTGGTCCCATGACCGAACCCACCACCGGCCGGGACCGGCTCCGCGAGCTCCTCGACGCGGTCCTGGCTGACGAGGACGGCGGTGAGGGCACCGCCTTGGCCGCCATGGCCGAGCGGGCCTACAGCTCGCCGTTCCACTTCTCCCGGCGGCTGAGCCGCGACACCGGGGAGTCACCCGTGGCGCTGCGCCGCCGGGTGCTGCTGGAGCGGGCCGCCTGGCAGATCCGGCAGGGGTCCAGCGTCACCGACGCCGCGTTCGCCGCGGGCTACCGGTCGGTGGAGGGGTTCATCCGCGCGTTCGGGCGGGCCTTCGGGCACCCGCCGGGGGCGACCACCTCCGGCAGCGGCACCTGGCTGCCCGCGCCGAACGGCATCCACTTCCACCCCCCGATCCACCTGTGGATCGAGTCGCCACCCCAGGAGCGCCCCGCGATGGACGTCGTGTCCCTGCAGGTCCACCACGACATCGCCGACACCGGTCGGCTGATCGAGGCGGCCTCCGGGCTGTCGGAGGAGGCCTACCGCAGGGTGCACGCCCCCGGATGGACCGTCCTCACCTGGGACGGGCCCGAGGAGTCGATCGCCGCCGTCCTGGACCACCTGGTGTGGGCCAAGGAGGTGTGGTGCGCGTCCGTCGACGGCACGGACTTCCCCGAGCGCGGCGGCGACGGCCTGGAGGAGCTCGCCGAGCGGCACCGGGTGATCGGCCCGCACTGGGTGGCGACGGTCGAGGGCATCGGCCGCCGCGGCGCCTGGGGCGACCGCCTGGTCGACGCCCTGTGCGATCCGCCGGAGAGCTTCGTGCTGGGGTCGGTGGTCGCGCACGTCCTGACGTACGCGGCGCACCGCAGGCAGCTGGTGCGGCACATGCTGCGCGCCGAGGGGGTGGAGGTGGACCACGGGGATCCCATCGAGTGGTTGCAGGACCGATACGGAGGCACATCATGACCCGGACCGTCTACAACACCGCGACGAGCCTGGACGGCTTCCTCGCCACGGAGGACCATTCGCTGGAGTGGCTGTTCGCCGCGGAGGCCGAGGGCGTGGCGCAGGGCGAGAGCGCAGAGAGCGAGGTCGAGGAGTTCATGAAGGGGGTCGGCGCCGTCCTCATGGGGGCCACGACCTACGAGTGGGTGCACCGGCACGAGGGCGACAAGGACTGGGCCTACGACATGCCGTCCTGGGTGCTGACCCACCGGGAGCTGCCGCCGTTCAAGGGCGCGAACGACATCCGGTTCGCGGCCGCCGACTCCGACGACGAGCTGCGGGCCCTGCACGCGAAGGTGGTGGAGTCGGCCGGGGGCAAGGACCTGTGGCTGCTCGGCGGCGGCCGGATCGCCGCGGACCTGGCCCGGCTGGGCCTGCTGGACGAGGTGATCGTGTCCATCGCCCCGGTCACGCTGGGGTCGGGCGCCCCGCTGCTGGCGGGCCGGGTGGACCTCCGGCCGCTGGACGTGCACCGGACGGGGGCCTTCGCCTGCGCCCGCTACGAGGTCGTGCGCTCCTGAGCCCGGCCGTCGCCGGCGCCCCGCAGGCGGGCGTCGGCGGCGGCGAGCCCGTGCTCGTTGAAGACCGCGACGCCGTTCCCGGCCAGCAGGTGGGCGGTGACCCCGCGCCCGACGCGCTTCCGCCCGGTGAAGGTGCCGTCGTAGACCTCGTGGAGCCCGCAGGAGGGGCTGGACTCCTTCAGAACGGCCACGGTCGCCCCGCGCTCGCGTGCGAAGGCCAGGGCGGCGCGGGCCCCCGCGACGAAGTACGCGGTGACGTCGTCGCCGTCGGGGGTGAGGATGCGGGCCCCGCCGTCGAGCACGTCGGCGGCGGTGGCCCCGGGCTCGATCTCGGCGGGCGGCCGCGGCACGGGCAGCCCGCCCGCCACCTCGGGGCAGTGCACCACCATGCGCCCCTCGGCGCGCCAGCGGTCGAGCAGGGCGTCGTCGACGGTCTTGGCGCGGCCGTCGTAGCGGACCGGGCGGCCCGCCAGGCAGGCGCTGACCAGGACCTTGTCCATGTTCCTCTCCTCCCGGGCGACACCGACCACGTTACCGCTCCTCCGTCACCGCCCCTCCGCGCCGGAGGCATGGGGCGACACGGACGGAACACCCCGACAATCCAGGCAATATCACACAAGGTCGCTATCGTGTTGCTTTGAGTGATTTCATGGAGGGGGACACGTGAGCGAGAACCGGCCCGGGGAGCAGCCCGGGAATCCGCCGGGCGAGGCGGCCGCGAAGCAGCCGGCGGCGCTGGCCACCGAGCACCGCACCACCCGCAAGGCCGTCACCGCCGCCGCGATCGGCAACGCCACCGAGTGGTACGACTTCGGCGTTTACAGCTACCTGGCCGTCACCATCGGCCTGGTGTTCTACCCCTCGCAGTCCCAGGGCGTGCAGCTCATCGCCACCTTCACCACGTTCGCCGCGGCCTTCCTCGTGCGCCCGCTCGGCGGCCTGTTCTTCGGCCCGCTGGGCGACCGGATCGGCCGCAAGCACGTGCTGGCCTTCACCATGCTGCTCATGGCGGTCAGCACGTTCTGCATCGGGCTCATCCCCTCGGCCGCCACCATCGGCATCGCCGCGCCGGTCCTGCTGCTCGTCGCCCGCATGCTCCAGGGCTTCTCCACCGGCGGCGAGTACGGCGGCGCCACCACCTTCATCGCCGAGTACGCGCCCGACAAGCGCCGCGGCTTCCTCTCCTCCTGGCTGGAGTTCGGCACCGTCAGCGGGTACGTGGGCGGCGCCGCCATCGTCACCGTCCTGACCCTGCTGCTGAGCCCGGACACCATGCTCGCCTGGGGCTGGCGCATCCCCTTCCTGCTCGCCCTGCCGCTCGGCGCCGTCGGCCTCTACCTGCGGGTCAAGCTGGAGGAGACACCGGTGTTCTCCGACAGCGCCGAGCACGCCGAGGGGTTCGCCAAGGACCCCGAGGGGCACCGCCGCAAGGGGCAGCTGCGCGAGACCGTCGTCGGCCAGTGGCGGAACATGCTGCTGTGCATCGGCCTGGTGCTCGTGTTCAACGTCAACAACTACATGGTGACGGCGTACATGCCCACCTACCTGGAGGCCGAGCTGGGGTACGGCTCGACCGCGGCCCTGCTGCTCACCCTGGCCGCGATGGTCCTCATGCTGGTCGCCGTCACCGGGTTCGGGCGGCTCAGCGACCGGGTGGGGCGCAGGCCCGTGCTGCTGTCGGGCAGCCTGTTCTCCATCGTGCTCACCCTGCCCGCGTTCTGGCTGCTGCAGACCGGCAACCCGGCGGGGGTGGCCCTGGGCATCGTGGTGCTGGCGATCACCCTGGTGCACTTCTCCGGCGCCGCCCCGGCGACGCTCCCGGCGTTCTTCCCGACCAGCGTCCGCTACGGCGCGCTGGCGATCAGCTTCAACATCTCGGTGGCGCTGTTCGGCGGCACCACCCCGCTGGTGGCCGAGTCGCTGGTGCAGTCCACCGGCAACCTCTACTCGCCCGCCTGGCCGGTGATGGCGGCCGGCGCCGTCGGCCTGGTCGTGGTGTGGCGGATGAAGGAGAGCGCCGGGCGCCCGCTGCCGGGCGCGCCCGCCATCCCCGTGCCCGAGCACACCCCGGGCGGCACCCGGCTGCCCTACCCGCGCCCCACCGGCGAGAGCGGGCCCCACGTGCCGCCCAGCAACGTGCGCAGGCTGCCCTCCGAGTCCTGAGCCGCGGACAGGCGAAGGGGGCGCCTCCCTGCCGGGAGGCGCCCCCTTCGGCGTCCGGGCCGCGCCCGTGCGCGGTCAGCGGCGGCGGCGCTGGCGGTCCGGGCGCACACTGCCCTTGGACGCCTTGCCCACGGGCCCGCCCTTCTTCTCCCGGATCCGCATGCTGATGTGGATCGGCGAGCCCTCGAACCCGAAGTCCTCGCGCAGGCGCCGCTCGATGAACCGCCGGTAGTTGTCCTCCAGGAACCCGGTGGTGAACAGCACGAACTGCGGCGGCTTCGCCCCCGCCTGCGTCGCGAACAGGATCTTGGGCTGCTTGCCTCCGCGCACCGGCGGCGGGGTCGCCGCCACCAGCTCCTTGAGCCAGTTGTTCAGCTGCCCCGTCGGGATGCGCTGGGACCAGCCGGCCAGGCTCGTCTCGATCGCCGGGACCAGCTTCTCCATGTGGCGGCCGGTCCGGGCGGAGATGTTCACCCGGGGCGCCCAGGCGACCCGCGCCAGCTGGCGGTCGATCTCCTTCTCCAGGTAGATCCGGCGCTCCTCGTCGAGGATGTCCCACTTGTTGAACGCCAGCACCAGGCCGCGGCCGGCCTCCACCACCTGCTCGACCACGCGGATGTCCTGCTCGGCCAGCGGCTCGCTGACGTCCATCAGGACCACCGCGACCTCGGCCCGCTCCAGGGCGGTGCCGGTGCGCATGGTGGCGTAGTAGTCGGCGCCCTGGAGGGCGCGGAACCGGCGGCGGATGCCGGCGGTGTCGATGAACTTCCAGGTCTTGCCGCCCAGCTCGATCAGCTCGTCGACGGCGTCGCGGGTGGTGCCCGCCACCGAGTCCACGACCACGCGGTCCTCGCCGGCGAGCCGGTTGAGGAGGCTGGACTTGCCCACGTTCGGGCGCCCCAGCAGGGCCACCCGCGGCGGGCCGTCCTCGGTCTCGGGCGCCTCGGCCTCCCGGGCCTGCTCGGGGAAGGCCGCCACGACGGCGTCCAGCAGGTCGCCGGTGCCGCGGCCGTGCAGGGCGCTGATGGGGTAGGGCTCGCCCACGCCCAGGTTCCACAGCTCCAGCGCGTCGGACTCCTGCATGCTGCCGTCGACCTTGTTGGCCGCCAGCACCACGGGCCGGTTGGTGGCGCGCAGCACGCGGGTGACGGCCTCGTCGGCGTCGGTGATGCCGACCGTGGCGTCCACCACGAACAGGACCACGTCGGCGGTCTGCGCCGCGTATTCGGCCTGGCGGGCGACCATCGCGGCCAGCCCGCTGACGCTGGTCTCCCAGCCGCCGGTGTCCACCAGGGTGAACTGGGTGCTCTGCCACTCGGCGTCGTAGGCGACCCGGTCCCGGGTCACCCCCGGCACGTCCTCGACCACGGCCTCGCGGCGGCCGATGATGCGGTTGACGAGACTGGACTTGCCCACGTTGGGGCGGCCCACCACGGCCACCACCGGCAGCGGGGCGGTCTCGCCCCCGGTGCCGATGTCGGCGTTCTCGAAGTCGTCGTTCACGTACTGCTCCCGGTCCTTGAGTCCCCGCGCGCCCAGGATGCGTGCCGCGGGGAGTGCGAAAGCCGACCGGCCGCGCCCGTGCGATACGGGGCGGCCCGATCGGCGCGGACGCCGTCGGCGTCCGCGTGTGTACCGCGAAGGGCAACCTCCGCGGGTGTCCGTGTGTTCCCCCCGGTGTCCGATGTCACCCCGCGCTCACGGGGCCGGACCGGGGAGGGGCGGCCCCTGCGGGCGCCCGGAGGGTCAGGCGCGGGCCGCCGCGGCGGCCTCGTCGACGAGCTTGACGACCAGGGCGACGACCTCGTCCAGGTCCAGCCCGGTGGTGTCCAGCTCGGCGGTGTCAGAAGTCAGCGTCAGCGGCGAGTGGGCGCGGCTGGAGTCCAGCTTGTCCCGCAGCTCCAGGGCGGCCTGGGTGCCGGCCACGTCGCCGGTGCGGATCTCCTTGCTGCGGCGCTGCGCGCGGGCCTCCGCGCTGGCGGTGATGAACAGCTTCACCGGGGCGTCGGGGGCGACCACCGTGGTGATGTCGCGGCCCTCCACCACGATGCCCGCGCACTCGCGCCGGGCGGCGTCGATGATCTCCCGCTGGGCGCTCACCAGCAGCTCACGGGCCTGCGGCACCGCCGAGACGGCGCTGACACTGCCGGTGACCTCCTTGGTGCGGATCTCCACGGCCACGTCGCGGCCGTCGACGGACACCGTCGGGGCGGCCGGGTCGGTGCCCATCTCGATGACCGGGCGCCCGACGGCGGCGGCCACCGCGGCGGAGTCGTGCACGTCCACGCCGTTGTCGAGCATCCACCAGGTCAGCGCGCGGTACATGGCGCCGGTGTCGAGGTAGCGCAGGCCGCGCGCCCTGGCCACACCCTTGGAGGTGCTCGACTTGCCCGACCCGGAGGGACCGTCGATCGCGATGACGATGCCCTCGGTGCTGCCCTGCCCGCTCACGTGATCCTGCCTCTACCGCTCGTCGTACTGCCGACGCCCCAGCCTACCGGCGCGGAACACTCGCGGCGTCCACGCGCGGCACCGCCCACGCGGTGCGCGCCGTTCAGGCGCCCGGGTGGACCGACCAGCCGTCGGCGGCCAGCGCCCGGCCGAGGGTGTCCACCCCCGCGGGCAGCACGTACAGCTGCGCCACGCCCAGCGGCAGGCCCGGGGTGTGCTCGATGCGCACGTCCTCGATGTTCACGCCGGCGTCGGCGGCCGCGGCGAACAGGCGGCCCAGGGTGCCCGGCTCGTCCGGGATCACCACCGGGATCACCGTATAGTCCGGCAGCGTCGGCTCGCCGTGCTTGCCGGGGATGCGCCCGTGCCCGTCCCGGCCCCGGACCAGCAGGTCCCGCACCGGTCCGGCCTCCATGTCCGGCCCGGCCAGCGCGTCGGCGGTCCGGGACAGGTCCTCGGCCACCGCGCGCAGCACCCGCGCGACCGGGGCGGCGTTGTGGGTGAGGATCTCCGTCCACAGCGACGGGTCGCCGCCCGCCACCCGGGTGACGTCGCGCAGGCCCTGGCCGGCCAGGGTCAGGGCGTCCTCGCCCGCGTCGAGCAGCCGGGCCGCCACCGCGGAGGAGGCCAGGTGCGGGACGTGGGAGACCAGCGCCACGGCCCGGTCGTGCGCGGCGGCGTCGACGACCAGCGGGTCGGCCCCGCACAGGCGGGCCACCTCCGCGACCCGCTCGACCGCGCCCGGGTCGGCCTTGCCGGTCGGGCACAGCGCCCACGAGCGGCCCAGGAACAGGTCCGCGCGGGCCGCGCCCGGCCCCCGCTTCTCCCTGCCGCCCATCGGGTGCCCCGGCACGAAGGTCGCCAGGTCGCAGCCCAGGTCCTCGGCGGCCGCCACCACGCTCGCCTTCACGCTGGCCGCGTCGGTGTAGACGTGCGCGAGCCCGTCGTCCTGGGCCCGGCGCAGCACCTGCGGGACCACCGCGGGCGGGGCGGCGATCACCGCGACGTCGGCCGGGCGGCCGCCGGAGCCCTCCAGCGGCTCCCCCGCGCCCAGGTCGCAGGCCAGCCGCAGGGCGGCCGCGTCCGGGTCGGACAGCAGGACCTCCACGCCGTGCGAACGCAGGGCCAGCGCGATCGACGTGCCGATCAGGCCGGCCCCCAGCACCGCGACCCGGCGCACGGACGGCCGTCCGTCGCGCGCCCCCGCGTCCCCGATCCCGCTCACCGTGCTCCCCCGCCCCGTACGTCCGATTCCGTGTCATCCCAGATTAGGGCGTGTCCGGCGGGCACCGCCCGCGACGGGTCCGCGGAACGGCGGCCGGGGCGGCGGCGCCTACTGCGCGATGTCCAGCCGCAGCGCCTGCGCGCCCCGCAGGTACACGTGGTGCAGCTCCGCGCGCGGGCGGTCGGTCTCCACGTGCGCCATCAGCCGCACCACGCGCGGCAGGGCGTGCGGGACCCCGATCTCGGTGGCGCACATCAGCGGGACGTCGACGAACCCGAGCTCGCGGGCGGCCAGCGCCGGGAACTCGCTGGTCAGGTCCGGGGTGGCCGTGAAGAGCACGCTGATGACGTCCTCCGGCTCCAACCCGTTGCGCCGCATCACCTCGGAGACCAGTTCGGCGGTGGCCTCCAGCACCTGCCCGCGTTCGTCCGCGTCGACCTGCACCGCTCCGCGAATGGCCCGTACCGCCACGTCGATCCCGCCTTGTCCGTCGTTCCGCGTTCCCGTCCCCGGTCGGAGGAACGGGAACGGCGGCCGCGACCCCGGGTCGCGACCGCCGTCAACTGTATAACCAGCCGGGACCTACAGCCCGGCGGCCTTGTAGAGCTCGCTGACCTCGCGCGGGGTCAGCGCCCGCATCGTGCCCAGCTTGAGGGTGTTCAGGTCGATCGGGCCGACCTGGGTGCGGGCCAGGTCCGCGACCGGGTGGCCGACGGCCTCCATGACGCGGCGCACGATGTGCTTGCGGCCCTCGTGGAGGCGGATCTCCACCAGCGCCTTCGCACCGTCGTTGTCGACCACGCGGAAGGAGTCGATCTCGACCGGGCCGTCCTCCAGCTCCACGCCCGCGCGCAGCTGCTTGACCACGCTGTGCGGGACGGGGCCGGGCACCTTGGCGATGTAGGTCTTGATGACCTTGTACCGCGGGTGGGTGAGCCGGTTGGACAGCTCGCCGTCGTTGGTGAGCAGGATGAGGCCCTCGGTCTCGGTGTCGAGCCGGCCGACGTGGAAGATCCGCTCCTCGGTCTGGCCGGTGTAGTCGGCCAGGGTGGGGCGGCCCTCCGGGTCCCACATGGTGCTCACGACGCCGCGCGGCTTGTTGAGCGCGAAGTAGAGCTTGTCCGGGGACGTGACGACGCGCATGCCGTCGACGCGGATCTCGGACTTCTCCGGGTCCACCCGGGCGCCGAAGCGGCGGACGACCTCGCCGTCCACGCTGACGCGGCCCGCGGCGATCATCTCCTCGCTGGCGCGGCGGCTGGCGACGCCGGCGGCGGCGAGGGCCTTCTGGAGGCGGATGCCGCCCTCGACGTCGGTGTAGCTGTCGCGGGCCTCGTCGGGACGGTCCTCGTCCTTGGGGTCGTACTCCGAACGCAGCGCGTTGAGGCGCTCGCGGGCGGCCTTGGAGAGCTGGTTCTCGCTCTTGATGTCGCCCATGCGCACCTTGCGGCCGCCGGGGAGGTCGCCGGAGTGGTCGATCTTGTGCCGGGGCTTCTTGGGACGCGCGTCCCGGTCGCCCTCGAAGGAGCGCCCGCCGGGACCGCGCGAGTCGCGGTCGCCGAAGGAGCGGCGGTCGTCGCCGTCGCGCCCGCCGCGGAAGCCGCCCTCGCGCGAACCGCCGAAGGAGCGCCCGCCGCGGTCGTCGCGGGAGCCGCCGTGGGAACGGCCGCCGGGACCGCGCGAGTCGCGGTCGCCGAAGGAGCGGCGGTCGTCGCCGTCGCGCCCGCCACGGTAGCCCCCGCGGTCGCCGCCCTCACGGGAGCCGCCGTAGGAACGCCCGCCACGGTCGTCACGCGAGCCCCCGTAGCCGCCACGGCCACGGTCCCCGCCATCACGGCCACCCCGGAAGCCGCCCTGGCCACGGGAGTCACCACCGTCACGCCCACCGCGGTAACCACCACGGTCGCCACCCTCACGCGAACCGCTGAAGGAACGGCGGTCGTCGCCGTCGCGCCCGCCACGGTAGCCCCCGCGGTCGCCGCCCTCACGGGAGCCGCCGTAAGAACGCCCGCCACGGTCGTCACGCGAGCCCCCGTAGCCGCCACGGCCACGGTCCCCACCGTCACGGCCACCCCGGAAGCCGCCCTCGCGGGAGCCGCCGAAGGAGCGCCCGCCGGGACCGCGCGAGTCGCGGTCGCCGAAGGAGCGGCGGTCGTCGCCGTCGCGCCCGCCGCGGAAGCCGCCCTCGCGCGAACCGCCGAAGGAGCGCCCGCCACGGTCGTCACGGGAACCCCCGTAGCCGCCACGGCCACGGTCCCCGCCATCACGGCCACCCCGGAAGCCGCCCTGGCCACGGGAGTCGCCACCGTCACGCCCACCGCGGTAACCACCACGGTCGCCGCCCTCACGGGAGCCGCCGTAGGAACGCCCGCCGCCGTAGCCGCCGGAGTCACGTCCGCCACGGGAGTCGCGGTCGCCGTAGGAACGACGGTCTCCACCGTCACGAGAATCACTCATGGAACGTCCCTCACCTGCGCCACGGAAATCACGGCCGCCGCTGCGGCCCCCACCAGTACCACGGAAGTCACGCCCGCCACGGGAGTCACCACCGTCGCGCGGGCCGCGGAATCCGCCGCGGTCCCCGCCGTAGGAGCGGCCTGCGCGGCCGCGGTCGTCCCCACCCCGGGGACCTCGTTCGTCGCGGCGGTCGCGGCCGCCGCCGTTGTCGTTTCGATCGCCGCGCTCACCGCGCGGGGCGTAGTCCCGCGCACCGCGGGAACTGTCGTTAGGTGTGCTCACCGGTGTCGTCTAGACCTTCGATGTCGTCGGGCAGGAACGGTGCCAGATCCGGCAGCTCGTCGAGGCTGCGCAGGCCGAGCCGTTCCAGGAAATAGGAGGTGGTCCGGTACAGCAGGGCACCGGACTCCGGGTCGTGACCGGACTCTTCGATCAGCCCCCTCAGTACGAGGGTACGCATGACGCCGTCGCAGTTGACACCGCGGACCGCGGAGACCCTGCCACGGGAGACCGGCTGGCGGTAGGCCACCACCGCCATCGTCTCCAGCGCGGCCTGGGTCAGCCGCACCTCCTGCCCCTCCTTGAGGAAGTGCTCCACGATGTCGGCGCACTCCGGCCGCGTGTACACGCGCCAGCCGTCGGCCACCGCCCGAAGGTCGAAACCCCTGCCCTGCTCGGTGTATTCCCGCGACAGCGATTCGAGCGTCTCGGAGACCACCGCCACCGGCACCCCCAGCGCGCGGGCCAGGTCGTACTCCGAGACCGGCTGGTCCACCACCATCATCACCGCCTCCAGGTCGCGGCGCAGGGTCGGCGGCACCTCGGCGGTCTCCTCCACGGTCACTGGTCCTCCCCCTTCTCCGCGTCCGCCGGATCGGCGTCGTACTCGCTGTCCACCTCGACCTCGCCCTCGCCGCCGGTCCAGGTGACGACCAGCTCCCCGAGCGGCTCGGGCTGGTCGAAGCCCACGTTCGCGGCCCGGTACAGCTCCAGCAGAGCCAGGAACCGCGCGATGACCTCGAAGGTACCGTCGCACTCGGCGGCCAGCTCCGCGAACGTCATGCTCCCCCGCTCGCGCAGCACCGCCACCATCAGCTCGCCCTGCTCCTTGACGGAGGTCTTGGGCTGGTGGATGTGGGTGACCGGGACGCTCGGCGGCTCCTTGGGGGTGAACACCATCCCGGCCAGCGCCGCGAACTCCTGCGGCCCCAGCTTGAACAGCACCTCCGGGCGCAGCGCCTCGAACCGCTCCTCCAGCGGCACGGCGCGCGCGTACCGGCGGCCCTGCGCCCCCAGCCGGTCGCGCAGGAACGCCGCGACCTCCTTGTACGCCCGGTACTGCAGCAGCCGGGCGAACAGCAGGTCGCGGGCCTCCAGCAGGGCGAGGTCCTCCTCGTCCTCCACATCGCCGCGCGGGAGCAGCCGGGCCGCCTTCAGGTCCAGCAGGGTGGCGGCCACGAGCAGGAAGTTGCTGGCCTGGTCCAGGTCCCAGGCCTCCCCGTGGGCACGGATGTGCGCGATGAACTCGTCGGTGACCTTCGACAGCGACACCTCGGTGATGTCGAGCTTGTGCTTGGCGATGAGCCCCAGCAGCAGGTCGAACGGCCCCTCGAAGTTGTCCAGGTGCACCAGGAAGGCGTTCTCGCCCGCCTCCACGGCCTCGTCCGGAGGTCCCCCCGTCATACCCCCGGCCCCTCGTCGTCGTAACCCATGCACACAAGGGTGTCACCGGCCAGCCCCCGCCGGTGACACCCTCGGTCGTCCCCGCCCCCCGGTACCCCCTCCGACACCGGGCGGGCGTTGTTCAATCCTCGCTCAGCCGCCGCACCAGCATGCTGGCGGGCCCGTGCTCCTCGAAGTCGGCGAGCAGGACGGCGACCGCCTCACGGACCAGGCGGCCCCGGTCGGCGGACAGCCCGTGCTCGGCGCGCAGCGACAGCCGGGTCTGCTCCAGGGCCAGCAGCTCGGGCCCGGAGATGTAGACGGTGATCTTCTCGTCGTGGCGCTGCCTGCCGCTGGGCTTGGGTGCGCCGTCGACCACCCTGGTGGAGCCCTTGGCGCGCGCGGGGCGCGTCCGGGGCTCGGTCCTTCGCTGTTCCGGTGCCGTGTACTGGCGTTCGGTCTCCGTGTCGGGCACCGCGTCCACCTCGGTGCCGCTGGGGCGGAAGAACAGTTCGTCCGCCCCGGGTAGGGTCACGCGCCGCGACCGCTGAGAGGCCACCTCGCCAGCACCTCCTTGGCCAGTTCCCGGTAGGCGTTGGCGCCGGCCGAGGAGGAGTCGAACCTGGTGATGGGCTCGCCCGCCACGGTGGCGTCCGGGAAGCGCACGGTGCGGTTGATGACCGTGCCGTAGACCTTGTCGCCGAAGCCGTCGATGATGGTGGACAGGACCTCGCGGGCGTGGAGTGTGCGCGGGTCGTACATCGTGCCCAGGAAGCCGTCGATGACGAGGCGCTCGTTGAGCCGCTCCTGGACCTTCTGGATGGTGTCCATGAGCAGGGCCACACCGCGCAGCGCGAAGAACTCGCACTCCAGCGGCACGATGACGCCGTCGGCGGCGGTGAGGGCGTTGACGGTGAGCAGGCCCAGCGAGGGCTGGCAGTCGATGAGGACGACGTCGTAGTCGTCGATCACCGGTCGCAGCGCCCGGCCGAGCATCTGCTCGCGGGCCACCTCGCCGACCAGCTGCACCTCGGCGGCGGACAGGTCGATGTTGCTCGGGATCAGGTCCAGGCCGTCGATGTCCGTCTTGAGCAGGACGTCCTCGACCGTCACGTCCCGCTGCATGAGCAGGTTGTAGACGGTCAGGTCCAGCTCGCGCGGGTCGAGCCGGCCCAGCCCGACCGACAGGGCTCCCTGCGGGTCGAAGTCGACCAGCAGCACCCGTCTGCCGTACTCGGCGATGGCGGCGCCGAGGTTGATGGTGGTGGTGGTCTTGCCGACCCCGCCCTTCTGATTACAGAGTGCTACAATCCGTGCCGGGCCGTGTTCGTCGATGGGCTCTGGCACCGGATAGGTCCGTTCAGGTCTTGACGCGTGCAGATCGGCCCCCGTGTTGCGTGTCGTGCCCCAGGGGTTGGTCACCGGGTCGGCGAGTTCCTGCTCGCCGACGGCCGCGCCGTGCGCGGCGGCGTCGTTCTCCGACCAGTTCACAACCCTGGACCTCCCCTACGGACCGGCCACGGCCCGAAGGGATGCCGTGCCCCTGGAGCCTGGCGGCCGTCGGAAACTCAATATGTCGACAGCAACGTACCTCTGTGCGGCGACTCTAGAACGCCGACACGACGCACTTCAATGAAACCCGAGTGTAGAATCCCACGTCCTCGCCCCGGAGGGAAACCGAACGCACATATCCGGTCACGCGCGATCCCCTACCCCTGGGGGCTTTCCCGCAGGTCGGAGCCGCCGCGGCGGTGCGCGCGCGGATGGCTGGCCGCGTAGACCTCGCGCAGCCGGTCGACTGTCACAAGTGTGTAGACCTGTGTAGTGGTGACCGAACTGTGCCCCAGGAGCTCCTGCACGACCCGGATGTCCGCACCGCCGTCGAGCAGGTGGGTGGCGAAGGAGTGCCGCAGGGTGTGCGGGGACACCCCCGCCACCCCCGCGCGTTCGGCCACCGCCCCCAGCACGCCCCAGGCGCCCTGCCGGGTGAGCCTGCCGCCGCGCGCGTTGAGGAACAGCGCCGGGCCGCCCCGGCCGCGCCCGGCGCGGGCCAGCACCGGCCGGGCCCGCGTCAGGTAGGCGGCCAGCGCCCGCCGGGCATGGGAGCCCACCGGGACCAGCCGTTCCTTGCCGCCCTTGCCGGTGATCCGCACCAGCCCCACGTGGTCCTCGGGCACGGGGGCGTCCAGGCCGACGGCGTCGGCCACGTCGTCCACGTCGGCGCCGACCGCCTCGGAGATGCGCGCGCCGGTCCCGTACAGCAGCTCCAGCAGGGCCCGGTCGCGCAGCGCCAGCAGGGCGGCCCGGTCGCCGGCGGCGACGGGGGCCTCCACCGGTCCGGCGGCCGCCAGCAGGCGCTCGACCGTCTCCACCGGGACCGCCTTGGGCAGCCGCATCGGGGTGGCGGGCGGGGCCAGGTCGGCGGTCGGGTCGGTGGCGGCCCGCCCCTCGCGCACCGCGAACCGGTGCAGGCCGCGCACGGCGGCCAGGGTGCGCGCCGCCGACGCCGCCGCCAGCGGCGCCCGCCCGTCCCCGCCCTCGCGCAGGGCCCGCACGAAGGAGCCCGCCACGGCGGGGGTGACCAGGTCGACCGAGTCCACCCCCGCCGCGGCCAGGTACTCCCGGTACCGGCGCAGGTCGGCGCGGTAGGCCGCCAGCGTGTTGTCGGCCAGCGCCCGCTCGGCGCTCAGGTGGTCCAGGAACGCCGCGCACACCCGCTCCACCCCGGAGGGGCCGCCCGCGCCCGTCACGGCTCGGCGGGCTCGCGCAGGCCGGTGAAGCCCTCGCGGGAGGCGGCGTGCGCGGCCAGGACGCCGATCACCGTCGCCCCGTTGTGCAGCCGCCCGGCCAGGGCCAGGCCCACCGCCTCGTCCAGCGGCACCCACTCGGCGACCAGGTCGGCCTCCTCGTGCTGGCGCTCGAAGTCGATCTCCTCGGCCGGCACCTCCGACAGCCCGCGGGCCAGGAACACGTGGATGCGCTCGTTGGAGAAGCCGGGGCTGGGGAAGAAGTCGGCGAGCTCGTGCCAGGTGTCGGCGCGCAGCCCCGCCTCCTCCACCAGCTCGCGGCGGGCGGTGGCCAGCGGACCCTCGCCCTCGCCGTCGATGATCCCGGCGGGCAGCTCCCACAGCGTGTGCCGGGTGGCGTGCCGGTACTGGCGCTGCAGCAGCACCCGGCCGGCGTCGTCCAGGGCCAGCGCGGCCGCGGCCCCCGGGTGCTCCATGTAGTCGCGGGCGGCGAGGCTCGTACCGCGGCCGCCCGGGCCGGGCATCCGCACCCAGTCGGTGCGCATGCCCACCAGGCGGGAGCGGAAGCGGTCCTCGGACCGCTCCACCGGCCACGACGCGGGGGCGTCCGCGATCTTCGCGTCCGCCCCCGTGTTGTCGGTTCCGGCCGGGCGGGTGTGACTCATATGCTCTCGCCTCTCAGGCTCGTGCCCCGCCCGGCCCCACCTTCAGGACTTCTTGTTCTCCAAGGCCGCCGCGATCAGACCGCGGAACATCGGGTTGGCCTTGGTCGGCCGGGAACGCAGTTCCGGGTGCGCCTGCGTGGCGATGTAGAACGGGTGGACGTCCCGGGGCAGCTCGACGTACTCCACCAGCTTGCCATCCGGGGACAGCCCGGAGAACACCAGACCCGCCTCCTCCAGCTTGGGCCGGTAGGCGTTGTTGACCTCGAACCGGTGGCGGTGGCGCTCGGACGCCTGCGCCTGGCCCCCGTACAGGTCGCGCGCCAGGGTGCCCTCGCCCAGGTCGGCGGGGTACAGGCCCAGCCGCATGGTGCCGCCCATGTCGCGCTCGCCCGAGACCACGTCCTCCTGGTCGGCCATGGTGGCGATGACCGGGTCGACGGCCTTGTCGTCGAACTCGGTGCTGTTGGCGCCCTCCAGGCCCAGCACGTTGCGCGCGTACTCGATGACGATCGCCTGCAGGCCCAGGCAGATGCCCAGCAGCGGGACGCGGTTCTCGCGGGCGTAGCGGATGGCGCCGATCTTGCCCTCGATGCCGCGCACGCCGAACCCGCCGGGGATGAGGATGCCGTCGACGCCGTCCAGCTCGGCGGCCGCGCCCGAGGGGCTGGCGCAGTTGTCGCTGGCGACCCAGCGGATGTTCACCCGGGTGTCGGTGGCGAACCCGCCGGCGCGCAGCGCCTCGGAGACCGACAGGTAGGCGTCGGGCAGGTCGATGTACTTGCCGACCATGGCGATGGTGACCTCGTGGTCGGGCTGGTGCACGCGGCGCAGCAGCGAGTCCCACTCGGTCCAGTCCACGTCGCGGAACGGCATGCCCAGGCGGCGCACGACGTAGGCGTCCAGGCCCTCGCGGTGCAGGACCTTGGGGATGTCGTAGATGGACGGGGCGTCGGGGGTGGAGACCACGCCCGCCTCGTCCACGTCGCACATGAGGCTGATCTTGGCCTTCAGGCTCTGGGTGATGGGCCGGTCCGAGCGGCACACGATGGCGTCGGGCTGGATGCCGATGCTGCGCAGGGCGGCGACCGAGTGCTGGGTCGGCTTGGTCTTCATCTCGCCCGAGGGGCCCAGGAAGGGGATCAGCGAGACGTGCAGGAAGAAGCAGTTGTCGCGGCCGATCTCGTGCCGGATCTGGCGGACCGCCTCCAGGAACGGCTGCGACTCGATGTCGCCGACCGTGCCGCCGATCTCGGTGATGACGATGTCGACCTCGGGGTCGTCCATCGCGTAGATGCGCGACTTGATCTCGTTGGTGATGTGCGGGATGACCTGCACGGTGTCGCCGAGGTAGGCGCCCTGCCGCTCCTTGGCGATGACGCTGGAGTAGATCTGCCCGGTGGTGACGTTCGCGGTCGCCGACAGCTCGGTGTCGAGGAAGCGCTCGTAGTGGCCCACGTCCAGGTCGGTCTCGGCGCCGTCGTCGGTGACGAACACCTCGCCGTGCTGGAACGGGTTCATCGTGCCGGGGTCCACGTTGAGGTACGGGTCCAGCTTCTGCATGGTGACCCGCAGCCCGCGCGACTTCAGGAGCCGGCCGAGGCTCGAAGCGGTGAGGCCTTTGCCGAGACTGGAGGCGACGCCGCCAGTAACGAAAAGGTGCTTGGTACTCGCGGCGGATGCCAAAGTGTTGCTCCCGTGGGTTGAGTGGCTACGGCGGGCTCGGAGGAGCCAGAGCGGCCGTGCGGCGGTCCGGTTCCGAGGCGGTGGGATCATCGCTTCGGTCCGCCCGGACATCCACGGGGCACCAGGATAACAGGCCCCCGCGGAACCACATCCGCAGAACACCTTTCCCGGGGCCGCTGTTCCCACCGCGACCTGCGACGATCCCGGGGGCCAGGGGAAGGCGCCCCCGCGGCGGCGGCCGTGTCGTGTGCGTCACGGTCACGGAAACGCCCGCCGGAAGGGGCTTCCCGTCCGCCGCCGCCCCTTCCTGCGCCGCCCCCGCTTCGCGACGAACACCACAGGCCCCGCCCGCCCCACCCGTCACCCGGGTGGCCGGTCTCGGACCGGCGGGGACCGTATCCCCGGCCCCTGCCGGACGGGATCCGCGAAGGGACACGCGCGTCCCCGCCGAGCGCGTACGACCGCCCCGGCCCGGGAGGGCCCCGCCCCGGCGGGGGCCGAGAGGACCCGTCGCGAAGGACCCGAAGGGACACGCAGGTCCCCGCCGAGTGCGTACGAGCGTCCCGGCAAGGGACGAGAGGGCCCGTCCCGCGAAGGGCGCGAAGGGTGCCGCGAGCGAGCACCGTCGCCCCGCCCCGGCGGGGCCGGCGGGCCGGTCAGGCGGGGAAGTCCCCGGCGCGGCCCAGGTAGGCCGGGGGCGCCTTGTCCAGGCGCTCGCCCGTCCAGTCGCCCAGGGCGGCGGCCGCCGACAGGCTCACGCCCGTGTGCAGGCCGCTGCGGTGCAGCAGGTACAGCAGGTCCTCGGTGGCGATGTTGCCGGTCGCGGCGGGCGCGAACGGGCAGCCCCCGAAGCCGCCCACGCTGGAGTCCAGCACCCGCACCCCGGCCTCCGCCGCCGCCCAGGCGTTGGCGTAACCGGTGTTGCGGGTGTTGTGGAAGTGGCAGCGCAGCGCGCGCCCGCCGGCGACCGCGGCCACCGCCCCCACGAGTTCGGTGACCTGGTGGGGCACCCCCACGCCGATGGTGTCGGCCAGCGCGATCTCCACCGCCGAGGTGTCGGCGATGCGCCGCACCACCTCCACCACCCGCTCCGTGGACACCTCCCCGTCGAAGGGGCAGCCGAACGCCGTCGACACGGTGACGCTCAGCGGGACGCCGGTGCCCTCCAGGGCCCGGTCGATGTCGGCCAGCGCGTCGAGCATCCCGTCGACGGTGGTGCCCTGGTTGCGCACGCAGAACCCGTCGGTGGCGGGCACCGCGACGTTCACCTCCGACACCGCGGCCTCGAGCGCCCGGTCCAGGCCGCGCCGGTTGAGGACCAGCCCGATGTGGGAGACGCCCGGGGCGCGCCGCACGCCCTTCATGATCTCCTCGGCCCCGGCCATCTGCGGGACCCTCTTGGGGTTGACGAAGCTGACGGCCTCGATACGGCGCAGCCCCGCGTCTGCGGCCCGGTCGATCATCGCGATCCGGTCCTCGACCGAGAGCACCTTCGCCTCGTTCTGCAGCCCGTCGCGCGGCCCCACCTCGACGATCTCGACGTGCTCGCCGCCCGCCGGCCCCCGGTCGTCCACGGTCATGTCCGTCCCCTCCCACGCGCCCGTGCGTTCGCGCACAGGCTAGCCCAGGGGACCGCGGACGCCGGGAGGCGGGGCCGGTCGGCCCGCGGTCAGCGCAGGGCGAGGGCGGGGCGGATCTCCCAGGTCGTCCAGACCGGGCGGTAGCCCATGCGGTGCCAGAACGGGCCCGACAGCGGGTTCATGGCGGCGTAGTTGAGCACCGAGACGCCCACCCCGTGGCTGTCCAGGGCCTGGTGGGCCTGGCCGACCAGGGCGGTGCCGATGCCGTTGCCGCGTTCGGCGGCGGTGACCACGCCGTAGCCGATGTGCGCGATCGGGCGCGCCTTGACCAGGGACTTGGCCCAGCGGGACCGCTCGGGCGGGGACACCCACAGCAGGCCCACGGCGCGGCCGCGCCGCTCGGCCAGCCAGATCCAGGAGCGGTCCCGTTCCAGGGCGCGGGCGGCCACCTTGCGGGTCTGCTCGGCGGTGTCGGGCTGGAGGAAGACGCCGCCGAAGTGCTGCTCGTAGCGGTGCTCCTCCATGAGGAGGCCCACCACCTGGGTGAGGTCGCTGCGGTCGGCCAGGCGGATGGTGACGTCGCGCGGCGGCAGCGACGGGGGCACGCCGCGGCGGCGCTGGCGCGCGGCGAGCACGGTGTAGGGCTGCAGGCCGTGGCGCTGGAGCGGGATGATGCCGCAGACGTCGCGGGCGGGCCAGCTCACCAGGGCGGCCGACTCCGAGCCGGTGCCGGTGGGCAGGTCCTCCAGCTGGTCGCGCCAGCTGGTGAGCAGCGAGTCCAGGGCGCGGGCGGGCTCGGGGCCGCCGACGATGGGGGTCAGCCAGTGCTGGTCGGGCACGCCCCAGATCCGGCCGACCTCGCCGGGCTGGTACCAGGTGTAGTGCATGGCGCCCGCCGCGACCGTGCGGCCGTCCTCGTCGCTGACGGTCAGCAGGGGGTAGGAGTCGGCGGCGAAGCTCACCGGTTCGGGCAGCAGGGGGTCCGCGGCCGCCCAGCGCTGGGCGGCGGACCGCACCAGCGGGTCGAGGCCCGCATCGCCTCCGGGCGACTCATCATGTCGCACCCGGGCGACATAACCGCTCATCCACCCCTCCCCTAGCGGGTCTCACGTGTCCGCCCCCGCCGTCGTGCCGCCCCGACGACGGGCGGGACGAAACGACCGTACCGCCTCAGAGTCGGACGGGGGAACGATACAGCCGACCGACACCGAAAGTTCACCCTCGGTGGTGGCATCCGTCCGATCCGTGGCCCTCCTCCGCGCCGACGCGGACGTGGACGCTGACCACCGTAACCGATCGAAGGTCACTCTCAGGTGGCGGGGCGGTCAATCCGGCGACACGGAATCCCGTCGTGACACGGGATCGCGGCGCCCGGGCGCCGCGGGGGTCACTCCTGGGCGACCCCGCCCTCGGCGACGGTGGTGTTGCGGCCCTGGTTGACGATCGTGGGCTCGCCGCCCGCGAAGGAGATGGTGTTGTCCACTCCGACCAGCACGATCTTGTCGGCCGAGCCCACGTCGACGGTGGAGCCGCGGCCGGTGGCGCGGACCACGCCGCAGGACCCGTCGAGCACCACGACGGCGTCGTCGGCCGAGACCACGACCTCGCGCCCCTCGCACTCCTCGTGGATCTCGGAGCCGTCGTCCACGACGATGAGCACGTCGTGGGCGTCGACGTTCTCCTCGGGGATCGTGACGGCGTCGGACCCGGGCGGCAGGTCGGGGCCCTCGATCTGCTCGCGGCCGAAGGCCAGGCCGCACCCGGTCAGCATGGTGCCCAGCAGCACGGCGCCGCCGGCGACCACCTGGAGTCGAGCCCTCATCGTTTCCCCCACACCCGGATTCATCCGGCAATTGCGACATACATCCTGCGCAAGACCAAGATTATGTCACGCGGAGGTAACTACGCGACCCTATCGTTGCTCCACCGTATCCGGACCGAGACCGAGCGGGGCGGGAAGCCCCACGGCTCAGGGGGTCCCGGCCGCGTCCATGCCCCGCAACTCCCGCTTGAGCTCGCCGATCTCGTCCCGAAGCCGGGCCGCCAGCTCGAACCGCAGGTCCGCCGCCGCCTGGTGCATCTGCCCGCTCAACTGGTCGATGAGGCCCGCCAGCTCCGCCCGCGGCATGTTCGCCGCGTCCACGCCCCGCTCGCCCAGCGCCGGGACCGGGGCCTTGGCCGCCGCGCCCGCGCCGCGGTACCCGCTCGCCATCAGCTCCTCGGTGTCCACGTCCTCCCGGTTCAGGGAGTCCAGGATGTCCGCGATCTGCTTGCGCAGCGGCTGCGGGTCGATACCGTGCTCGGCGTTGTACGCCAGCTGCTTCTCGCGGCGCCGGGTGGTCTCCTCGATCGCCGCCCGCATCGAGTCGGTGACGTTGTCCGCGTACATGTGCACCTGGCCCGCCACGTTGCGCGCCGCCCGGCCGATGGTCTGGATCAGGGAGGTCTCCGACCGCAGGAAGCCCTCCTTGTCCGCGTCCAGGATCGCCACCAGCGACACCTCGGGCAGGTCCAGGCCCTCCCGCAGCAGGTTGATGCCGACCAGCACGTCGAACTCGCCGACCCGCAGCTCCCGCAGCAGCTCCACCCGGCGCAGCGTGTCCACCTCGCTGTGCAGGTACCGCACCCGGATGCCCAGCTCCGCGAAGTAGTCGGTGAGGTCCTCGGCCATCTTCTTGGTCAGCGTGGTGACCAGCACCCGCTCCGAGCGCTCGGCCCGCACCCGGATCTCGTGCACCAGGTCGTCGATCTGCCCCTCGGTGGGCTTGACCAGCACCTCCGGGTCCACCAGGCCGGTCGGCCGGATGACCTGCTCCACCACGTCGCCCGCGCTCTGGCGCAGCTCGTAGCGGCCCGGGGTCGCCGACAGGTACACCGTCTGCCCGATCCGCCCGACGAACTCCTCCCACTTCAGCGGCCGGTTGTCCAGCGCCGACGGCAGCCGGAACCCGTGGTCCACCAGGGTCCGCTTGCGGGAGGCGTCGCCCTCGTACATCGCCCCGATCTGCGGGACCGTCACGTGCGACTCGTCCAGCACGAGCAGGAAGTCGTCGGGGAAGTAGTCCAGCAGCGTGTTGGGCGCGCTGCCCGGGGGGCGCTCGTCGAAGTGCCGCGAGTAGTTCTCGATGCCCGAGCACGTCCCCAGCTGGCGGATCATCTCCAGGTCGTGGGTGGTGCGCATCCGCAGCCGCTGCGCCTCCAGCAGCTTGCCCTGGCCCTCCAGCTCCGCGAGCCGCTCGCCCAGCTCCGCCTCGATCGTCTGCACCGCCCGCGCGGTGCGCTCCTCGCCGGCCACGTAGTGCGAGGCGGGGAAGATGAACATCTCCTCGCTCTCCCCCAGCACCTCCCCGGTCAGCGGGTGCAGGGTGAGCAGCCGCTCGACCTCGTCACCGAACATCTCGATGCGGATCGCCAGCTCCTCGTAGACCGGGATGATCTCGATCGTGTCGCCGCGCACCCGGAACGTGCCCCGCGTGAACGCCATGTCGTTGCGGGTGTACTGCATCTCCACCAGGCGCCGCAGCAGGTCGTCGCGGTCCACCTCCATGCCCACCGACAGCTGCGCCATCCGGTCCACGTACTCCTGCGGCGTGCCCAGGCCGTAGATGCACGACACAGACGCCACCACGATCGTGTCCCGGCGGGTGAGCAGCGAGTTGGTCGCCGAGTGGCGCAGCCGCTCCACCTCGTCGTTGATCGAGGAGTCCTTCTCGATGTAGGTGTCGCTCTGGGGGACGTACGCCTCGGGCTGGTAGTAGTCGTAGTACGACACGAAGTACTCGACGGCGTTGTTCGGCAGCATCTGCCGCAGCTCGTTGGCGAACTGCGCGGCCAGCGTCTTGTTGGGCTGCATCACCAGGGTCGGCCGCTGCAGCTGCTCCACGGTCCAGGCGACCGTCGCCGTCTTGCCGGTGCCGGTCGCGCCCAGCAGCACCGTGTGCGCGTCGCCGCCGCGCACCCGCCGGGTGATCTCCTCGATCGCCTTGGGCTGGTCGCCCGCCGGACGCATGTCCGAGACCACCTCGAACGGGTTCTCACTGCGCTTGATCTCGGTGACCGGTCGCACGTCGCCCTCATCCCCTCGTCGCCCGGGGCCCGACCCCGCACACGGGCCCCCGTCCACCTAACGCTACCGACCGCCCACGACATCCCGCGGCCGGAGGCCGACGCGCCTCCCCGCGGCACCGGCGGCCGGACCGTCCGTCCACAGCCCGCCGAAGACCCCTGACCGGGCGGGGATCCCGGGGTTACCATCGAAATCAGCGCACTGTACCCCCGGAAACCGTGCCCCCGGAATAGAGGTGCCAGCCGTGTCCCACCCCTCCCGACCCACCTTCGATCCGACCCTGCCGCGCCGGACGATCGCCCGTCTGCACGCCCACCCCGAGCGGCTGCTGCCGGATTCGGTCGGCCCCTCCTCACGGCTCACCTGGCGCCGCGGCGCCGCCCTTACCGCCGCCGGCGGCACCTCCCTGGCCGCGCTCGCCCTGCTCGTGCCCGGTGCGGCCACCCCGCTCATCGCCCTGCTGTGCCTCATCGTCACCGCCGTCGTCCTGGGCCTGGTCTCCGACCGGGGCTCGCTCGCCGACGACTGGGCCGACCTGCTCATGCACGGCTTCTGGGCGCTGCCGCTGTCCGCCGCCGCCGTCCTGACCGGCCACGTGGTCCTGGGCGACGCCCTGGAACCCCTGGCCGCCGCCGTCCCCGGCAGCGCCTCCGCCGCCGCCCTCTACCTGGCCGTCGCCGGGGGCGGGGCCGGCGCGATCATGCGCCCGGGCATGCTGCCCCGGCTGGCCTCGGAGAACCGCCGCCGGTACGTGCTGCCCGAGGACTTCGGCCGCCCCTACAGCTACGCCACCCGGCACGAGGAGCCCGAGGCCCACCTGTTCGCCCGCCTGCAGCAGGCCACCGACCGCGTCGAGGAGGGCACCCGCGTGCTGGGCGCCTCCTTCGACGCCGCCCACACCCTGCCGCTGCTCCGCGAGGAGGAATGGCGCATGTCGCAGGAGCTGCTGCGGCTGCGCGCCCTGCGCCGCGAGCTGGTCCAGCGCAAGCGGGAGGCGGTGTCCCGGCAGGTCACCCGGGCCCTGCAGCCGCAGGAGGAGGCGGTGGCCCGCGCCCACGCCGCCCTGGCCGAACGCATCGGCGTCCTGGCCGACTACGGCGAGCGCGTCCACGCCGCGGTGACCGCCCACCGCGAGTGGGAGCAGTGCCAGGCCATCGCCGACCGCGCCGCCGAGTACGCCGACCTGGCCCTGACCACCGCGCGCGGCGCCATGCAGACCGACGAGATCGACGACAGCCTGCTCAGCGTGCGGGCCGCCCACTCGGTCCGGGAGGAACTGGTGCGCGAGGCCGTGGACGCCGGGTCCTCCCTGTCGGCGGCGCTGCACCCCGAGGCCGGGCGGACCCGCCGCGAGCCCCTGGACATCCCCCGACCACGTCAGGCCCGGTCCCCCGAACCCGCGGCCCCGCAGCCGACGGAGGACTGAGGCCGTCCGCACCCGCCCCCGCGCACGGACGCCGGGGCGCGCTCCGCCCTGCCCGGCCGAGGGCCGCCGCGCGGCCGGTAGCGGCCATCCCCGTTTTCCGGGCCCCGCACCCGGTCATCATGGGGGCATCCCACCCCGAGGCCGCCCGCTCCGGCACCCCGTCCACCGACCGCACTCAACGCCGAGGCGGCCCATGCACGCTCGCCCCACGCCCGACCCCGACCACGCCCCCGATTCCGCGACGCCGCCCGGAACACCGCGGCCCGGACCGCACCGGCCCCGGAGCGCCGACGAACGCGTCGCCGCGCTCGCGGCCGCCCCCTACCTGTACCCCCACCCCGACCCCGTCGACGGCGGGCCGCCCGGGACCTGGCCGGAGACCCCCTACCTGTTCCTCCTCCAGGAGGCCACCGACAGCGCCGCCGAGGCCGAGCGCGTCCTCGCCCCCGACCCGGACGCCGCGTGGGCGACCGGGCTGATGCGCCGGGCGGAGTGGGCGCAGGTCTACGCGGCCCACGTCATCCGGGCCCTCGTCCCCGATCCGGACACGGAGATCCCCTTCTCCGAGGAGGACCGGCCGGAGGAGGCCGAGGAGGCCGTCCGCCTGGGCGCGCTGGCCCGGCGGGCCGCCCAAGAGCCCGACCGGTACGGCGCCGCCTACCTGGACCGGGTCCGGGAGCTGCGGCGGGAGGTCGAGGCGCACGGGGCCGCCGCGGAGGACGCCGTGGCGGCCGGAGGACCGCGCGCGCCGCGGGAGCACGCCGACGAGCGGCCGCGCGGGGCCGGCGGGATCCCCGTCCTGCTCCCCGGCCCGGTCCGGCGCGCACGGGCCCGGCCGTCGTCCCGGGCGGCCACCGCGCTCACGGGTCTGCTCCTGGTGCCCGCCGGGCTGTCCGCCCTCTCCCAGCCGTACGCCACCGTGCACCTGGCGATCGTGTGCGGGGCCGCCGTGGGCGCCTTCATCGTGTGGAGCAACCTGCGGTACGACCCCGGGACCTCGCGCCTGTACCTGGCGGGCGTCGCCCTGGTCGGCCTCCTCGTCGGCGGCGCGCTGGCCGACTACCTCCACGGCGCCCTGGCGCTCCTGTTCGCGCAGCTCGCCCCGCAGGCCTCCGACGCCGCGCCGGGGGACGTCGTCACCGCCGGACTGTACGGCCTGGCCGCGCTGGTCTGCTGGGTCCTCGCCGCGACCGGCGCCGGCGGCCTGCACCCGCGGGCCGAGCAGGCACCGCCGTAGGGGCCCGGGCCGACCGGCCCCGCCCGACCCGCCGACGGGCGGACGCCCCCGCGTCCGCCCTCCCCACCCCGACCCCGAGGCGACACCCATGCGAGCCCGCACCGCCCCCGGCCCCGCGGCCCCGGCGCGCCCCCGTGCCCGGCCGGGCGCCGCCGCGCCGGTGCCCGGTCAGGACGCCCTGGCCAGCAGCTCCTCCCACACCTGCGCGACCCGCTCCGTGAGCTGCTCCCGGGTCCCGGAGTTGTCCACCACCAGGTCCGCCGCCGCCAGCCGGGTCTCTCTGTCGGCCTGCGCCCGGATCCGCGCCCGCACCTGTTCAGGGTCCATGCCCCGGCTCCGGACCACCCGGTCCACCCGCACCTCGTCGGGGGTGTCGACGACCACCACCACGTCGTACAGCGACTCCAGGCCGTTCTCCACCAGCAGCGGCACGTCGTACACCACCACCGGGGCGCCGTCCGCCTCGGCGCGCGCCATCAGCTCCGCGCTGCGCTCGCCCACCAGCGGGTGCACGATGGCGTTGAGCCGCGCCAGCCGCGCCTCGTCGGCGAACACGATCTCCCCCAGCCGGGGCCGGTCCAGGCTCCCGTCCGGGGCGAGCACGCCCTCCCCGAACTCCTCGACCACCGCCGCCAGGCCCGGTGTGCCGGGCTCCACCACCTCGCGGGCGATCGCGTCGGCGTCGATCACCACGGCCCCGTGCCCGGCCAGTTCCGCGGAGACCGCGCTCTTACCCGAGCCGATCCCCCCTGTGAGTCCCACTTTCAGCATGTCACGACCCTAGTGACCGCCGCCCCTCCACCGCCCCCCACCCCCCGGAGTCCCCGTGACCGCACCCCGGCCGACCGTCCGCCCCGGCCTCCCCCCGGACCGGGTCGCCCGGCTGACCGCCCGGCTCGACGGCCTGACCGCCCCCTCCCGGGCGCTCGACCCGCCCGACCCGGTCCGCGCCCACCTGTGGACGGCCGGCGTCCACATGTACGCGGCCGCCCTCGCCCTGCTCGTCCCGGTGCCCTCCTGGGCCGGCGGGCTCCTGCTGGGCCTGGGGGCGGCGGGCTGCGCGGGCGCGGTCGCCGTGTACGCCCGGCCCCGGACGTTCTCCCCCGCGCTGGGCGGACCGCGGTGGGCGGCCCCGGTCCTGTTCACCGCCCTGGGACTCTGCCTGGCCGCGGCCTGCGCCGCGGCCGCCCACCTGCTGCACCTCTCCGTCCGGGAGCTGATCGCGGGCCCCGGGGCCGGGGCCGCCCTGCTCTCGGCCGTCCTCGCCGTCGTCGCCCTGGCCGGCGCGCGCCACTGGTCCCGGGACCGGCGGTCCGTCCACGGGGTCGACCACATCACCCCCCACCTGCTGCCCGCCACTCCGTGGGAACCCGCCGCCGAGGAGCCCGGCGGCCTGCGCGCCACCCGCCCGCTGCACCCGCGCGAGCAGGCGCTGGCCGACCTGCGCGCGTGCGTCGACGCCTTCGACGAGCTGAAGCGCACCGGAGCGCCCCTGCCCGGTGCCGGCGGCGTCCTGGGCCGCCTGCGCGACCACGAGTGGCGGGCCGGCCGCATCATGCTGCTGCGCCGCCGCCGGATCCGCCGCGACCTGGCCCGCGGCCCCCTGCCCGGCCCCGATCCGTACGCCGCGGAGGCCGCCGTCCTGGCACCCCTGGCCCGCGCCGCCCTCCAGGCCCACCGGGCCGTCCTCGCCGCCCGCGGCCGGGGGGCGAAGGGCCGTACGGTGCACGCTCTCACCGCCGAGCGCGACAAGCGCCTGCGCAGGCTCCACCCGCGCATCGAGCGCATCCTGCGCTGGAGCCGGGCCGCACCCGCGAAGCCCCGGCCCTACGAGCCCGCCCGCCCGCTCGTCCGCCTGCTGTACGCGGTGGCGGGGCTGGCGGCACTCGGCGCCGCCTGGGCCGCCCTGCTGTACCCCGCCGCGGGAACGGTGCTGCTCTTCGCCTCGGGCCCCGTCGTGTCGGCCTGCGTCCTGCTGTGGGTGCGCCTGCGCTATGCCGAACGGTGGACGCCGAAGCGGATGGCCGGGATGCTCCTGGCCTCGGGCTACATCACCGCCATGCTGTCCTGGGGGTTGTACGAGCTGTGGGAGGCGATCGCGTGGTGGGTCGCCACCGGCCTCTTCTTCGTCGCGCGGGGCGACGCGACGGTGGCCTTCTACCTGTACCTGGTCGCGTTCTTCTGCTGGTTCCTGGCCCTGACCGGTTGGGGGCGCGCCCACCCCCTCAGCCGGAGGTGACCGCCGCCAGCTCCTTGCGCATGTGCACCATCACCAGGTGGTCGGCGACCCGCTCCCGGTGCGTCACCGCGTAGCCCGCACGCCGGTACAGGAGCTGGTTCTGCGCGCTCTGCGCCCCGGTGAACAGGGTCAGCGCCGCCAGGTCGGGCCGCAGGCCCCGCAAGTCCTCCTCCATCCGCTCCAGCAGCGCGGCCGCCACCCCGCGCCGCCGCCGGTCCGGGGCCACCGCCAGCCGGCCCACCACCCCGGTGGTGCCGGTGACCTGCGCGCGCACCGCGCCGATGATCCGGTGCCCCTCGACGGCCTTGAGCACCAGGGACCCGGGGTCGGCCAGCAGCCGCTCCACCCGCTCCAGGGTCTCGGTCAGCGGCAGGATGAACGGGTCCCCGTAGGCCTGGGCCTCGTCGACGAACGCCGCCCGCTGCAGGGTGTGGATCTCCCCCGCGTCGGCGGGGGCGGCCGGGTGGATCTCGAACACGCCGTCTCCTCACACGCCCCGCTCGCCGGGGCACGGCACGAGACTAGCCCGATCGGCCACGACACGGTGCGCTCCCGGCCCAGGACACGGCGAAGGGCCGCCCCCTGGTGGGGACGGCCCTTCGTCAGGCTGTCAGGTCCCGCGGACGGGACCCGCCGAACGGTTCACCGAACCGGTCAGGCGTCGCCGCCGGCGAGCTTCTCGCGCAGGGCGGCCAGGGCCTCGTCGGAGGCCAGGGCACCGCTGGAGGCGGACTCCGAACCGGAACCGGAGCCCTGGGACCCGCCGGTGTAGTCCTCCTCCTCGGCCTCGACCGGGGCGTTGGCCGCCTCGGCCTCGGCCGCGCGGGCCTCCTCGACCTGCTTGCGGTGCGCCTCGAACCGGGCCTGGGCCTCGGCGTAGCTGCGCTCCCACTCGTCGCGCTGGGCCTCGTAACCCTCGAGCCACTCGCCGGTCTCGGCGTCGAAGCCCTCGGGGTACTTGTAGTTGCCCTGCTCGTCGTACTCGGCGGCCATGCCGTACAGGGTGGGGTCGAAGTCCACCTGGTCCGGCGAGACGCTCTCGTTGGCCTGCTTCAGCGAGAGGCTGATGCGGCGGCGGTCGAGGTCGATGTCGATGATCTTGACGAAGATCTCGGTGCCGACCTGGACGACCTGCTCGGGCACCTCGACGTGGCGCTCGGCCAGCTCGGAGATGTGGACCAGGCCCTCGATGCCCTCCTCGACGCGGACGAACGCGCCGAACGGGACGAGCTTGGTGACCTTACCCGGGACGACCTGACCGATCTGGTGGGTCCGGGCGAACTGCTGCCACGGGTCCTCCTGGGTCGCCTTCAGCGACAGGGAGACGCGCTCGCGCTCCATGTCGACGTCCAGCACCTCGACGGTGACCTCCTGGCCCACCTCGACGACCTCGCTCGGGTGGTCGATGTGCTTCCAGGACAGCTCGGAGACGTGCACCAGGCCGTCGACGCCGCCCAGGTCCACGAACGCACCGAAGTTGACGATCGAGGAGACCACACCCTTGCGGATCTGGCCCTTCTGGAGGGTGTTGAGGAACGTCTGGCGGACCTCGGACTGGGTCTGCTCGAGCCAGGCGCGGCGGGACAGGACCACGTTGTTGCGGTTCTTGTCCAGCTCGATGATCTTGGCCTCGAGCTCGCGGCCGACGTACGGCTGCAGGTCGCGGACGCGGCGCATCTCGACCAGGGAGGCGGGCAGGAAGCCGCGCAGGCCGATGTCGAGGATGAGACCACCCTTGACGACCTCGATGACGGTGCCGGTGACGACGCCGTCCTCCTCCTTGATCTTCTCGATCGTGCCCCAGGCGCGCTCGTACTGGGCGCGCTTCTTGGACAGGATCAGACGGCCTTCCTTGTCCTCCTTCTGGAGGACCAGGGCCTCGACCTGGTCGCCGACGGCGACGACCTCACCGGGGTCGACGTCGTGCTTGATCGAGAGTTCCCGGGACGGGATCACACCCTCGGTCTTGTAGCCGATGTCGAGCAAGACCTCGTCTCGATCGACCTTCACGATGGTGCCCTCGACAATGTCACCGTCGTTGAAGTACTTGATGGTCTCGTCGATCGCCGCGAGGAAGGCTTCCTCGGACCCGATGTCGTTGACCGCTACCTGGGGTGTCGAGGTGGCCTCGGTGCTGCTCGTCATTTGTGGGTGGACTCCGGATACGGACAGATTCAGAAGATGGGCACGCCGCAGATCCGAGCCCGCCGATCCGTCATCCTGAAGGAGAGGAACGGTGCCACCGCGGAAAGGAGCCTTCCGCAGCGACCGACCGCCGGGTCCAGAAGCGTGGACTTTGGTGGTGCCGCCCCTCGGCCTCCCTGGCGGGAGACATCAGACGGCGCACGAACCCACAACGCTCCGGCCAGCATATGAGACAAGGGCTTCCTGGTCAATCGGAACCCTGGAGCGCCAACCCGGCGAAGATCGCAATGGCCGCAATGTACCCGAGGCACAGGTGAAGATCAACTAGACGGCACCGTCACCCGTGAACTGGGTGGACACCTGCCCCCACAGGGGCTCCCGCGGCCCTCCGGGCCGATCGGTGCGGTCCGTACGGGGACGGTCACCCGGCATCACCGGGCGCCCTCCGCACCGGTTCCGGTCAGTCCGAAGTCGGCCGAGAGCGTGACCGTTTGATGTCCCCGCGGCGCTTCTTCGCGTCCAGCCGGCGCTGCCGCGCCGCCCGGCCCGGACGCGTCGCCCTGCGCTCGCGCGGCGGCGGCGCGATCGCCTCCGCCAGCAGCGCGGCCATCCGCTCCCGCGCCTCCGCCCGGTTGCGGGCCTGGGACCGGTGCGTCTGCACCGACACCGTCAGCACCCCGTCCACCAGGCGCCCCGCCAGCCGCTCCAGGGCGCGCTCGCGCCGGGTCCGCCCCAGCGCCGCGCACCCCGCCACGTCCAGCGACAGCGACACCCGGGTGTCGGAGGTGTTGACGTGCTGCCCGCCCGGCCCCGACGAGCGGGAGAACCGCCACGCCAGGGCATCGGCGGGGACGGTGACCGGCCCCACGACCAGACCGCCGTCCCCGGCGGTACCCGTGTTCACGTCACCGTCCCCCTCCCCCGCTAGTGCGCGGCGTCGTGCCAGCTGCGTCCGCCGCCGACCGACACGGCCAGCGGAACACGCAGATCATAGGCGGTGCTCATCTCGTGGCGCACGAGGTTTTCCACCGCCTCCCGCTCACCCGGGGCGACCTCCACCACGAGCTCGTCGTGCACCTGCAGCAGCACCCGGGAGGCGGCCCCGCTCTCGGCCAGCGCCGCGTCCACCTGGAGCATCGCCACCTTGATGATGTCGGCGGCCGACCCCTGGATGGGCGCGTTGAGCGCCATCCGCTCGGCCATCTCCCGCCGCTGCCGGTTGTCGCTGGTCAGGTCCGGCAGGTATCGGCGCCGCCCCAGGATGGTCTCGGTGTACCCCACCCTGCGGGCCTCCTCCACCACCGCGTTCAGGTAGTCGCGCACCCCGCCGAACTCGGCGAAGTAGTCCTCCATGAGCTTCTTCGCCTCCTCCGGCGTGATGCCCAGCTGCTGCGACAGCCCGTAGGCGCTCAGCCCGTACGCCAGCCCGTAGCTCATCGCCTTGATCCGCGACCGGGCCTCGCCGTCGACGTCCCCCACCTCGATGTCGAACACCTGCGCCGCCATCTGCGCGTGGAAGTCGTAGCCGCTGTTGAACGCGTCGATCAGCGCCTTCTCCTGCGACAGGTGCGCCATGATCCGCAGCTCGATCTGGCTGTAGTCCGCGGTGAGCAGCTCCTGGTACCCCTCCCCCACCACGAACGCCCGCCGGATGCGCCGCCCCACGTCGGTGCGCACCGGGATGTTCTGCAGGTTGGGATCGGTGGAGCTGAGCCGCCCGGTCGCCGCCACCGTCTGGTTGAACGTCGTGTGGATGCGCCCGTCGTCGGCGACCGTCTTGATGAGCCCCTCGACCGTGGTCCGCAGCTTGGTCTGGTCGCGGTGGTGCAGCAGCACCCCCGGCAGCTCGTTGTCGGTCTGGGCCGCCAGCCACGTCAGCGCGTCCGCGTCGGTGGTGTACCCCGTCTTGATCTTCTTGGTCCGCGGCAGCCCCAGGTCCTCGAAGAGCACCTGCTGCAGCTGCTTGGGCGAACCCAGGTTGAACTCCCGGCCCACGATCTCGTGCGCCCGCTCCACCGCCGCCCGCGCCGCCGACGCGAACTCGCCCTGCAGCTCCTCCAGATAGGCGCGGTCGGCCGCGATCCCGGCCCGCTCCATGCGCGCCAGCACCGGCACCAGCGGCAGCTCCACCCCGCTCAGCAGGTGCGCGCCGCCGCGCTTGTCCACCTCGGCCGCCAGCACCGCCGCCAGGTCCCGGGTGGCCGCCGCCCGCACCGCCAGGGCCTGCCAGCGGCCGGTGGACCCGCCACCGTCCAGGTCCAGCGCGAGCTGGTCGCCGGGGGCCTCCTCCTCCAGCTCCCGCCCCAGGTACTTGCGGCACAGGTCGACCAGGTCGAACCGGCGCTGCCCCGGCTGCACCAGGTACGCGGCCAGCGCGGTGTCGCTCACCACCCCGCCCAGGTCCCAGCCGTGGGCGCCCAGCGCCAGCAGCGCCCCCTTGTACTCGTGCACCGCCACCGGCCGCTCCGGGTCGGCCAGGAACGCCGCCAGCGCCTCGGTGTCCGCAGCGTCCATCAGCGCCGGGTCCACCGACACCGCCGCACCCGACGCCACCGCGATGGACAGCCCGTCCACCCGGCCGGTGCCGGCGCCCCACGCCCCCTCCAGGGCCAGGCCGGCCGGCGCCGCCGCGGTGACGTCGTCGGCGGCCGCGTGCTCGGCCAGCCAGGCCGCCAGCGTCCCGGTCCCGGCCACCGTCAGGTCGACCTCGAAACCCTCACCCGCCGGGGCCTGCGCGGCGGCCTCCTCCAGGGCCACCACCGCGTACAGGCGCTCACGCAGGTTGGACGCGAACTCCAGGTTGTCGAACAGGGCGTCCACCCCCGCCCGGTCCGCCCGCCCCAGCAGCAGGTCGTCCAGACCCACCCCCAGGTCCACGTCGGTGGCCAGCAGGTTGAGCCGCTGGTTGCGCAGCACGTCGTCCAGGTGGTCGCGCAGGTTCTGCCCCGCCTTGCCGCCGATCTCGTCGATGTGCTCGACCAGCCCGTCCAGCGAGCCGTACTTGACGATCCACTTCGCCGCCGTCTTGGGGCCCACCCCGGGGACACCCGGCAGGTTGTCGGCCTTCTCCCCCACCAGCGCCGCCAGGTCGCGGTACCGCTGCGGGGACACCCCGTACTTCTCCTCCACCGCCGCCGGATCCATCCGGCGCAGGTCCGACAGGCTCTTGCCCGGGTACAGCACCGTGCACGAATCGGTGACCAGCTGGAACGCGTCCCGGTCGCCGGAGGCGATCAGCACCTCCGCACCCGCCTCACCGCCCATACGGGCCAGCGTCGCGATGACGTCGTCGGCCTCGAAGCCCGGCGAGGACAGGTTGGTCACCCCGATCAGCCGCATCAGCTCCTGGGTGAGCGGCACCTGGGAGGGGAACTCCGGCGGCGTCTCCGAACGCCCGTCCTTGTACTCGGCGTACTCCTCGTGCCGGAACGTGGGCCCCGACAGGTCCCACGCCACCGCGACATGGGTGGGCTCCTCGTCTCTGAGCAGCTTCACCAGCATCGACGCGAAGCCGTACACGGCGTTGGTCGACTGCCCGGTGCTCGTGCCGAACTTGTCCACCGGCAGCGCGAAGAACGCGCGGAAGGCCATCGAGTGGCCGTCCAGGAGGAGAAGGCGGGGACGTCCGCCGGCCTGCGATGTCTCGGGGGTCTCACGATTGGTCACCACAGATGAATCCTAGGATGCGACGCGGACACTTCGACGACCGAAAGGCGGAACACCATGGACCCCGAGATGCGGAAGCTGCTCGCCGAGGGCGGCCTGTCCGAGCGCATGGGCATCGAGATCACCGAGGCCTCCGCCGAACGCGTCGTCGGCCGCATGCCCGTCAAGGGCAACACCCAGCCCTTCGGCCTCCTGCACGGCGGCGCCTCCTGCGTCCTGGCCGAATCCCTGGGATCCATCGGATCCACCCTCCACGCCCAGCAGTTCGGCAAGGTCGCCGTCGGCATCGAGATCAACGCGACCCACCACCGCTCGGCCACCGACGGACACGTGACCGGCGTCGCCACCCCCGTCCACCTCGGCCGCACCCTGGCCACCTGGGACATCACCATCACCGACGACCAGGACCGCAAGGTGTGCACCTCCCGCCTCACCTGCATGCTGCGGGAACTGCCGGGCAACTGAAAATACGGCCAGCCGAAAACAGGGCGCCTTCACAACACTGTGAAGTCGCCCTGTAACCCGACCGCAAAGTTCGACGCTCGGACCCCTGTCCGCGCGCCGCCGCGACACTTTGTCACCCCGCGCCCACCCAGGCAGAACCACCGTCCAGACGATGCCCGGGATGACTACAGAGCCATAACAGCCTGACGGCGAGTCGGCACCAACGCGCATTCCACGCTTTCGAACCATGAACTTCCGTGATTAAGCTCCGCTAACGCTCCCGATTAAGTCATGCCACACATCGCGGGCATCAGGGCGCAAGAGCACCATCCGGCACGGCTGCACCACGCAGCACGTGCTCGCCGGTTGAACGGAGTGACCACATCATGGCAAGCAAGAAGGTCCTAGGCCTCACTGCCGCAACCGCGGCCCTGGTACTGGGGCTGACCGCGTGTGGCGGCGGTGAGGATGGAAACGGCGGCGGCGACAGCGCCGGCGGCGGCGAAGCCTTCCAGTTCGGCATCCTCTACCCCCAGACCGGTAGCCTCGCCTTCCTCGGCCCGCCCCAGCTGGCCGGTGCCGAGTACGCGATCCAGGAGATCAACGCGGCCGGCGGCATCCTCGGCACCGAGGTCCCCGCCCCCACCCCGGGCGACGAGGCCGGCGACGCCGCCCAGGCCAACGAGGCCGCCAACTCGCTCGTCTCCGACGGCGTCAACGCCGTCATCGGCGCCGCCGCCTCCGGCATGACCCAGGCGACCTACGACACCATCACCGGTTCGCAGATCGTCCAGTGCTCCGGCTCCAACACCGCCCCGGACCTCACCGACATCGACGACGGCGGCTACTACTTCCGCACCGCCCCCAGCGACCTGCTCTCCGGCCCGGTCATGGCGCGCAAGATCGTCGAGGACGGCCACCAGAGCATCGCCATCGTCTCCCGCGCCGACGACTACGGCGCCGGCTACGCCGGCGGCCTCCAGACCGAGCTGGAGAACCTGGGCGCCGAGGTCGTGGCCAACGAGACCTACGACCCCGACACCACCACCTTCAGCTCCGTGGTCAGCGCCGTCAACGACGCCGAGGCCGACGCCATCGCCCTGATCTCCTTCGAGGAGGGCGCCCAGGTCATCGCCGAGCTCCTGGAGACCGGCACCGAGGGCGACCAGCTCTACATCACCGACGGCCTCAACAGCCCCGAGCTGGGCACCTCCGTCAACGAGAGCGACCCCGAGATCGTCACCGGCATCACCGGTGTCGCTCCCGGCGCCGACAACGAGGCGTTCAACGAGAGCCTGGCCGAGTTCGCCCCGGACCTGGAGACCTTCCAGTTCGGCCCGCAGGTCTTCGACTGCGTCACCGTGATCGCCCTGGCCGCCGAGGCCGCCGGCAGCATCGCCCCGGCCGACTACGTCGCCGAGCTGCCCAACGTCAGCGCCCCCGAGGGCACCGAGTGCACCACCTTCGCCGAGTGCCGCGACCTGCTCGCGGACGGCGAGGAGATCAACTACCAGGGCGCCAGCGGCAACATCGACTTCGACGACAACGGCGACCCGACCTCCGCGACCTTCCAGATCTTCCACTTCGGCGAAGAGGGATACGAGACCCTCGGCTTCGAGGAGTACTCGGTCAACGAGTAACACCACCACCCACCACCCACCACCCCCCAAGCGCCCCGGGCCCCAGGCCCGGGGCGCTCCCCATTCCCCCGGACACCAACGCAGCCCCCCACCCCCGGGGACCACACCCGGGGGCCGGCCATAGCCGGAGGGCGTCGCAGCGCCTCCGCCGCAGGGGATTTCCCACCCGACCGGGACCTCCGCCCCAGCCGTGTCACACCAGTAGGGTGCCCGACCCCAGGGGGTCTTCGCCGAGGTAGTTGTAGGTTTCCAAGAGCTCGGCCGCTTGGGAACGGCGGTCCGCGCCGGGTGGGCCCGGCCCCGGCCGCAGTCGGTGTCCGGCAGACCGCCAGGGGGAATCGTTGGGCTCCCGCCCGGGGTGGTGGGGGTGTGACTGCCGGAGCCGGGTGCACGCGGAGCGCGCGCACCCGCACCGCCTGGAAAGGTTGGGGGCGCCGGCGGCGGTGAGGGGGCTCCACGCCGTTGCCTACTCCCGCGGATGACCGCGGTACGGACGGGAGCGGGGGTGAAAGCCGCACGCACCCGCGCCCCCGGCCCCAGACCGGGCACAGGACCGCACACCTCAACCCCAGGGGGTGAAGGCCGCGCGTACCCGCAGCATCAGCCAGCGGGGGAAGGAAGAACCGCGCCCCCCACCCCAGAAGGTGCCGCCGCGCGTACCCACAGCACCGACCCTCGCGAACCAGGGAAACCACCCCCACAACAAAGGAGGCGGAGCCCTCAGGCCCCGCCTCCCCACTACTCCCCGGCCGGTCTCACAACCCCCCGACCGGTCCCCGGTCAGTCCTTCTTCCCGAGGGTCCCCAGGTACAGCTCGATGACGTTCGGGTCGTTCAACAGGTCCGCACCCGTACCCGTGTACGCGTTGCGACCCTGGTCCAGCACGTACCCCCGGTCACAGATCTGCAGGCACCGGCGAGCGTTCTGCTCCACCATGATCACCGAGACACCCGCCTCGTTGACCTGCTTCACCCGCTGGAAGACCTCTTCCTGGTACAGCGGCGACAACCCCGCCGTGGGCTCGTCCAGCAGCAGCACGGACGGGTCCATCATCAGAGCCCGCCCCATCGCCACCATCTGGCGCTCACCGCCCGACAGCGACCCGGCCTTCGCCTTGCGCCGCTCCCCCAGCAACGGGAACAGCTCCGCCACGAACGTGAACCGCTCCGCGAACGCCTTCGGCCGCAGATAAGCCCCCATCTGGAGGTTCTCCTCGATCGTCAGCGACGGGAACACGTTCTGCGTCTGCGGGACGTAACCCACACCGCGCTCCACCAGGCTGTGCGCCGGCAGACCCGCGATGCTCACCCCCCGCAGCGTCAGACCGCCCTCACGGATCGGGATCAACCCGAAGATCGTCTTGATCAGCGTCGACTTCCCGGCCCCGTTCGGACCGATGATCGCCACGACCTCGCCCTCGGTGAGCGTCAGCGTGCACCCGTTGAGGATGTTCACCCCCGGCACGTACCCGGCCACCAGCTCCTTGGCCAGCACCAGGTAGTCCCCGGGATCACCCACCTCCACGGACTCCTCCATGGCCTGCTCCAGCAGCTCCTCACGGTGCTCCTGGGCCACCACGGCCTCCTCCGCCGACTCCGGGATCAGCTCAGCCTCCGGCTTCGCCCCGGCCTCGACCTTCGACCCGGCTCCGGCCTCCGGCTTCACCCCGGCCTCGGCCTTCGGCTCCAACTCCCCGTTGCCGTTCCCGGTCCCGCTCTCACTCATGCTCAGTCCTCCTCACGGGAACCCAGGTAGGCATCGATGACCTGCTGGTTCGAGCGGATGTCCGAGGGACGCCCCTCGGCGATGACCTGCCCCTGCGCGAGCACCACGATCCAGTCGCTGATGCCCATGATCACGTCCATGTCGTGCTCCACGAACAGGACCGTCTTGCCCTCGTCGCGCAACGACGTGATGTGCCCCAGCAGCGACTGCACCAGCGCCGGGTTCACACCCGCCATCGGCTCGTCCAGCATGATCATGTCCGGGTCGGTCATCAGCGCGCGCGCCATCTCCAGCAGCTTGCGCTGCCCGCCCGACAGCGAACCCGCCATGTCGTCGCGCTTGGCGATCAGCTTGAAGCGCTCCAGCAGCTCCAGCGCCCGCTCGGTGTTGGCCCGCTCCTGGCGCTGCCACAGCGGACGCGCGAACGCACCCGCCATCCGCTCCCCCGCCTGGCCCTTGGCCCCCAACAACATGTTGTCGAGCACCGTCAACCGGGTCAGCGCCTTGGTCAGCTGGAACGTGCGCACCATCCCGGCCCGGGCCACCTGGTGGCCCCGCTTGCCGCTGATCCGCTGCCCCTGGAACGACCACGTCCCCCGGTCCACCCGGTCGAAACCGGTCAACAGGTTGAACAGGGTCGACTTGCCCGCGCCGTTCGGACCGATCAGCGCCGTGATCGTCCCGCGCTGCACCTCCAGGTGCTCCACGTCCACCGCGGTCAGACCGCCGAACGAACGCCGCACGCCGTCGACCACCAGGATCGGGTCGGCCTTGGCCGAACCGGGCACCGTCTCGGTGCCCGACATACGGTCGACCACCTTCTGGCCCGTCTCGTCACTTGACATTGATCAGCATCTCCTTGCGGTCCCCGATCAGGCCCTGTGGACGGAACACGATCAGCAGCACCAACATCAGGCCCGCGAACGCCAGCTGGAGCGCACCGTAGTCCGGACCGTCCAGGAAGGGCATCAGCCCCAGGTCGCGGCCGACGTACTTCAGCACACCGTCCGTGAAACTCATCAGGAACCAGAACGCCATCGCGCCCAGGACCGGACCGAACACCCGGCCCGCCCCGCCCAGCAGCAGGATCGCCCACAGGAAGAACGTCACCTGCGGCTTGAACTGGTCCGGCTGGATCGACGCCTGGTGCACCGCCATCATGCAGCCCGCCAGCGCACCGATCAGACCGCCCAGCACCAGGATCTGCATCTTGTACGCGAACACGTTCTTGCCCAGGCTGCGGACCGCGTCCTCGTCCTCACGGATGCCCTTGATCACACGACCCCACGGGCTGTGGATCAACAGCCACGTCAGACCCGCCATCAACAGCACCAGCGACCAGGTCACCACCATCGTCCACAGGTGCGTACCCGTGTACGTCAGCTCACCGAAGCCGTACCGCGCACCCGGCTCGAACGGGTTCAGCTCGCGGAAACCGCCCGCCAGGTTCTGCAGACCGTACACACCGCCGGTCAGCGGCTCGGCGAACCCGGCCCGGTACACCAACCGGACCACCTCCGCCGCCGCGATCGTCGTGATCGACAGGTAGTCCGCCCGCAACCGCAGCGTCGGGATGCCCAGCAGCAGCGCCAGCGCCAGCGCGCACAGCAGGCCCACGCCGAAACCGACCAGCAGCGGCAGACCGAACACCGACACGCTGATACCGACGCCGTACGCGCCCACCAGCATGAAGCCGACCTGGCCGAAGTTCAGCAGGCCCGTGTACCCGAAGTGCAGGTTCAGGCCGATGGCCGCCAGGGCGTAGATCGCCGCGATCGGGCCCAGGGCCGACCGGACCGACTCGACCAGGATAGAAAGGATGTCCATCGTCTTCTCCCCTAGCCGACCCGCTCAGCACGCCCGAGCAGGCCCTGGGGCCTGACCAGCAGCATGAGGATCATCAACGCCAGCGCCCACGCCTGCATCAGCTGCGACGGGAACCACAGGGTGGACAGCATCGCCACCAGGCCGACGGCGATACCGCCGACCATCGCACCGTAGGCCGTGCCCAGCCCGCCCAGGATCACCGCGGCGAACATCAGCAGCAGCAGACGGAAGCCCATCTCGTACTGCACCACCTGGTTCAGGCCGTACAGAACACCGCCCAGCGCCGCCAGACCGCCGCCCAGGCCCCACACGTACAGCGTGACCCGGTCCACGTCGATACCCGACGACTCCGCCAGGTCCCGGTTGTCCGACACCGCGCGCATCGCCTTGCCGATCCGGGTGAACTGCAGCAGACACGCCACCAGCACCAGCACCACGACCGCGACGCCCATGATCACCAGGTCGCGCGGGGGCATCGCGATCGGCCCCAGCCGCACCACCTCCTGGATCTGGAAGCCCGCGTACCGGCTGCGGTCCGCACCGAACAGCACCAGGATCACGTGGCGCAGGATCAGCGCCAGACCGATCGACACGATGAACATCTGGATCAGCGCCACGTTGCGGCGGCGCAGGGGACGCCAGATGTACCGCTCCATGGAGGCGCCCAGCACGGCGCCCATCACCACGGCGATACCCGCCGCGATCCACAGCGGGACCTGCCAGCCCACCGAGTCGCCCAGCACGCCCAGCACCGTGGCCAGCGCGATACCGGCGAAGATCGACGACCACTGGGCGATGATCAGGGCGGTCCGCGCCAACCGGGTCTCCAGGAAGGCGCCGATGAGGACCGCACCCCCCAGACCCGCGAAGACCGCGAGCAGGGAGTTGCCCATGCCCGCCGCACCGCTGCTGAACACCAGCGCGACCATGGCCCCGAAGGTGACCATGTCGCCGTGGGCGAAGTTGATCATCTTCGTCGACCCGAAGATCAGCGACAGGCCGATCGCCGAGATCGCGATCACCAGGCCGAAGAGCAGGCCCGCCGCCGTCAGCTGGATGACCCTGGAGCCGAAGGAGCCGCCGGCCGCGGGGGCGACATCGCCCTCCTCCGCGCCCGCGTCGTCCTCGGCCGGGGTCTCCGAGTCCGACGCCGAGGGCGACTCGGCGTCCGACTCCCCGCCGCCTCCGGCGGGTTCCAAAGCGATGATCAGGGGACGCTGATCGTTCGCCTCGACCTCCACCTCGGTCTCGCCGTCGACGAGGATGGCCGTCTCCCGTACGGAGAACTCTGCGGGAACGGACTCCTGGTCCACCACGACGCGGTAGGTGCCCGGTCCGGGCAGCTCCACCACCCAATTTCCATCAGAGTCGGTTTCGGCTGCCCCGATCTCGTCCTCACCGTCGAACACCTGGATCGTGATGCCTTCGACACCCTGATCCCGGTCGTCCGGGTTGCGGATCTGACCCTGCAGCGCTTCACCGCCCTGTTCGTCCGCCGTCGCCGCCGGCCCGGGGATCACCAGGATGGCGGTGATCAGGGCGAGCAGCACGGTCACGAGGCGTGTGCGCACGCGCGCTCCTTGCGCATCTGAGGGTAACGGTGCCGTATGCGCGCATTCGACACCGTTGTCCATTGCTGTTCGGTGCGGCGAGTTTAGCCCGGTTTACCCTGGTCATTCAGCTTCGCTTAAACCACGTGACCCAAATGTCATCCCATCGTGCAGAAACGAGACTGAACCGTCACGGGACCCCCCTTGACGCTGGACACCTGTCTCGTTTCCCACCTGGCGAGTGAGCGATCTGCACATTTCCCACATGCCCCGGACACGACGAGGGGCCGCACCCGGGCGGGTGCGGCCCCTGTTCAGTCCGTCTGCGCGGGATCCGTTAGGCCTGCTTGCCTCCGAGGGTCTCCACGACCGTCTCCGCCACCTTGCGCATGGTCAGACGGCGGTCCATCGAGTTCTTCTGGATCCAGCGGAACGCCTCCGGCTCGCTCATCCCGTGGCGGCTCTGGAGCAGGCCCTTGGCCTGCTCCACCAGCTTGCGGGTCTCCAGCCGCTCCTGGAGGCCGCCGACCTCCGCCTCCAGCGCCGCCAGCTCGGCGTACCGGGAGGTCGCCATCTCGATGGCGGGCACCAGGTCGGCCTTGCTGAACGGCTTGACCAGGTACGCCATGGCACCGGCGTCGCGCGCCCGCTCCACCAGCTCGCGCTGGGAGAACGCCGTCAGGATCACCACGGGGGCGATCCGCTCCCCGGCGATCCTCTCGGCGGCGGAGAGGCCGTCGAGCACGGGCATCTTGATGTCGGTGATCACCAGGTCCGGTTTGAGCTCGCGAGCGAGCCGGATGGCGGTCTCCCCGTCCCCGGCCTCGCCGACGACGGCGTAGCCGTCCTCCTCGAGCATCTCCTTGAGGTCCAGGCGGATCAGGGCCTCGTCTTCCGCGATCACCACGCGGCTCTGCGTCCTCGTCACGTACATGAGGTTACCGAGATCCGCTAGGATGCTGATCGTCGGGCCCGGCAATGCTGGCCAATCGTGACATCACCGTTGGCCGACCGTCGCCGAACCGGACGTTCACTCCCAGACCGCAACAAAACAGACAAACCGGCCGGAATGGCGGAATGGCATACGCGGCGGTCTCAAACACCGCTGCCCGCAAGGGCTTGTGGGTTCGAATCCCACTTCCGGTACCCACAGAGCCACCCACGGGTGGCTCTCGTCATTTCGGACATATCGCCTCTGACCTGGGAAGACACCATCGATTTGTCGTAGGCGTGAGCAAGCATGCGCAGCATGTACTCACGTGACATCGTCGACAAAGCCCTCCACCTCCACACCCAAGGACACAGCGACCAAGCCGTCGCCAACGCCTGCGGCGTCTCCATCTGGACGGTCCGGCACTGGCGCTATGGACGGCGCCGGGGTCCCGACGTCGAAGCCCGCCGCCAGGACCGCACGACCTACTGCCCGCGATGCAGCAGCGGACATCTCGATCCGCAGGCCTACGCCTACCTGCTCGGCCTGTACCTCGGCGACGGCTACATCGGCTGGATCCGCAACGGAGTCGACTATCTCGGAATCGTCTGCACCGACACGTGGCCCGGGCTGATGGACGAGTGCGCGCAGACCATCACCCGGGTCTTCCCGGTCAAGGTGTTCCGCGTCCAGCGCAGGGGCTGCACCGAGGTCAAAGCGACCTCCAAGCACTGGCGCTGCATCTTCCCCCAACACGGCAAAGGCATGAAGCACACGCGCAGGATCTTCCTGAGGCCGTGGCAGCAGGAGATCGTGGACGCCCACCCGGAGAAGTTCATCCGGGGCCTCATCCACTCCGACGGCTGCCGGGTCACCAACAAGGTGCGCAGGATGGTCCAGGGGCAATGGAAGTACTACGAGTATCCGCGGTACTTCTTCACCAACGTCTCCAAGGACATCGCCGGCCTGTTCACGGCTTCGCTGGACCGTCTCGACATCCCGTGGAAGTGCCGGACGAAACCCAACCCCCCGCACCAAGACGTCTTGGTCGTGTCGATCGCGCGGAAGGACGCCGTGGCACGGCTCGATCGGTTCGTGGGGCCCAAGGGCTAGCAAGAACCGGTTAGCGGTTTGACCCCCGGTGTGCCGGGTGGGCGGTTCGGTCGGGGCGGAACGGGTGTAACTACCCGGCCGGTTCAGCACAAAAAGGGCCTTTTGTCACTTCATGCCCGGGCAAGGCGGGTCTAACCGGTCACATCACGGCCACAACCTGAGTACAACCCGTGGGTTCGGTCCCCGCCGCTGCCCGGATTCGATGATCCTTGAGAATCGGAGACGGGTTCTCAGGAGAGGAGCAGCCGGTGCTGACCGTGGCGGCCGGGGTGTTCGGCGCACTGGTGATCGGCGCCTGGGTCGTGGTGGCCTGGGGGTCCGGTCGGCGCCGCCCGTGGCTGCTGGCACCGCTCGCGCTGCTCGTCGTCGTCCTGGTGGCGGTGGCGCCCGGATGGGCGTTCCTGCCCGCGGTGGCGGTGGCGGCCGGCTCCTTCGTCGAGCTGGTGCTGGGGTCGCGCGAGTCCCCCGCGCTGCGCACCCGCGACGCCGACGCCCCCCTGAGCACCGAGCGCTGGGCCGCCGCGGTGGCCGCGCCGTTCCGGGTGGCGCTGGCCGAGCCGTGGGACGTGGTGGCGCGGCCGACGCTGCGCCGCCAGTACCGACGGCTGTTGGAGCGGCAGTGGGACGTGACGGACCGCGAGTCGCTGCTGGCGGCGGTCGAGCGGCAGATGGACGAGCTGCACCAGGGTCCGAGCCTGGACCTGGTGGTCGACCTGGCGGCGGGGGTGGCGCGTTCGCGGCTGCCGCGCGAGCAGGGCGGCCACTCCACCGGTGAGCAGGTGCGGTTGACGCCGGAGCAGGTGGGCCGGCTGCGGATGGTGACCGGGGTCGCCGAGGGCGACGAGACGGTGATCATCGGCGCCTACCAGTGGTGGAAGTCGGTGCACGTGATCCGGCTGGTGTGCGGGGGCGCGACCCTGGACTGGCTGAGCCCGGTGGAGTCGCAGACGACGCTGCGCCGGGTGGCGTCGGACCTCCAGCGGCGCTATTCCTCGTGGCAGCAGCTGTCGATGGCGTTCCACGCGGGTTACCTGCTGTGGCCCGAGAAGGGTGTGGAGGGCGACCACGGCGGTACCGACCGGGTGTGGGCGGCGCTGGGGATGCTGACGGAGGATCCGCGCAGTCCGTGGAACCTGCTGCCGTGGGACATGCCGTTGGAGCGGGTGATCCCGGAGCCCGGCGGCCAGGAGCAGGAGTCGCACCGCTGACCCGCCGGTCGTCCGGCCGGTGCCGTTCCCGTACGGCCGCGCCCCGTCCGCCTCGTTCCCGGCTCCCTGCCGGTCCCTGGCTCTCCGGCGGCTTTCCGGCCCTGGTCCAGGTCCGGCTCCGCCCCCGGGTCCGGCCCCGGTCCGCGGGCGCGGCTCATACGCCCCGGACCGGCAACCGGACGGTGAACGGCGTCAGCTTCCGTCCAGGGCGACGGTGTCGCCGAGGCGGTGGACGCGCAGGGAGTTGGTGGAACCGGTGGTTCCGGGCGGGCTGCCCGCCACGATGACGACCTTGTCGCCCTTGGTGTAGTCGCCGAGCTGGAGCAGTTCGCTCTCGACCTGGCGGACCATGTCGTCGGTGTTGTCGACCCAGGGGACGAGGTTGGTCTCCACGCCCCAGGTGAGGGACAGGCGTCCGCGGGTGGCGGTCTCGGTGGTGAACGCCAGCAGCGGGATGGGCGAGCGGTAGCGCGCCAGGCGGCGGGCGGTCTCGCCGGACATGGTGAAGGCGACCAGTGCCTTGGCGCCGATGGTGGCGCCGATCTCCGCGGCGGCGCGGGCGATGGCCCCGCCGGTGGTCTCGGGCACCCGGTTGAGGATGTGCGAGGCGCGCAGGGATTCCTGTTCGGCGGCGCTGATGATGCGCGCCATGGTCTCGACGGTCTCGACGGGGTACTGGCCGACGCTGGTCTCTCCGGAGAGCATGACGGCGTCGGCGCCGTCGAGGACGGCGTTGGCGACGTCGGAGGCCTCGGCGCGGGTGGGCCGGGGCGATCCGATCATGGATTCGAGCATCTGCGTGGCGACGATGACGGGTTTGGCCTTGTCGCGGCAGCGTTCGATGGCGCGCTTCTGGACCATGGGGACGTTCTCGAGGGGGAGCTCGACGCCGAGGTCGCCGCGGGCGACCATGACGGCGTCGAAGACCTCGATGATGTCCTGGAGGCGCTCGACGGCCTGGGGCTTCTCGATCTTGGCGATGAGGGGGACGGTGACGCCCTCCTCGTCCATGATGCGGTGGCACTCCTCGGCGTCGGCGGGGCTGCGCACGAAGGAGAGCGCGACCATGTCGACGCCGTTGCGCAGGGCCCAGCGCAGGTCTTCCTCGTCCTTGTCGGTGAGGGCGGGGACGCTGACGGCGACGCCGGGGAGGTTGAGCCCCTTGTGGTTGGAGACGGTCCCGCCGTAGATGACGCGGGTGTGGACGTCCGTGCCGGTGGTCTTGGTGCATTCCAGCACGATGCGGCCGTCGTCGATGAGGACGCGGTCGCCGGGGCGGACGTCGCCGGGGAGTCCCTTGTAGGTGGTGGAGACCCGGTGGATGTCGCCGGGGACGTCCTCGGTGGTGATGGTGAACTCGTCACCGGGGTTGAGGTCGACGGGTCCGTCGGCGAAGGTGCCGACGCGGATCTTGGGTCCCTGGAGGTCGGCGAGGATGCCGACCGCTCGTCCGACCTCGTCAGCGGCGGCTCGCACGTTGGCGAGGTTGGCGCTGTGGTCGTCGTGGGTTCCGTGGCTGAGGTTGAGTCGGGCGACGTCCAGTCCGGCGCGGACGAGCCTGCGGAGGATCTCCGGGCTCGAGGTGGCGGGACCGAGGGTCGCGACGATCTTTGCTCGACGTGTCACGCGTAACACTTTAGAGCGTCCGGGGGATGCAGTGGTCTAAACCAGGTTGCGAATGGACGTATCTCAGGCTGCGCGAAGGCGAATGGGGGCTGTGCACGAGTGTGTCGCCGGGGGTGTCGGCGGGGTGTCCGGGGTCTTCTCCGAAACCGTGTGCGGGGCCTTCCCGGGGCCGTGCGGGCCCCTCTCCCGAACCGTTGCGGGCTCGTCCCCGGCGTCCTCCTGGAGCCGTGCCGGGATCTCCCGCGGGGTGTGTCGGATCCCTCCCCGGAGCCGCTCGGGTCCGTCTCCGGAGCGGTGCCCGTGTCCCGGTCAGCGGTCGCGCCGGGGGGTGGGGATGCCGTGTTCGAGGCGTCCGTAGGCGCGCAGGATGCGCAGTCGCTGGACGGTGCGGATGCCTTCGAGTTCGAGGGTGGCGGTGGTGTCCCAGTGGTCCCAGTCGGCGTTCCAGCCGCCGTCGTGGCGCTGGGTCTTCTCCAGGTGGTCGAGGTTGGCGGCGAGTTCGGCGTCGGTGAAGATCGGCCGGGCGATGCAGGCGGGGTCGGGTGCCAGGTCCAGGGGTGTGTGGATGTGGTGGCGGGGGGCTGCGCCGCTGCGGGGCCCGGGGATGTCGGGGGTGTACTCGGGGCGGATGCGGACGACGGCGCGGATCATGGTGGCGAGGTGGTTGACGGTGGCGACGGCGCGGGGGCGGTCGGGGACGTGCTGGAGGAAGGCGCAGATGCCGATGGCCTCGTGGGGGTCGGTCCAGTGGAGGGCGTCGATGTGCTTCCAGCAGTAGGCGGTGGCGCGGTCGCGCCAGGGGTGGGTGATGTTGTGCTTGTGGAGGCGGCCGGTGATGGAGGCGGTGAGGGCGAGGTCGGGGGTGCGGCCGCTGTGTTCGCGCCACCAGGGTGCGGCTTCGGTGTGGCGGACGGCGGGGGTGACGGGGGGCAGGCCGCCGTCGGGTGAGGAGACGGTGGTGAGGTAGCGGCAGATGCTCTGGCCGAGTCCGGCGGGGATGGGGCCGAGTTCGTCGAGGTAGCGCAGGGCGGTGTCGACGGCGAGGGGTTGGCTGGCGTGTCCGCGCAGGTCGGGGTCGAGGGCGTTGCCGTAGCCGCCGTCGATGTTGCGGTAGGCGGCGAGGGCGGAGCGGATGGGGGCGGTGGGGCCGGCCTGGAAGTGGTAGGCGAAGCGGTACCTGTCGATGAGCCGGGCGGTGCGCATGGTGAAGTGTTCTGCGGCGCGGAAGGATTCCCAGGTCACAACGCTCATGTGGGAACGGTACCCGTGGCTCGGGCGGGGGTGCGCGGTCGCGGCCAATCCATTCGTGTTCTTTACGTGGGGTCGCGGCGTGCGGGTCTCCGGTGGCGGTGCGCGGCGTTCCGGCGGTGGCGGAGCGCGCGGGTGAGGGGGACGGTCCAGGTGAGGAGGATGAGGGCGGCCGCGGCGAGGCGGACGGTGGCGAGGTGCTCCTCGGGGTAGACGACGCCGGTGAGGTAGTGGTCGATGAAGCCGGTGGGGGGCAGGCCCTCCTGTCCGGCGTGGTGGCGTGCCCGGCGTTCGACGTGGGTGAGGGGGCATTCCCAGCCGATGAGGGTGATGCCGAGGGCGTAGGCCGTGGCGGCGAGGTGGGGCCACAGGGCCCGGGGCCACTTCCAGGCGGCGAGGCCGCCGAGGAGCACGTAGGCGAGGAAGGCCATGTGGAGGACCATGGCCGTGTCCGCGAGGATCCGGTAGGCCATGGTCCATGGTAGGCGGGGGTGCCGTCAGGTGTCGGTGCGGACCTCGGCCTCGACGCCCGCTCCCCCGCCCGCGCCCTTACCCGCGCGGGCGCGGCGGCGCCGGGCCGTGAGGACGGCGTGGCCGGCCCAGGAGAGGACGACGAGGGCGCCGACGGCGGCCTGGGCCTCGCGGAGGGCTTCGGCGGGGTAGATGACGCCGGTGAGGTAGTGGTCGATGAAGCCCTCTTCGGCGAGTCCGGCCCGTCCGGCGTTCTCCCTCCCCCAGTTCTCCACCAGGGTGAGGGGGCAGGTCCAGGCGAAGACGCTGATGGCGAGGCCGTAGGCGGCGACGGCGAGGTGGGCCCAGAGGGTGCGGGGCCACTTCCAGGCGAGGAAGCCGCCGAGGGCGATGTAGAGGATGAACGCGAAGTGGAGGAGCATGGCGGCGTCGCCGATGATCCGGTAGGCCATGGTCGTTGCTCCCGTCGGGGGGTGGGGGTGCCGGGGCGGGGCCCGGTTCCCAGTGTCGCGGGTGTGTGCGGGGAGCGGGTCACGGCGGGGTCACCGGTGTGCGGCGCCGGACGCGCGCGGGGGCGCGCAGGGTGGTCCCTGCGCGCCCCCGTGGCCGTGGTGTGCGGGTCAGACGAGCGGTCGTGCGGTGGGCGGGATGGCGACGGGCAGGTCGCTGTCGACGCCGGTGAGGTGGCGGTCGACCGCGGCTGCGGCGGAGCGGCCCTCGGCGATGGCCCAGACGATGAGGGACTGGCCGCGGCCCATGTCGCCGGCGCAGAAGACGCCTTCGACGCTGGTGCGGTAGTCGGCGTCGCGGACGACGTTGCCGCGTCCGTCGAGTTCGACGCCGAGCTGTTCGATCATGCCCTCCTTCTGGGGGCCGACGAAGCCCATGGCGAGGGTGACGAGGTCGGCGGGGATCTCGCGCTCGGTGCCCTGGACGGGCTCGAAGCCGTTGGCGGTGCGCTGGACCTCGACGAGCTTGAGGGCGCGGACGCGGCCCTGGTCGTCGCCGAGGAACTCCAGGGTGTTGACGGAGTAGATGCGCTTGCCGCCCTCCTCGTGGGCGCTGGTGACCTTGTACAGCATCGGCATGGTGGGCCAGGGCTGGGAGTCGGGGCGCTTGGCGGGCGGCTTGGGCATGATCTCGAGCTGGGTGACGCTGGCGGCGCCCTGGCGGTGGGCGGTGCCGACGCAGTCGGCGCCGGTGTCGCCGCCGCCGATGACGACGACGTGCTTGCCCTCGGCGTTGATGGGGGCGCGGTCGTAGTCGCCGAACTGGACGCGGTTGGCCTGGGGCAGGTACTCCATGGCCTGGTGGACGCCGGCGAGTTCGCGGCCGGGGACGGGCAGGTCGCGCCAGGCGGTGGCGCCGCCGGTGAGGACCACGGCGTCGTGGTCGGCGCGCAGCCGTTCGACGGTGATGTCGGCGCCGACGTCCACGCCGGTGCGGAAGACGGTGCCCTCGGCGGTCATCTGGGCGATGCGGCGGTCGATGTGCCGCTTCTCCATCTTGAACTCGGGGATGCCGTAGCGGAGCAGGCCGCCGATGCGGTCGGCGCGTTCGTAGACGGTGACGTCGTGTCCGGCGCGGGTGAGCTGCTGTGCGGCGGCGAGCCCGGCGGGGCCGGAGCCGACGACGGCGACCTTCTTGCCGGTGCGCGTGGCGGGGGGCAGGGGCTTGACCCAGCCCTCCTCCCAGGCGCGGTCGATGATGGAGACCTCGATGTTCTTGATGGTGACGGCGGGCTGGTTGATGCCGAGCACGCAGGCGGATTCGCAGGGTGCGGGGCACAGCCGGCCGGTGAACTCGGGGAAGTTGTTGGTGGCGTGGAGCCGTTCGATCGCCTCGGCCCAGTCGTGGGTGTGGACGAGGGTGTTCCACTCGGGGATGAGGTTGCCCAGGGGGCAGCCGTTGTGGCAGAAGGGGATGCCGCAGTCCATGCAGCGGGACGCCTGCTTGGTGACGGTGCCCCGGTCGAAGTCCTCGTAGACCTCGCGCCAGTCCTGGATGCGGACGTCCACCGGGCGGTGAGCGGGGAGCTCGCGTTCGGTGATCTTCAGGAAACCCTTGGGGTCAGCCATGATTGTTCCTCCTTTCGTGTGTGCTGACGCTCAGGACTGCGCGGAGGCCATGACGGCCTCGTTGACGTCGCGGCCGTCCCGTTCTGCTTCGGCCTGGGCGAGCAGGACGCGCTTGTAGTCGCGCGGCATGACCTTGGAGATCCGGTCGAGTCCGGCGTCGCCGGCGGCCAGGAGGCGTTCGGCGACGGTGGAGCCGGTCTCGGCGTGGTGGCGGGTGAGCACGTCGGTGAGGAACGCGCGGTCCTCGTCGGTGGGTGCTTCGACCTCGACCATCTCGGTGTTGACCCGGTGGGGGTCGAGGTCGAGGACGTAGGCGATGCCGCCGGACATGCCGGCCGCGAAGTTGCGTCCGGTGCGTCCGAGGACGACGGCGCGGCCGCCGGTCATGTACTCGCAGCCGTGGTCGCCGATGCCCTCGACGACGGCGAGGGCGCCGGAGTTGCGGACGCAGAAGCGTTCGCCGACGATGCCGCGGAGGAAGATCTCCCCGGAGGTGGCGCCGTAGCCGATGACGTTGCCGGCGATGATGTGGTCCTCGGCGGTGAGGGTGGAGGTGTCGGCGGGGCGGACGATGACGCGGCCGCCGGACAGGCCCTTGCCGACGTAGTCGTTGGCGTCGCCCTTGAGGCGGAGCGTGACGCCCTTGGGCACGAAGGCGCCGAAGGACTGTCCGGCGGAGCCGGTGAAGGTGACGTCGATGGTGTCGGCGGGCAGGCCGTCGGCGCCGTAGCGCTTGGTGACCTCGTGTCCGAGCATGGTGCCGACGGTGCGGTTGACGTTGCGGACGGGCAGTTCGAGCTTGACGGGCTGCCCGAAGTCGAGTGCGCCTTCGGCGAGCTGGATGAGGGTGTTGTCCAGGGCCTTCTCCAGGCCGTGGTCCTGGCTGCGGGTGCGGACGCGGTGGTCGCCGGCCCAGGGCTCGACCTCGTGGAGGATCGGGGACAGGTCCAGTCCCCTGGCCTTCCAGTGCTCGACGGCCTCGGTGGTGTCGAGCAGGTCGACGGCGCCGATGGCCTCGTCGAGGCTGCGGAAGCCGAGGGCGGCGAGGTACTCGCGGACCTCCTGGGCGATGAACTCGAAGAAGTTGACCACGTACTCGGCCTTGCCGGAGAACCGCTCGCGCAGGACGGGGTTCTGGGTGGCGACGCCGACGGGGCAGGTGTCGAGGTGGCAGACGCGCATCATGACGCAGCCGGAGACGACCAGGGGCGCGGTGGCGAAGCCGTACTCCTCGGCGCCGAGCAGGGCGGCGATGATGACGTCGCGGCCGGTCTTCATCTGGCCGTCGGCCTGGACGACGATGCGGTCGCGCAGGCCGTTGAGCAGCAGGGTCTGCTGGGTCTCGGCGAGGCCGAGCTCCCAGGGGGTGCCCGCGTGCTTGAGGGAGGTCAGCGGCGAGGCGCCGGTGCCCCCGTCGTGGCCGGAGATGAGGACGACGTCGGCGTGGGCCTTGGAGACGCCGGCGGCGACGGTGCCGACGCCCGCTTCGGAGACCAGCTTGACGTGGACCCGGGCGGACGGGTTGGCGTTCTTGAGGTCGTGGATGAGCTGGGCGAGGTCCTCGATGGAGTAGATGTCGTGGTGGGGCGGCGGGGAGATGAGCCCGACGCCGGGGGTGGAGTGGCGGGTGTCGGCCACCCAGGGGTAGACCTTGTGTCCGGGCAGCTGGCCGCCCTCGCCGGGCTTGGCGCCCTGGGCCATCTTGATCTGGATGTCGTCGGCGTTGGTGAGGTAGTGCGAGGTGACGCCGAAGCGGCCGGAGGCGACCTGCTTGATGGCGCTGCGCCGCAGGTCCCCGTTGGCGTCGGGGGTGAAGCGGGCGGGGTCCTCGCCGCCCTCGCCGGTGTTGGACTTGCCGCCGAGGCGGTTCATCGCGATGGCGAGGGTCTCGTGGGCCTCGGCGGAGATGGAGCCGTAGGACATGGCGCCGGTGGAGAAGCGCTTGACGATCTCCGATACGGGCTCGACCTCGTCGACGGGGACGGGTTCGCGGACGCCCTCCTTGAGGCGGAAGAGGCCGCGCAGCGTCATGAGCCTCGCCGACTGGTCGTCGATGAGGTCGGTGTACTCCTTGAAGATCTCGTACTTGCGGGTACGGGTGGAGTGCTGGAGCTTGAAGACGGTGTCGGGGTTGAACAGGTGCGGTTCGCCCTCGCGGCGCCACTGGTACTCGCCGCCGATCTCCAGGCGCCGGTGGGCGCCGGAGGCCGGGTTGTCGGTGTGGGCGCGGCGGTGGCGGATGGCGACCTCTTCGGCGAGGACGTCGAAGCCGACGCCGCCCAGGCGGGAGGTGGTGCCGGTGAAGCAGCGGTCGATGACCTCCTGGCCCAGGCCCAGGGCCTCGAAGATCTGGGCCCCGGTGTAGGAGCTGACCGTGGAGACCCCGATCTTGGACATGATCTTCAGGACGCCCTTGCCGTACGCCTTGACGGTGTTGCGGACGGCCGTGTCGGCGTCGACGCCGCCGATGGTGCCGCGCTGGACCAGGTCCCGGACGGTGGCCAGGGCGAGGTAGGGGTTGACGGCGGAGGCGCCGTACCCGATGAGCAGTGCGACGTGGTGGCACTCGCGGACGTCGGCGGCCTCGACGATGAGGCCGACCTCGGTGCGGGTCTTCTCGCGGACGAGGTGGTGGTGGACCGAGCCGGTGAGCAGCAGGGACGGGATGGGCGCCAGGCGGGCGTCGGCGCGCCGGTCGCTGAGGACCAGGATGTGGGCGCCGTCGGCGATGGCGGCGTCGATCTGGGTGTTGAGCTCGGCGAGCCGGGCGGCCAGGGCGTCGCCGCCGCCGTCGACGGGGTAGGTGCCGTCGACGGTGAAGGTCTTCAGGGCGGGCTCGGTGCGTCCGGCCTCGACGATGGCGGCGAGTTCGGCCTGGTCGACGACCGGGGTGGGCAGGACGAGGCGGCGGGTGTCGCCCGGTGCCGCGGTGAGGATGTTGTGTTCGGCGCCCAGGAGCGTGGACAGGCTGGTGACCATCTCCTCGCGGATGGCGTCCAGGGGCGGGTTGGTGACCTGGGCGAAGTTCTGCGAGAAGTAGTCGAAGAGCTGCCGGGAGCGCTCGGAGAGCGCGGCGACCGGGGTGTCGGTGCCCATGGAGCCGATGGGCTCGGCGCCGGTGCGGGCCATGGGGGTGAGGATGACGCGGAGTTCTTCCTCGGTGTAGCCGAAGACCTGCTGGGCGAGGTTGAGCTCGGTCACGGGGACGGGCTCGGCGGCGGGCAGGTCGGTCAGGCGCATGACGCCGGAGTCGATCCACTCCCGGTAGGGGTGCTGGGCGGCGAGTTCGGCCTTGATCTCCTCGTCCTCGATGATCCGCCCCTGGGCGGTGTCGACGACGAAGATGCGGCCGGGCTGGAGCCGTCCCTTGCGGACGACGTCGGCGGGGTCGATGTCCAGGACGCCGGCCTCGGAGGCCAGGACGACGAGGCCGTCCTGGGTGACCCAGTAGCGTCCGGGGCGCAGGCCGTTGCGGTCCAGGACGGCGCCGACCAGGGTGCCGTCGCTGAAGGAGACGGACGCGGGGCCGTCCCAGGGCTCCATGAGGGTGGAGTGGTACTCGTAGAAGGCCCGGACGGCCGGGTCCATCTCGGTGTGGTTCTCCCAGGGCTCGGGGATCATCATGAGCACCGCGTGCGGCAGGGAGCGGCCGCCCAGGTGGAGGAGCTCCAGGGCGTCGTCGAAGGACGCGGTGTCGGAGTCGTCGGGGTCGACGATGGGGAAGATGCGGTCCAGGTCGCCGGGGATGAGGTCGGTGGCGAGCTTGGCCTCGCGGGCGCGCATCATGTTCCGGTTGCCCTTGACGGTGTTGATCTCACCGTTGTGGGCGACGTAGCGGAAGGGGTGGGCCAGCGGCCAGGACGGGAAGGTGTTGGTGGAGAACCGGGAGTGGACCAGGGCCAGGCCGGAGGCGTAGCGCCGGTCGGACAGGTCGGGGAAGAACGGTTCGAGCTGGGGGGTGGTGAGCATGCCCTTGTACACGATGGTGCGCGGGGACAGGCTCGGGAAGTAGACGTCGGCCTCGTGTTCGGCGCGCTTGCGGACGCAGTAGGCGTAGCGCTCCAGGTCGATGCCGGTGAGGCCTTCGGTGGCGGTGCCGGGGGTGCCCGTGATGAAGAGCTGCCCGAAGTAGGGCATGGCGTCGCGGGCGGCCGGGCCGCTGTACTGGGGCTCGAAGGGCAGGTCGCGCCAGCCCAGGAGGGTGAGGCCCTCTTCGGCGACGATGCGGTCGACCACGGCGATGGCCTCGGCGCGGGCGGCGGCGTCGGCGGGCAGGAAGGCGATGCCGGCGGCGTAGGAGCCGGCCTCGGGCAGGGCGAAGTCGCAGACCTCGGTGAACAGCTCGTGCGGGATCTGGGTGAGGATGCCCGCACCGTCGCCGTCGTCGGGGTCGGCGCCGGAGGCGCCGCGGTGGTCGAGGTTGCGCAGTACGGTGAGCGCCTTCTGCACGATGTCGTGGCCGCGGCGGCCGGTGAGGTCGGCGACGAAGCCCACACCGCAGGCGTCGTGCTCGAAGGCGGGGTCGTACAGGCCCTGAGAAGTGGAGATCGCGTTCGCTCGGACGGACGAACGCCGCACCTGACCAGCGGGCATCTACCCTCCTGTCGTCTTTCGTCGGCTTCGTGAAAAGCGCATCCGGGACGACATTGGCCCTGCTGCGTGCGTGAAGTTGTGGGTGCTCGGCCTGTGGACGCCGTGTGGTCCGCCACCGTACCGCGGCCACGTCCTCGTGGTGCGAATGGCGGCCGGTCGCCCTCTTGCGAGCGGTCCTGCCTGTTCCCGCGGGTCCGGCCGCGACGTGGGTCGCAGGTCTAGACCATGGGGTGCCGCGGTGCGCCCCGGGTCGCGTGTCGCGGCCCCCTGCGGGTGGGACCGCGGTTCCTCCTACGGAGGGTTCCCCGTCGGAGGTGTGCCTAGCCGGTTTTTCCACGAGGGAATCCCGCTAAACCTCCCAAAGCGGATAAAACCCGACGGTTGGTCGTGTTCGTCGCTTCGGGCACGCGAACGCCGTGCGCCGCGCCCCCACATTACCCCGGCGTTAACACTCCGCCCAAGGGGGACTCCCCCGGCCGGCCGAGTGATATGTCACTCTCCCGCCGGAAGCGGCCCTGACCTGCGGCCGGACCCGCTCCCTCCGGGGCGTGGGACGATCGGTGCATGGCAGCAGACCCCAACGACCCCGGCGTCCCCGGCCCCCCGCGGACGCCCCTCCCGTCCCCTCCGCCCCTGCCCGGGGCCGCGCTGGACGCGCTGCGCGCCCACGGGGTGGACGCGCCCCGGCTGCGCGCCGTGCTCGCCGCGCTGTCGGACGGCCGCGGCCGGAGCGCCGACGACCTGGTGCGGGCCACCGGGGTCGCCCGCGTCCTGGTGGTGGCGCTGCTGGAGCGGTTGGTGGAGGCCGGGGAGGCCGAGCGCGCGCCCGGCGGTGACCGGGTGCGGCTGGTGCGGCCCGACCACTACGCCGGCGCGGCCGGGGACGCCCTGGCGGACCCGGTGCGGCACCTGGTGCCCGCGCGGGCCGGGGCGGCCGCCGAGATCGCCCGGGCCGTCGCCGAGGGGCCCGCGTCCGACCTGGACCTGGACCACGTCACCGCGACCGCCGACACCGCGCTGCGCCGGGCGCTGTTCCTGGCCACCCGGTTCGACCTCGCCGACCGCACCGTCCTGTGCGTGGGCGACCACGACCTCACCTCGGTCGCGCTGGCCCTGGTCGAGCCCCGGGCGCGGGTCCTGGTGGCCGACATCGACGAACGGGTGCTCGCGCACATCGACGCGGTCGCCGGGCGGCTGGGGCTGGACGTGCGCACCCACTTCGCCGACCTGCGGCTGGGCCTGCCCGCGGGGCTGCGCGGGCAGGCCGACGTGGTGTTCACCGACCCGCCCTACACCGCCGACGGGGTGGAGCTGTTCGTGCGCCGCGGCCTGGAGGGGATGACCGACCCGCGCAGGGGCCGGGTGCTGGTCGCCTACGGGGTCAGCGAGACCACGCCGCGGCTGGCCGCCGCCACGCAGGCCCGGCTGCTCCGGCTGGACCTGGTGCTGGAGGCGATGTGGCCGGACTTCCACCGCTACGAGGGCGCCGAGTCCATCGGGGCCGCCTCGGACCTGTACGTGCTGCGGCCGCTGTCGCGCACCGCTCCCCCGTCGGCGGAGAGCGGTGCCCGCGTGTACAGCCAGGGCGTCAACGCCAAGGAGGCCCGGGGTTCGCTGACCGAGGAGCGGGCGGCCGCCGCGCTGGAGCGGGCCGCCGCCGACTCCGGTGGGCGGCCGGTGCCGGTGGGCGCCTGGCCCGCGGCGGTGCTGCCCGACGCGGGGCGGGTGCGCCTGTCCACGTGGATGGAGGCGCAGGTGCCGCTGTCGGGGCCGCCGGTGGTGGACCTGACCGGCGGCTGGGAGCGGATCGCGGCGCGGGCGGCGCTGGCCTGCCCCGAGGCGGGCGGGTACCTGCTGGTGCCCTCGTCCGCGGCGTGCGTGCGCGACGAGCGGGGCCAGTCGGAGCTGCGGGCCGTGGTGGAGCCCCGGTTCCGGGTGCGGTTCCTGCGCGGTTTCGGCGACCCGTCGCTGACCGCGGTCCGGCTGGTCCGGGCGCCGGAGGCGCAGGACCCGGTGGACCGGCTGCTGGCGCACGTCCAGGAGAACGCCCGCGGGACGCTGACGTCGGTGCTGCGCGCCGGGGTGGTGCGGGTCGCGCAGGAGGGGGGCGCGCCGGTGAACAAGCGCACGGCCCGGTTGGCGGTGGCCGCCGCCCCGCCGTGGGTGGCCGGGCGCACCCTGCTGGACCTGCCCGGGCACCGGTTCGCCCGGCTGAGGGAGGCCGTCGCGGCGGTGTGGGGGGCCGTGGAACGGCCCTGAAACGGGGGCGGGGGGGGGGGGGGGGCGGGCCCCCCCCGGGGGGGGCCCCCCCCCCCGCGGGGGGGGGGGCCCACAGAAATAATAAAGGCAAAACCGGGGGGGTTGGGGGTTTAGGGGGAGTGGGTGTTGAT